>CAZGDM010000007.1:0-40485 GCA_964525275.1 uncultured Thermodesulfobacteriota bacterium | reverse complement strand
CCTATGAACACCTCACCCATCGTCCTCTCCGTAAACCCTTCCCACCCTTTCCTCCATCTCCCCGGGTAGGGCTTCTGCCACGTGGCGGTCTATGGCGTGCACGTAGAAATGCCTCTCCTCGTCGATGTGCACGGTTATCGTCCCAGGGGTGAGGGTGATGGAGTTGGCAAAGGTCACCAGGGCCAGGTCATGGGATAGCCTGGTCTTGAAGCGGATGATCCTCGGATCGATCAACTCCGCCATCCGTGGATGCAGCACCAATTTCGCTACATGGAGGTTCGCCTCGAAGATCTGCCTTAACAGCCAGGGGAGGTAGCGAAGGAAGCGCCATCCCTGGCGGAGTTTTTCCCTTCCCACCGGCCCGTTGAAGAGCAGATCCCCGGACAGATAGGCCACCAGGGCAGAGCAGGCTACCCCCCACGATAGATGCCATGGGTCGAATTGACCCGACAGCAGGATCCAAAAGGACAGCAGGATGGCGAAGGTCGCTAAGAAACGCATCTTTGGAGGCCCATCACTACTTCGCCAAGCTGGCCTTTGTCAAGAGGTCTGGGAGAGATTTTCCAATGCCACGGACTTTTCTTCCGTCCCCACGCCCTACTTGACCTTGAAACTACCGATCCCTTTTAACGTGATCTCGACCATCGCCCGCCATTCGGCCCTCTGAGTACCGTCAGGAGACCGTCCCTTATCTAGCAAAGAAAGGGCCACTTCCCAGCATTGATGCTTGTACCTGAGGCCGTATTCCGTCTCTACACGGTAATCTTTCTTCAGATCGTACTTAAAACTGGTCCATAGGTCGATTTTTCTATGAGGAGTGAAGGCAGCCGAGAGGTTTACCTCCTCCACCTCTTCATCGCGGTTAAACCGGTATTCCCCCCTCAGTTTGAGGCCCTTATAGATAATGGAGGCAGCGGCTGCTGCGGTGTCAAAACGCCTTCGGTGGTGGTCGTAGGAGACCTCGCCTTCAAGGTCTATCTCGTCACGGGGGGTGAAGTGGAACTCCGCCTCAAGGTCCTTCAGGCGTTCTTCCCATGGGAGGTCAGGAAAGGTGTCGAAGCCCTGGGAGAGCCTGCCCCAGACTATCCTCCGTTCCTCGCCCTTTGACAGCCACTTCAGGCGCTGGGTGAGTTCAAGGGTGAAGAGGCTCTCAGGGGGCAGCCGGTCGGTGGAGTCGTACCCCGGGTTCTCCCCTTGGGGGACGTCGGGCCTCCAGCTATAGAGCAATTTGGGCTCTACGAGATGGAGCAATAGACCGTTAGAGGTGGGGTATCTCTTGGATAAAGTGGTGGAGATGGACCATCCTGCCTCCACTAGTCCCCTTTCGCTCAGATCGTCGTATTTCCCTTCTGGGTCTTGGGTCAGGTAGAGGGTTCCCCGTCCCTGGAGCCACGGTTCAAACCTGACAGGGGGAAGGGGTGCCATCGGTAGGGAGACCTTCGGCCTTATCTCAAACCTCCCTCCCCTTACCCCTTCCTGTCGCCAAAAGTGGACGGCTTCCCCTTGGAGTTCCCCCTTTAAAGGGGTCTTTCCGAGGGGCCGCTTATATATCTCAAAGGTGGCCTTTGGCAGGCGTTGAAGGGTGGCGTCGTTGTCGTCCACCTCCAGATCCCTGAAATAGGAGAACTCCAGGGAGGCCTCCCCCCATCCCCATCCCTTCCAAAGATGGAGGGTGGATTCCATCTGGTTTTTGGAGCGGGCATCGATTAGGGCCTCTTCCCCCAGATCTTCCTCGAAGTCAGAGGGGTAGTCTTTGTCGCTGACGAGGTTCACGTCCGCTAAAAGCTTGATCCCTCCAGGGAGGAGGTGGCGCTGATCCGAGAATAAGGCCCAGCGATACTCCCCTTCTACCTGGTCCCGAAGCCAGAAAAGGCGGAAACTCCCTTGGGAAGTGGTGCTCCTAGCGAAGCGATATTCCACTCCGCCCTTGAACCCCCTTCCCCTGACGTCGCCGTGGCGCGTGAGGTAAAAGGTGGCGTCCTGGTCCTTGGAGATGGCCCAGAAGAAGGGGAGGGTGACGATGGGACCATAGCGATTTGAAAAGGAGAGGGAGGGGATGAGGAATCCCGTTTGGCGCTCCCTCTTCACGGGAAAGGTAGCCCAAGGGAGGTAGAGGAGGGGGACGTCCTTCACCCTGAACCCCGGCCACCACCCTTTGGCGAAGCCCTCCACCTCTACGTCGAGGCGTCTGCAGGTGAACTTCCAGGATGGCGGGCTATCGTCGCAAGAGGTGAGGGTAGCCTCTTCTATACGGTATCGCCTTTCCCCAAGTTTCTCTACCTTCCGTCCCGTGATGTGAAAATGACGCCGCTTTAGAAAGATCCTCGCGTCGTAGAGGACCCCCTCTTTTGTCTCCGTGTCCAATTCGGCTCGGCCAGCCCGTAGGATGTCGCCTCCTTCTTTGAGGAGGACGTTCCCTTCAGCTACCAAGTAATGGTCCTCGATCCAATAGAGGACGCGTTGGGCTTCGAAGTACGCGCCTCCGTACCAGGCCCTGACGTTTCCCTCCAGGTAGATCACCCCTTCACGGCGGTTATAGGTCAGGCGATCGGCGGTGATCCTTACCTCCGAGGCCAGGGCGATGGTGGGGAAGAGCAACAGCGCCAGAAGGATCCGGAGGACCTTCATCTTCCCCCAAGGAGGGCCTCCCTCACCTCGGCTACGGTGAACAAGGACCCTGATACGACGATGAGATCCTCCAGTTTTGCGATTTCCTTTAACTGCTTGAGGGCCTCCGCTGGGTCCTCTACGGTCCAAGCTCTGACGTTCCAACGGCGCGTCTCTCTCACTATCTCCTCGGGGTCGAGGGCCCGCGATGTCTGGGGTCTACAGGCGACCACTGTGGATGCCCCGGGGACGAGTTCCTCCAATACCCCCTTCCACTCCTTGTCGGCCATGATCCCCAAGATGAGGTGGAGGTCCCTGTAGGGGATCTCCCCCAGGGATACCTTAAGGGCCTTGGCCCCCTCGGGATTGTGGGCCCCGTCGAGCAACACCCGGGGTGGCCCGTGGAACAGTTCAAAGCGTCCCGGCCACCTCACCGTGCGAAGACCTATCCTTACATCCTCTTCCCCTATTTCGAGGCCTTCCTCGTCCAGGAGCTGAAGGGTAGCCAATGCCAAGGCCGCGTTTTCCAACTGATGTGCCCCCGAAAGCCCTACGGACAGCCCCTTAAAACGCCAGCGCCGTCCCTCGAAGTTTAACCTCCCCTCGTCCCTCTGCCAGCGGAAATCGCGCCCAAGGAGGTAGAGAGGAGCCCCCTTCATCTTCGCCTCTTTCTCTATGACCCTCCGGGGGGCCTCTTTTCCCTCTCCACATACGACGGGTATCCCCGCCTTTATCACTCCTGCTTTCTCTCGGGCGATCTCCGTAAGATCGCTCCCCAGCACGTCGGTGTGATCATGGCCTATGTTGGTAATCACCGTTACAAGGGGGTTCACCACGTTGGTGGAATCCAGTCTGCCCCCGAGTCCCACTTCCACTATCGCCAGGTCGACCCCTTTCTGGGCGAAGTAGTAGAGGGCCATGGCGGTGGTGAAGTCGAAGAAGGTGAAATGCTCAGGACGCCCCGCTTCCTCCACCTTGGACCTGAGGAGCCGTGTGAGGGCCACCACCTCCTCGTCGGATATCTCGTCTTGGATACGGATGCGCTCGTTGAAGCGGTGAAGGTGGGGTGAGGTGTAAAGTCCCACTTTGTAGCGGCGGGAGAGGACTGCGTGGAGCATAGCGCACACTGAACCCTTGCCGTTAGTCCCTGCGACGTGGACCACCTTTAGACCCCAATGGGGATTCCCAAGTAGCCCGAGCAGCTCCGACACGTTCTGGAGGCCAAAGATCATGCCGAAGCGCTCAAGGCCGTAAAGGTACTCTAGTTCCTCCCGGTAGGCCATCTTTCAGTGATAGAGGAGGTCCAGAAGCTTCGCCAGCACCCCTTTGAGATGGCGCCTCTCCACCACCATGTCCACGAGACCATGTTCCAGCAAGTACTCTGACCTTTGGAATCCCGGGGGCAGCTCTTCGCCAATGGTCTCCTTTATGACCCGTGGACCTGCAAAGCCGATAAGGGCTCCCGGTTCTGCGATGATTATGTCTCCCAGCATGCCGAAGCTGGCGGTCACTCCTCCGGTGGTGGGATCGGTGAGGACCGACAGATAAGGCAGACGTTTTCTCTTCAGGCGGGCGAGGGCGGCACTGGTTTTGGCCATTTGCATAAGGGAGAGGATTCCCTCCTGCATCCTCGCCCCTCCGGAGCACGAAAAGATCACTAAGCCCCATTCCCTGCGATAGGCCTCCTCCACCGCTCGGGTCACCTTCTCTCCGACCACAGATCCCAGGCTCCCCCCCATGAAGGAGAAGTCGAAAACCCCCACCACCGCTGGCTGTCCTTCGATAGTCCCCACTCCGTAAACGAAAGCGTCCTTTAGGCCCGTCTTCTCCTGGGCCTCACGGAGGCGGTCAACGTAACGTTTGGTGTCCTTGAATTTCAGAGGATCGGTGGGGGAGAGGTGGGGGTCCATCTCCTCGAAGGAGCCCGTATCCAGGGTGATCTCCAAGCGTCTTTTGGCCGAGATGGGAAAGTGATAGCCACATTTGGGACACACCCTCAGGTTTCGCTCGAGCTCCCTCTTGAGCACGACTTCTTGGCAGGACCTACACTTCTCCCAGAGGTCGTCCTTGCGTTCCTCTTTCTTTTTTTTGAAGAGGGCCATGATGCGAGGGTTAAAGATAACAGAACCCCCCGAGGCCTTCAATCACTTTTGACCTTTTGTAAACTCCTGTATGATGGGGCTATGGCTGTGCTGGGATTGGCCTTGGGCGGGGGAGGGGCAAGGGGCTTCGCCCACTTAGGGGTCCTCAAAGGACTTGAGGAAATGGGCATCTCTGTGGATTGCATTGCGGGGACGAGCATGGGGGCGGTTGTAGGAGCCCTATACGCCCTCCATCCCGATGCAGAGGCGGTCAAGGTCAAGATCTCCGAGTTCCTCAGAGGGGAGCGTTTCGCCAAGCTGAGGTTGCGCATCCTCAGGGAACTGGATTTCCGCTACGACCAGAAGGTCCGCTTCTTTCAGCGCCTTGCGGGTTTTCTACAGAAGGAGATGATGTTGCAGGCCGTACTGGTGAAGCCTTCGGTCATCCCCCAGGAGAGGGCCCTCGAAGTGCTTAGATCCCTTCTCGGAGAGGGCAGGGTAGAGGATACCAAACTGCCCTTCGCCGCTGTGGCTGTCGATCTAAGTCGAGGGGAACGCGTAGTCCTGAAGGAAGGGCCCTTGGCCGAGGCCGTGCTCGCCAGCGCCTCAGTGGTGGGGGTGCTTCCCCCTGTGAAGTGGGGCAGCCGCTTACTCGTGGACGGAGGGGTCCTCTCCATGGTCCCTGTGGAGGCCGTAAGGGAACTTGGTGCGGAGGTGGTAGTGGCGGTGGATGTGGGCAAGGAGTTGACGCCTTTGCAGTTCATAGGCAGTGGCATAGAAGGCATCTTGAGGTCGATGGAGGTAATGAGCTATGCCCTCTGTGAACGGGAGGTAAAATCCGCCGATTTGGTGCTGAGGCCGGAGGTCTCATCCTTTCACTGGACGGAATTTGAACGCTTCGAAGAAGGGGTCATGAAGGGGGAGGAGGCCGTCCGCCGCAAGGCCAGGGACCTTCGGGTCCTCAGGAGGTTTGGAGGGCTTTTCAGGCTCCTCCGTAAGGTCCGATCCTTCAGAGTTTGACCGCCTCACCCTCGGAGAGGGGGGGTTTCAAGTCGAGCAGAGGGCTCCCATCTAAGGCATCGAGTCCCCTCACCCGCAGCCGTCTCCCTTTCCTCTCCAACACCTCCACTACACAGAGGGCAATGGGGTTAGGGCGATGGGGAGATCTGGTGGCGAATACCCCTCGCTCTCTCGCCTCCCCTGGAGGCGTTGCCTTGAGGAGATCCCTTCTTCCGCGGTCAAACCAGTAGAGCACCACCAGGTGATGGAGTTCCTCCACCCCCTCAAGGGCCTCGGCGTATTCCTCGAAGATCTCGATTTCGGATTCCTCCCCGCTGAGGACCCCTTGTCTTGGGGCCTCTTCGGGAGAGCTGTAGGGGGAGTGGATGACCCCCACAGGGATCAACCTGTAGTTCCCTTTACGATCCATGAAAGCGGCACCAATTCCACTCCGTCGAGGGTATGGAGGGCCTCCCGCAGAGCCCGTATGGTGCTCGGGTAAGGGTGGCAAATCCCCACCGCCCTGCCCCGGCGACGGGCGCGGCGGAGCAAGACCCGCCATTGTTTTAGAAAGGCCTCCTCATCCTGATCGTTGTCCAGAAACACGTCCCTCCCTATGGCAGCCAGTCCCATTTTCTGTGCCAAGGACAATCCTTGGGAGTGGGGGGTGGTGAGGCTGTCGAGAAAGAACAGTCCCCTTTTTCTCAGTTCCTCCATGACCACCGCTACCTTTTCGGGGTCCTCCATGAAACGCGAGCCCATGTGGTTATTGGCCCCACGGGCGTATGGGACATCCTGTAATAACTTCCTCACGGTCCTGCGGATCTCCTCCTTTTCCATGGATACCAAAAGGGCCCCCTTGCCCGGATCCCTCAAGGGATATCCCCGGGGTTCCATGGGTAGATGGATCATTACCTCGAAACCGCGTCTATGGGCCCTTTCGGCCACCTCCCGCGTATGAGGACGAAAGGGCAGAAGGGACAGGGTAAGGGGTTCCCCGGCCTCCATGATGGCCTCTGCTGCCTTGAGATCTAAGCCCAAATCGTCCACCACCACTGAGATCTGAGGGGGTTGGACGCGAGGACGGTAGAGAAAGAGGGTAAGGGATTTCCTCCCTCCGCTCCATACCTCCACCCAGGTGCCCTGTTCTGCAGTGCGGACGCTGAGTTTTATCCTCGCGTCGACCTCGGCTAGCCGCCCTCTGAGGAAAGAGATCACTTCCGCAGGACCTACCCCGTTAGGGAGGGATACCTTCAGTCTCCCGGGTGAGATACTGATACGTTGGCGGCTGATCCCCTTCTCGAAGAGGGCGGCCTCCACCAAGGCCTGCGCCACTGCAGGACGCAACATCTCTACCTTCGTGGGGAGCGGAGGGGCAGGCGGGGGTGTGGGCCTCAAAAGGAAGAAAACCACGGCCCCCCCCACCAAGGGCATAAAGGGCAATAGGATCCACGGCCAGAAGGTGCCTTTTCCCTTTCGTGGCCTTCGTTTCTTGCGGGATGGGCTCCGAGATCGCGTCCCCTTCCTCTTGCTTGTAGCCATCCCCCTCCCTTTACAGGGAGACCTCCTTCAGGGGATCGCTCACCTCTTCTTCCTCCTCCAGGTAGTGCCAGTAGATGCTCAGGGCCTTCAAATGCTTAAGGGCCTCCTTTATGGCGGGGTCTTCTCCGTCCCGTACGATCTCCGCATGTTCAAGGGTTATGTCCGGCTCTATCCCCTTGTCCTGGATGGAACGGCCCTTGGGAGTGAAGTAACGGGCGGTGGTGAGGCGTATCCCCGATCCGTCCTCCAAGGGGATGATGGTCTGAACTGATCCTTTTCCGAAGGTGCGCTTCCCCATAATGACGGCCCGACCGTAGTCCTGGAGGGCACCGGCCACGATCTCCGATGCCGAGGCCGAGCCGTGGTTCACAAGCACGACCACCGGCCAGTGGGGTAGGGTCCCCTCCTCCTTGGCCCTGAACTCCATTCGCTCCTCACCCCGCCCCTTGACGGTGACGATGACCCCCTTGTCCAGAAAGAAATCGGCTATTTCCACAGCCTGGTTAAGTAGCCCCCCGGGGTTACTTCGGAGGTCCAAGACCATTCCTCTGATCTTGGTTTCCTTTTCGAGATCCTCGATCGCCTTGCTGAAATCGTCGGCGGTTCGCTCCTGGAACTGGGCTATGCGCAGGTATACAAACCCATTTTCCAGCTTCCGAGCCTTGACGCTTTTGATCTTGATGATGTCGCGGACGATGGTGAAGTCCTTCGGTTCGGTGAACCCCTCCCGCATGATGGTGATGGTTACCTTCGTGCCCTTTGGGCCCCGGAGGCGCTTGACGCACTCCATCAGGCTGAGGCCTTTGGTCGGTTCACCGTCTATCTTGATGATCTTGTCTCCTGCCTTGATCCCTGCTCGCCATGCGGGGGTGTCCTCAATGGGGGAGATCACAGTGAGGATGCCGTCCCTTATGCCGATCTCTATGCCAAGGCCGCCAAAACTCCCTTTTGTCTCCACTTGGAGTTCCTTGAACATGTCCGGGGTGAGGTAGGACGAATGGGGATCCAGACTTTGGAGCATCCCCTGGATGGCCCCGACGATCAGGTCCTCGGGTTTTACCTCCTCCACGTACTCCCTCTGGACGATCTCCATCACCTCTGTAAAGAGTTTCAGCTTCTCATAGACCCCCTCCTTGCCCTCCGAACGGGCTGAGACACGATGGGTGTAGAGGGCGCCCATGAGAGAGCCGAGGAGGAAGAAAAAGAGGAGCAATGCCGTAAATTTCCTTTTCTTCGACATTTAGGCCTCCTTCCTTGCTACCTCTTCCTTGGTAAAGCGAGCCACTGGGTGGGGGATTTACACCTCCCACGGTACCTGAGCTCGAAATATAACATCGGCCTTTGGGCTGAACCAGTGCTTCCCACCAAGGCTATGACCTCTCCCGCCTTAACTTCCTCACCGACCTCCTTTAAAAGGCGTTTGGCATGGGCATAAACGGTGTGATACCCTCGGCCGTGATCTATTATCATCAGATTTCCATATCCGTCAAACCACGACGCGAAGACGACACGGCCGTCCCTGACCGCCCTTATCTTAGTGCCCTCCTTGCAGAAGAAGGCGATGCCCTTTCGTCCGGGCAAGGACACGGGTTTCCCCTCAACGGGAGGGGGCAATTTCCCCCTCACCCCTTGCATCCTTTTTCCAGCCTTTCCCTTCTGGAGGCGGTGCATGAGTTGTCGTAGGGCCCTTTCCCGTCTTTTGAGCTCCGCTATCTTGCGCAGCTCTTCCCTCTTTTCAGCCCTTATGGCGGCAAGTAATCGCTTGACCTCCCCCTCCTTCTCCTTAAAGGAACGGCGTAGTTCCTCTATCTGTCGGCCTTTTTCCGCCAATTGCCTTTGGACCTCTCGGAGGGCCCTCCATTTGTCCTCCTTTTCCTCTATGAGACGGTGACTCTCCTCCAAGAGACGACGGTCCACGCTGAGGAGGATGGTGAGGAAACGGAGCCGGCGGAGGAGTTCCCCGTAAGAGTCGCTTCCCAGCAGTACCTCCAATAGCCCTCCGCGTTTCAGCCGGTAAAGGGTCAGGAGGCGCCTTTTGAGCCGGTGTTGCAGTCCTTTGCAGCGGACCTCGAGGGTCGCGATCTCCCGCTGCAGTTCCTCCATCCGCTTGCTTATTTCGCGATACTCGGCTTCGAGGGCCCTGAGTTCCCCCTCTACCTCCCCGGCTCGCCTGGACGTTTCCTCGAGGCGTCGGAGAAGTTCCCTTTCCATGCGGGCCTTCTTCTCGGCGATCTTACGCCTCTTTTGGAGTTCCCTACGCACCGATTCCAGGTCCCTTTGCTTTTCTTTGGGTTGCCTCCCCTCAGCGATCCCTATGCCGACTAAGAAAAGAGTCGCAATCGCCGTTAACTTGAGCCAGAGCAAGATATCATCCCCCCTAAAAGTCCTGAAGAGAGGCCCAAAGCAAGCAGAAGGGCTATAGATCTCAACGAGAGGAAGGAGATGCGGGAAAGGTAGGGGTAGGCTCGTGAGGATACCTCGGTTTGCACGAAGTTGTGGGCGAGGGCCGCCAACCCGATGGCCACGCCGGCCCCGATGAGGCCTTGCACGGTCCCCTCGAGGTAAAAGGGGCCACGGATGAAACCCTCAGTTGCCCCCACCAAACGCAAGATCTCCACCTCTTCTCTTCGTTGGTAGAAGACCAGCTTAAGGGTGTTGGCGGTGATAAGAAGGGTCACCAGAAGGAGCACCCCTCCTGTTACCCAAGCCCCCCCTTTGAGTAGGTTTAAAAGGAGGCTGGCCCGCTGAAGCCAATTGCCGCCGTACTGGACCTCTGCCACACCTTGGATCTTCTCCATTCGCCGGGCGAAGGCTTCGAGGGAAGCGAGGGAGAAGGGCGACTTTAAGCTTATCTCCAAGCAGGAGGGAAAGAGCTCTTCTTCGAGTCCCTCCAATCCCCTTGCCATTTCCCCCAAGTCTCCGAGGAGTTCTTCCTTTATCCTTTGTGGCGGTATGTACGTCAGGGTGCCTACCTCGGGTTGTTCTGCGATCTGCTCTTTTATCCTCTCCACCTCTTCCTTACCGATTCCCCCCTCGAGATAGCAGACGACCTGTATCCTTTTGTGCCAAGTTGAGATCAAACCCTCCAAGTTCTCCAAGGCCATGAGGAAAAGGGCGAAGAGGAAGAAGGCCATGGTGATGGTGCTCAGGCCGAAGAGATAGGGACCCTTTCCCTCCCTGAAGTGCCTCCATGCTTGGCGAAGGTAAAAGCCCCTCTTCATCCTCCTACAACGCGCCCTTTGTGAAGGGCAATAGCCCTGTGGCCGTAGCGGGCTACCAAGGATGTGTCGTGGGTGGCTACGACGACCGTCGTCCCCAAGAGGTTCGTCTTTCGAAAGAGGTCCATGATCTCCATCGTCAGCTGCGGATCGAGGTTTCCGGTGGGCTCATCCGCGATTAACAAAGGGGGATTGTTCACCAGGGCCCTGGCTATGGCGACCCGTTGCTGCTCCCCACCGGAGAGCCTCTGAGGCAGTTTGTCCAGATAGCCATCGTTTAGACCCACCAGCCTGAGAATTTGGCGAATGCGCCTTTGCATTCGCGTAGGGGAGTACCCCGCCACCTCCAAGGGGAGCGCTACGTTTTCGAAGACGGTCCTGTCCTTCAGGAGTTTGAAGTCCTGAAAGACAAAACCGACCCTCCGCCTCAGGTACGGCACCTTTGAAGGGGGGAGACGGGTGATGTTGAGGCCGTCGAGCAATATCTCCCCCCTATCGGGGCGTTCGGCCAGGATCATCAACTTCAATAAGGTGGTCTTCCCCGCACCACTCGGCCCTGTGATGAAGACAAACTCCCCTTTTTCGATGGAGAAGGTCACTTCTTGCAGGGCCCTCGTGCCGCCAGGGTAGGTCTTGGATACGCGGAAGAAGCGCACCATGGTAGATCCTTCTATAACACGGGGCAAGTTAAGGGTAAACCTGAAGCAATTCCAAGAGTTCCTTGAGGATCACCGCGAGTTTGGACACCTCCGCGATCGATATCCGCTCCTCGGGTGTATGGGCCAAAGCCAGGTCCCCGGCACCGAGGACGAGGGTCATTAGCCCCTTTTGGCGAAGGTTGGCGGCATCGGTCCAGGATGGCATCCCCCATAGTTCGGGAGGGGTTCCGAGAACCCTTCGATAGGCCTCGGCTATGAGCTCCATCACTTCCCTATCCCCTTCCCCCATCTCCCATGGCGGTTCCAAGTCCTTGATCCGTACCTCTGCCCCCCTTCTTTTGAAGACGCCTACTATCAGCTCTCTGGCCTCCTCCACGTCCACCCCAGGGGGGACGGGAGTATCTATCCACGCCTCACATGAGTCGGGGACCAACTGGGGGTCCCTCCCTCCTCGGATGTAACCGATGTTGGGCCTAAAAGGGGGAAAAAGGGGGTGGTTCAAAGAGAGGAAGGGGAGGGATTTCAGCTCTTCATAGGCCTCCATCAGCTCCTCTATGGCGTTTTTGCCCGAAGAGGGCATGGTTCCATGGGCGGCCTTACCCTTCATCCGCACCATGACCTCTACACTCCCCGCCTCAGCCACGGCGAGCTTGAGCCCTGTGGGTTCGAGGACCAAAGCTCCCTTAAGGCCCTGTGGCGGCCTGAAGGCCCTTGACCCCCTGCCTTCTCCCTCCTCGTCGCAGAAAAGGGCTATGGAACAAGGGGCCTCTGTGTCCTCCACCGCCATCAAGAGGGCTGCGATCTGGCCCTTGGCGTCCACCGCCCCCCGCCCCCAAACCTCCCCGTCCTTCGCCAAAGGGGTTGTGGCATGGGGATGATCCCAGGGGGGGACGGTGTCGAGATGGGTGGCCAGAAGGAAACGGGGGTTTCCTCTCACAGCGATTAGGTTCCCCTGGGCCCCTTTTACCTCCTCCTCTTCACACTGAAACCCCCTCCCTTCGAGCCATTCCCGGATCATCAGCAGCAACGGCCTTTCTCCCCCCGTAGGGCTCGGAGTGGAGAGCAGCTCCATAAGGGTCTTCAGCACCTTTTCCTCTTTTCTGAGATCATCCTTATCCACTTCCCCATCCTCCCCACCGGCCGGAACCCCCATCTGCGGTAAAAGGCCATCGCCCGTTCGTTCCCTTCGCCGACCCAAAGGCCGAAGGTGTCGTGTTCCCTCCCCAAGAATTCAAGGGAGGTCTCCAGAAGCTTCGTTCCTACCCCCTTGCCCTGTTCCTCCGGCAGCACCGCCAGTTCATGGACCTCGCCCAAAGGACCGAAGTCCTTATCCCACCAGTGGCGACAACATGCGACAAATCCTAAGGGTTTCTCCCCCTCTGCGATGAAGAAACCTTCAGGGTCGATCTTGAAAAGCCACGACAAATAGCTCTTGATATCTGCGGGCTTGCGGTAGGCATACTCCTCGAGCCCCTCATAGGCCCGTTGGTAGAGTTCGACCAACCCCTTTCTAAGGGCCTTGAATTCATCAAGTCCAAGAGTCCTTATTCGCATCCTCTGGTGGTCTTAGCAACCTCCGTTCTTCAAGGGCCTTTTGGATCTCTACGAAAGGCAGATCCTCGAAGGGACCGCGGTCGAGGAGGTACTCGATATGGGGACGGCCATGGCGGTCCCGGGGGTGAAACTTCGCGTCCTTTATACCGTCGAACTCTACGGGGAGGATATCGTATTTATTGCACATCTCGATGTCAAAGGCCGGTGTGGCCTTTATCCACCTCTTCCCCAGATGCAATTCGGCATAGCCATGCCAGGGGAAGATGTCAGTCCCCATCACTTCCAGGAGCTTCGGAGGCATGAGGTGGTTACGGATGATGGCGAACCCCAACCTCGCCGGTATCCCTGCCCCCCTAGCCATGGCCACAAGGAGTACCGCCTTCTGCACACAATATCCTTCTCCTCTGGCAAGGGTCTTACTGGCCCTGAACTCCTCGGGCGAGTCCTTGGGGGTGTAGGGGTTGTAGCGGATGGCGTCCCTAACGAAATAGAAAAGGGCTTTTGCCCGTTCGTGAGGAGTTGATAACCCCGCTGTCAACTCCTCTATCTTGTGCCTCAGCGAAGGGGTTTCCCAATCGAAAAAGAAGGTCGATTCGAGATATCCCTTCATCACTGCAAGATGATATCATCCCACCAAGGGAGGCGACAATCGAGTGGAGGGCTTTTGGGTATACGGGATCAATCCAGTTTACGAGGCCCTGCGCTCCTCTATCAAGGCGACGAAGCTACTGATAGCTCGGGGACGCCGGAGGAAGGAGCTGGAGGGCATCCTTGAGATCGCTGCTCGTAGGGGACTAGAACCTATAGAGGTGGATCGTTCCCGCCTCGATCAGCTCGTCCAAAGCGCTCCCCATCAGGGCGTGATCCTCCGAGTTGGTCCCTTTCCTTACCGGGAATTGGAGGACGTCTTGAAAGGGGAGGGAGATCCCCTGGTGCTGGTGCTCGATGGTGTGGAGGACCCTCGGAACCTGGGGGCGATTATCCGTACAGCGGAGGCCTGTGGTGTGTGGGGAGTCCTGATTCCCAAGAGGAGGGCCGCAGAGGTTACCGCCACAGTGGCCAAGGCCTCGGCAGGGGCGGTGTTCCACGTGCCGGTGGCCAAGGTGACCAATGTGCGGGAGGCCTTGAGGAGGATCAAGACCGCGGGGCTGTGGGTGGTGGGGGCAGAGGCGGATGCCCCTCGTTCCGTCTTCGAAGAGGACCTGACTAGCCCCTTGGCCGTGGTCATCGGTGGGGAGGGTAAGGGGATAAGGCCTGTGGTGCGGAGGGAGTGCGACTTTCTGGTCTCTATCCCGATGCGGGGGATGGTCAATTCGTTAAACGCATCGGTGGCCGCCGCTGTCATCCTCTACGAGGTCATAAGACAGCGGGAATTTCAGAAAGGGCGAGCTTGACTTGCAGAAATCTTCCTTTTTACAATTCCGAACAAAAGCGGGGAGGTGAGCATGAATTTAGAACGTTTTAAGGGATGTTGGACGGCCTTGGTGACCCCCTTTACCCCCCAGGGGGATCTTGATCTCGAGGGGTTGAGGAAAAACGTGGTCTACCAGATAGAGGAAGGCGCCAAACTCGTCCCCACTGGGACCACCGGTGAGTCACCGACCCTGGAATGGGAGGAGCAGTTGCGGGTGATCAAGGAGGTGGTGGACATTGCTAAAGGACGGGTCCCGGTGATGGCGGGGACGGGTAGCAACTCCACGGCTGAAGCGCTGAAAGGCACCAGGGGGGCGGCAGAACTGGGGGTGCAAGCGGTGCTCTTGGTGGATTGCTACTACAACGCCCCCTCTACCTGGGAGCTGCGCACGGGGTACTACGAGGCCATAGCCAAGGAATTTCCCGATCTCTACTTGACCCCTTATATCATCCCCGGTCGCAGTGGGACCCAACTCGAGGTGGAAGATCTGGCCATCCTGAACCGAAAGCACCCCAACGTCCGTTCGGTTAAGGAGGCCACAGGGAACCTTGAGCGGATGGCCAAGACCCGCAAGCTCCTCGGCAAGGATTTCGACATCCTCTCTGGAGACGACGGACTCACCTTCGAGATGATGATCAGGGATGACATCAAGGCCCAAGGGGTGGTCTCCGTTATCTCCAACCTTCTGCCAGGAGCGGTGAGGGAAATGGTGGAAGCCCTGGCAAAGGGCGATCTCGAGCGGGGCAAACATCTCCACGAGGCTCTATCCCCTCTTTTCAATGTGGTCACTGTGAAGGTGGAGGAGGAGTATGAGGGCTTTACTGTCCTATGCAAGTTCCGCAACCCCACTCCTATAAAGACCATCATGAGGGGGCTGGGACTACCTGCTGGCCCTTGCAGGCCGCCTCTGGGGAAAATGGGACCCAGAGGGGTGGCCAAGGTTAGAGAGGCGGTGAGGGAGGCTTACAGCCGCGCCCCTGACATCTTCCTCCCTCTGGAGAAGTATTACGGAGTCAAAGTGGAGGAGAGGCTCTCCAAGGATGAGTACTGGTCCTGAGGGCAGGGAAGACGTCTTAGAGGGGAGGTTGCCCGTCCACATCTTCGACCTGCCTGTGCACGAGATCCGGATGGGCTACCGCTCAGACGTCTATTTTTGGCGGGAAAAGTTGATCCTTGAGCGCGACCGCCATAACCCCCGGGTACTTATGCAGGTATTTCAGAAAAAGCACGCCGTGTTGTGTGGCGTGGACGAGGCCATAGCCATCCTCAAGGTGGGGACCGGTTATTACAAGGACCTGGACCGTGCCCAAGAGCTCTTCTCAAGGCTTTTGGAGATAAAGGCCGAGATGAGGCGTGTCCGCTATACCGACCGTGAGCGGTTCCTGTCCTTGGTCGGAGAACGGTATGAAGTGGAGAGCGCCTTGGATGAGATATGGGTGGACCAGTTCCATGAACTGAATATCTCCGCTCTACGGGACGGTGATGAAGTGGAGCCCTACGAACCGGTCATGCATATAGAGGGTCCGGCGGCGAGCTTCGCTCATCTGGAGACGGTCTACCTCGGGGTTCTGGCACGCAGGACGAAGGTGGCTACGAACGTCCGTCGTTGTGTGGAGGCGGCCCAGGGAAAGCCGGTCCTCTTCTTCGCGGCGCGCTTTGATCACTTCAGCGTGCAGGGGGGAGATGGTTATGCAGCCACCATCGGGGGGGCAAAAGCGGTGAGCACCGATGCGGGGGCTGAATGGTGGGGATCAAAGGGCATCGGAACCATGCCCCACGCCCTCATAGCCTGCTACCGTGGGGATACGGTCCTCGCCACCTACAAGTTCTACGAACACATCGCCAAGGGGACGGATATAAAGGTCATCGCTTTGGTGGATTACCATAACGACTGTGTGGGGACCTCCTTAGAGGTGGCCAGGCGCCTCGGGAGGATCCTCTGGGCGGTGCGCCTAGACACCTCCGACACGATGGTGGACCGTTCCCTCTGGGAGGAAATGATGCAGTTTGACCCCAGGGGGGTGAACGTCCGACTGGTGGAAAAGGTCAGGATGGCCTTGGACCGAGAGGGATTCCCCTGGGTGAAGATCATCGTATCCGGGGGGTTCAACCCCCAAAAGATCGCCCTATTTGAGGAGCAGAAAGCCCCGGTGGACTATTACGCCGTGGGAAGCGCCCTCTTCGAGGGCAAGTACGATTTCACCGCCGATGTCGTCATGGTCAACGGCCGTCCCGAGGCCAAGAAGGGCCGGGAGTACAGGCCCATGCGCCCTCGCAGGAGGTAAAAGCCTTGATTTAAACTGTGAATCATGTTACGAAAGGGGGCCTGTTGCGGTTTAAAGCCCTCAGGAATTTCCTTTACTACAGCACTCTGGGCCTCGAGATGGGGCTCGCGGTGGCGGTGGGGATCGGGATTGGTTACCACTTGGATAGATGGTTGGGCACGGGTCCATGGCTTCTGATCGTTTTTCTCTTCTTCGGGATTGCAGCGGGTTTCAAAAACCTCTATCGGGCCCTGAAGCGGATGGAGCGGGAACAGGGACCCTCAGATCGATAGAGAGGACCAACCTTTTCCTCTTCGTCCTCTTCGTTGGGGGAAGTCTCCTCTTCTGGGACTTGAGGGTCTTCCTTGGGGTGCTTATGGGAGGCGGGATCATGGCCCTCAATTTCAGGGCTATGAGGAGACTCTTCGAGGGCGCCTTGATGGGGGAGGGGAAGAGGAGGGCAGTGGCGGCTAGATACTGCCTCAAATTCCTTTGCCTCCTCGGGGCTGTACTTGGGGTGGTGTTGTTCTTGAGGAGATGGGTGGAGCCCTTGGCCTTTCTCGCTGGGCTTTTTACCTTCTTTTTGGCGGTCCTTATAGAGGGATTTCGCGGATATTTGCAAGGGAGGTAGGCGATGGCGGCAGGCGGTCACGAATCCTTCAGCTTTGTGGACGTAATACCCTTGCTCGACCGGCTTCCCCACCACGTCGCCAACGCCATCGTGGTGGTGGTCGTGCTCCTTGTGGCGGCTTACGCCGCGATGAGAAAACTCAGCAAGGACCCAGAGGCCTACATCATCCCGGAGGATCGGGTGACCCTACGGAACTTCTTCGACCTGGCGGTGGAGGGCATCCTCAAGTTCGTCAAGGACAATATGGGCCCTCGTGGCCCGGAGTTCATGATGATCATCGGGGCCCTGGCCTTCTTCATCTTCTTCTCCAACATATGGGGGCTCATCCCCGGCTTTCACTCCCCCACCGAGACCCTTAACACCACCGGAGCCTGTGCCCTTACGGTGTTCTTTCTCACCCACTACTACGGGATAAGGGAGCACGGGCTCAAGTACATCAAACACTTCATGGGTCCAGTGGTCTGGTTGGCGCCGCTTTTCTTCCCCATCGAGATGATAAGCCACATAGTCCGTCCGGTCTCCCTCTCCATCCGTCTTTTCGGCAACATCTTTGGAGACCACTACGTGCTGGGCATCGTCTTCGCCCTTGTCCCCCTTTTGATTCCGCTACCCATGATGTTGCTGGGCATCTTCGTGGCGATAGTCCAGACCTTGGTCTTCATCCTCCTGTCCATGGCCTATTTTGCCGGGGCCGTGGAGGAGATGGAGCACGAAGAAGGACATTGAGGAAAGGAGGTGAGAAAGGTTGAAGAGGGCTGCGCTGCTTCTGTTGGGGATCGTCTTCGCCGTGGGGATAGCCTCGGTGGCCTTGGCTGCGGAGGCTGAAGGGGTAAAGGTCCTCACCCCGGACGTGAAGAAGGTCATCGCCTTTGCGGCCGGCTTCGGGATCGCCATCGCCGCCATCGGCGGTGCCTTGGGGCAGTCCCGGGCCATCGTTTCTGCCCTTGACGGCATCGCCCGTAACCCCGCGGCCTCGGGGCGGATCGTAACCCCGATGATCATCGGTCTGGCCATGATCGAGTCCCTTGTCATCTACGCCCTATTGGTGGCCTTGCTGATGATCTTCAAGCTCTAATCGGCCGAGCTCATCCTCGGCCCCTGGAATGGAATCGGATTGAGCGGGCCTTTCGCCCGCTTTTTTATGTTAAGGTCCTTGCCATCGCCTCCCCTTTTGGGGTATTAAAGGGGCCAACATGAGGACTTGGCTCAAGGTGAGGTTGATCCTCACCCTCGTCGTCTTGGCGGGGGCGTTGCTCTTTCTCCTGCCGACCTTCCTCGGGGAGATTCCCGAGGGTTGGCCTTCCTTTTTGCCCAAGGAGAAGGTCCGCCTTGGGTTAGACCTTCAAGGGGGGATGCACCTGCTCTTGGAGGTGGAGGCCGAGGAGGCGGTAAAGAGCACCCTTGAGCGCATAAAGAACGACTTGAAGGACGATCTGAAGAAACGGAAGGTCTTCTTCACCCGCCTCGAACGGGTGGGGGATGGGATAGAGGTGGTATTGCTCAACGAGGAGATGAAACCGCCTTTTCAAGAGCTCCTCGAGACGAAGTACGCCGCCTTGAAGGTCAAGGAGGAAAGCAGGCAAGGGGACAGGGTGCGGATGGTGTTGATGCTTGACCCCCGCACAGCCCAGGAGATCAAGAAGTGGGCCGTGGAACAGGCCTTGGAGACCATCCGCAACAGGATCGATCAATTCGGAGTAGCGGAACCGGAGATCGCCCGTCAGGGGACAGATAGGATCCTGGTACAGCTTCCTGGAGTTAAGGACCCGGAGAGGGCCAAGGGCCTCATCGGTAAAACGGCCATGCTCGAGTTTAAACTCTTGGATGAAGAGCACGATTTGAGGGAGGCCTTGGCCGGAAACGTCCCTCTGGGTAGCGTCATCCTCTATCAGCGTAAGCGCGACCCGGCCACAGGCGCCGTAAGGAAGATCCCCTATCTCGTCAAAGACAAAACCCTCCTGACCGGGGAGGCTCTCAAGGACGCGCGCGTCGCCTTCGACCAGTTCAACCGTCCTTACATCTCTTTGACCTTCACCCCCCATGGGGCCAAGGAGTTCGAGCGGATCACCGGGGAGAACGTCGGCAAGAGGCTGGCCATCATCCTGGACGGCACCGTCTACTCCGCTCCGGTGATAAAGGAGAAGATCTCCGGTGGCAGGGCGGTAATAGAGGGGGACTTCACCCTGGAAGAGGCTCATGACTTGGCTATTGTGTTGAGGGCCGGGGCCCTACCAGCCCCGGTGAGGATCCTCGAGGAGAGGACTGTGGGGCCGTCCCTGGGCAAGGACTCCATAGACCGGGGCATCAGGGCAATCATCCTCGGTGGGGTGCTGGTGGTGCTGTTCATGGCTTTCTACTACCGCTGGGCCGGGCTCGTGGCCGACTTCGCCTTGGGGATGAACCTATTGGTCGTGCTGGCGGTGATGGTGCTCTTCCGGGCAACCCTGACCCTGCCTGGGATAGCCGGGTTGGTCCTGACGGTGGGCATGGCCGTTGATGCCAACGTGCTGATCTTCGAACGGATCAGAGAGGAGCTCAGGCTGGGCAAAACCCCACGGGCGGCCGTGGACGCTGGTTACTCGAAGGCGTTGCTGACCATCCTCGACGCTCAAATCACCACCTTGATCGCTGCTGTGGTGCTCTATCAATTCGGTACGGGGCCTATTAGGGGTTTCGCCGTTACCCTGAGTGTGGGGATCATGGCGAGTCTCTTCACGGCGGTGATGGTAAGCAAGACGATCTTCGATTTGGTCCTCAGCAAGCGTCAGGTCAGGGAGCTCAAGATCTGATGGAGTTTATCAGGCCCGATACCAACATAAACTTCGTGGGGAAGAGGCGTTACGCCCTATTGGGGTCGCTCATCCTCATCATGGCGGGCATCGTCTCCCTGGTCCTGCATGGTGGCCCCCGTTATGGGATAGACTTTGCTGGAGGCACCCTCGTTCAGGTGAAGTTCAACAGGCCTGTGGAGTTCAAGGAACTCCGAGAAGTCCTCAGGGAAGTGGGGTTTGGGGACGCAATCCTTCAGCCTTTCGGGGAGAGGGGGGAGTTCCTCATCAGGATGAAGAAGACCACCGGGGAGCTCCGGGGGGTGAGCGCCAAGATAGAGGAAGCCTTCAAGCGTCGCTTTGGCGAAGAGGCCTTTGAGATCAGGCGCGTGGAGATGGTGGGTCCGAAGGTGGGCCGTGACCTTCGTGTAAAGGGCCTCAAGGCCATAATCTTCGCCCTGATCGGCATCCTCATCTACATAAGCTGGCGCTTCGAATTTCGCTTCGCCGTGGGGGCGGTAGCAGCCCTGGTTCACGACGTCCTGGTGACGGTGGGCATCTTCTCCCTCACCGACAAGGAGATCAGCCTCCCCGTGGTAGCGGCCCTCTTGACCATTGTGGGGTATTCCTTGAACGACACCATAGTCGTATACGACAGGATCCGCGAGAACATGCGCAGGGTAAGGGGACAGCTGGAGGAGATTATCAACAGGAGCATCAATGAGACCTTGAGTCGCACCATCCTGACCTCTCTCACGACCCTCATCGTCGTAGTGGTTCTCTTCGCCTTAGGAGGGGGGATAATCAGGGATTTTGCCTTTGCCCTCATAGTCGGGGTGGTCGTGGGGACTTATTCCTCCATCTACATCGCCAGCCCTCTGGTCATCTCCCTGGAGAGGACGAAAAGGGGGCGTGGCAAGAGGGCCTGAGGGCGCCGAGTCCTTTCTTATAAAAGGGGCGAGGGTTATCGACCCCTCCCAGGGGATAGATGCCCCTTTAGACATCCTCATCGAGCAGGGGATCCTCCGGAGGATGGCCCGAGGTATAGAGGCTCCGCGGGCCTTTTTCATCGATGCGACCGACAAGGTGGTTTTCCCCGGATTGGTGGACATGCACGTCCACCTCCGAGACCTCGGTGAGGCCCATAAGGAGACGGTGGCCACCGGCACCCGGGCGGCGGCAAAAGGGGGGGTCACCGCAGTGGTGAATGAACCCAACACCCTCCCCCCCCTTGATTCCCTCGAGGCAGTGGGCAGATGGGAACACCTATTGCGTCGAGACGCAGTGGTTAGGGTCTGGACGAAGGTCTGCATCACCCGCACCAGGAAAGGGAAGGCTTTGGCCCCTCTTGAGGAGCTCAGCCGCCATCCCCTGGTGGTAGCTGCCACAGACGACGGAAATCCCGTTCCCTCCGATGACGTCATGGCCGAGGCGGCAAAGCTTTCTGCGAGGATCGGCCTGCTCCTCACCCCCCATTGTGAAGATGGACCGGGGCTGCCCCCTAGGGGTCCCAGGGCTTTTTGGAATGAGCCCTATTACGTTGAGAGGGAGCTCCGGTTGGCTGAGCGCTTCGGGACGAGGATCCATATATGCCATGTGAGCATGGCTGACAGCATCGAACTCATCCGCAGGGCCAAAGGACGAGGGGTGAGGGTGACCTGCGAGGCCACTCCCCATCACCTTGTCCTCGACCAGGGGATGGAGGCCATCGGTCCGGATGCGAAGGTCAACCCCCCTTTGAGGACTCGGCGGGATGTGGAGGCCCTCCAACAGGCTTTGAAGGAAGGGGTCGTTGACGTCATTGCCTCGGACCACGCCCCTCACAGCCCCGAGGAAAAGGCGCGGGGGTGGCAAGAGGCCCCCTTCGGCGTCATCGGCCTGGAAACCTCCTTGGGGGTGATCTATACGGAGTTGGTATTGAAGGGGGTCATAAACCTCGAGGAGATGGTGAGGCTTATGTCCTTCACCCCCGCACGGATCCTGGGCCTCCCGGTAGGGGCACTGAAGGTGGGGAGGGAAGCCGATTTGGTGATCTTCGATCCCGAGGCCCTTTGGAAGGTTGATCCAGCTACTTTCGCCTCTAAAGGACGCAACACCCCTTTCAAAGGGTGGGAACTCAAGGGACGGGTGCTGGCAACCTTCGTCAGGGGTAAGCCGGTCGTCCTTGGGGGGGAGTTACTCCTCTGATTCCACCTCTTGGGCGGATTCCTTGAGGGCGCCGAGGGTGAGCTGGTAACGCCAAAGGTAGATGAGGCCGACCAGGGTCGTGGGGAAAAAATAGAGGGCGTGAAAGACTAAGGAGAGCGCTGCCGCCTTCTCCATCGGCACCCGATAGAGGAGCAGCGAGTAGGTCACCGCCGCATGATAGGTGCCTATATACCCGGGGGTGAGGGGGAGGACGGTGCCGAGGCATATGACCACCATCACCAGAAAAGGGGCGCTTAGGGGGACGATGACGTGGAAAGCGAGGCAGGTGAGGTAGATACCCAGGGCGTAAGTGCTCCAGGTGAGGTAGGAATAGAAAATGGAGGGCAGCAGGCAATCCCATCTGGATGACCAGAGGAGCCCGTCCCTAAAGGCGTAGAGGTGGCGCTTTGCCCCTTCGCTCCACCCCGATGGTTTGAAGAGGCGCATGAAGGCCTCGGAACGCTCTTTGATCATATAAAGGACGACGATGGTAACTACGAAGAGGCCAAGGCTCATGTATCCCCCGATACTTAAGGCCCTTCTGAAGGCGGGATAGGCGTTCAAGTTTTTAACCGCCAAGGAAAGGACCGCCAAGGAGCTCAACACCGTCAATCCGTCGAGCAGCTTTTCTGCAACCAAAGTGGCGAAGGAGGCGGACTTTGGTATCTGTTCCAGACGTCCAAGGAGGTAGCCCCGTGCCACGTCTCCCATGCGAGCCGGCAACAGGTTGTTGGCCATGAAGCCGATGAAGAGCGTTCCGAGAAGGTGGGAAAAGCGCACGCGTTTGACCGGCTGCAGGAGATAACTCCACCTCACGGCCCTGATGGCCATATTTCCGAAGATCACCCCGACCACAGGGACGAGGACGAGGTAGTCCGCGCGGTGCAGGGCCTCCAGCAGCCCTTTGAGGTCGACCCGTCCGAAGACGAGATAGAGGAGGAACAGGGAGATGCCGATCCCGATGAAGATCTGCCAACGTCCCCTCACTGTTCCTCCCCTTTAACCTGCAGAAGCCGCAAGGTCTCCTCTACATCGCGGGATATCTGCTCCTTAAGGGCCTCTGGGCTGCTGAAATGGCGTTCGTCCCTCAACCTTCGAAGGAAGCCGAGACGGAGCTCTTGGCCGTAAAGGTCCCCGTGGAAGCCGGGCAGAAAGGCCTCGATCACCAAATCCCCTTCTCCAAAGGTGGGCCTCGTACCGATGTTGACCACGGCGGGGTGGGGGCCTCTGGATCCTACATAGGCCCTGACGGCATACACCCCCTTGGGAGGTAATAATTCCTGCTCCGTACGGAGGTTGGCGGTGGGGAACCCTAGTTTCCGTCCTCTGCCCGCTCCGGGTACTACTTCCCCCATGATGATGAAGTCCCTCCCGAGGAGGCGATTCGCTTCCTCTATTCGTCCTTGCTTGACGAGTTCCCTTATCCTGGAACTGCTTACGGGTTTCCCTTCTACCTCGAAAGGAGGAATCACTTCAACTTCAAACCCCATGGCAGCCCCCATCTCCCTTAGATCTTCCGCCGTCCCTCCTTTTCCGCGACCGAAGGTGAAGTTATAGCCGACGATCACTTTCAGGGGTCTCAACCGGCGATAGATTACCTCTTCCACAAAGGCCTCGGGTGAAAGTTTTGCCAAGCGCTGGTCGAAGGGGTAGTTGATGACGGTGTCTACCCCCATCTCTTCGAGGAGCAGGATCTTCTTGCTGTAGGGGGTAATGAGGGGGACATCCCAGTGGGGATGGAGTACTTTTACGGGGTGGGGCTCGAAGGTGAAGACGACCGATTCCCCCCCTTTTTCCTTGGCTTCCTTTATTACTTTTTTTATGATGGCTTGATGGCCGAGGTGGAGTCCGTCGTAGCTACCGATGGTGACCACGGGGTGGTGGAAGTCGGTGGCTTCAAAGGTGTCCCTCAGGATCCTCATCGGACAGTATCCTTGACAAAGTTGGCTGATAAGTATAGGTTATAAGCGGTCGCGTTTGCAACGTGCCGAAGTGGCGGAATTGGGAGACGCGCTAGATTCAGGATCTAGTGGGCGAGAGCCCGTGGGGGTTCGAATCCCCCCTTCGGCACCATCGGTGAAAGGGAGGCCCCAGAAGGGGTTTTTATTTTTATGTTCCGATGGAGTTATTACAGGTAAAGGGCCTCAAGACCTATATCTTCACCCGCAGGGGGACGGTCAAAGCGGTTGATGGCGTGGATTTCTCCCTTCGTAAGGGAGGAACATTGGCCTTGGTGGGGGAGTCGGGCTGTGGGAAGACCATGACCGCCCTGTCCATCTTGAGGCTTCTTCCAAGGCGGGGGCGCACGGTGGCCGGACAGGTCCTCTACAAAGACAGGGATCTGATGAAACTGGACACCGAGGCCATGAGGCTTATCCGTGGCAGGGAGATAGCCATGATCTTTCAGGAGCCCTCCGCTGCCTTAAACCCGGTGTTTACTGTAGGGGATCAGGTCATGGAGGCGGTGATGTTACACCGGGGGATGAACAAAAAGGAAGCCCTCCATAGGACGGTGGAGCTCTTCAGAGCGGTGGGACTCCCGGATCCGGAGTTACGCCTGAAGAACTATCCCCATCAATTGAGCGGAGGGATGAAGCAGCGAGTGATGATCGCCATGGCCCTCGCAGGGGAGCCGTCGGTCCTCATAGCGGACGAGCCCACTACGGCCTTGGATGTGACCATCCAGGCCCAGATTCTCGATCTTCTCATGCGCCTACAGCAGCAGAAGGGGCTTTCCCTCATCCTCATAACCCACAATTTAGGGCTGGTGGCTGCTTGTGCAGAGGAAGCAGCGGTAATGTACCTGGGAAAAGTAGTGGAGTATTCCCCGGTAAAGGCCCTCCTTGAAGATCCCCTCCACCCTTATACAAAGGGGCTCTTGGCCTCCCTTCCCCAAGATCCATCCCGGCCTCTGAGGCCTATCCCAGGGAGCGTTCCGGGCCCCTTTGAGGAGGTCGAAGGATGCCCCTTCCATCCGCGCTGTAAAGAGGCCCTTTCCTTGTGCCGCAAAACTCCTCCTCCCCTCGTCCCCCTGGATGGCAGGCAGGTGAGGTGTTGGCTCTATGGATCGTCTGCTTGAGACAAAGGGTTTAAGGAAGGTCTACCCTTATCGAAAGGGAATCTTCGCTGCGGCACGAGAGCTGGTGGCAGTGGCAGGGGTGGATGTGGAGGTCTATCGCGGGGAAACCCTGGGGCTGGTGGGGGAGTCTGGGTGCGGAAAATCCACCCTTGGGCGACTGTTGCTGAGGCTTGAGAAGCCCACTGCTGGGAAGATCGTCTTTGAGGGCAGGGAGATCGCTCACCTGCCGGAGGCCGCCCTCCGTCCCCTGAGAAAGCGGATGCAGATCGTCTTTCAGGACCCTTACACCTCCCTGAACCCCCGAAAGAAGGTGCGAGAGGTCCTCGAAGAGCCCTTCCTCATCCATGGCCTCGTCCCTGACAGGAGGGAAAGGCGTGAACGGGTCAGAGAGCTCCTTGAGCTTGTGGGGCTATCCAAAGAAGCCCTCGACCGCTATCCCCACGAGTTCAGCGGAGGACAGCGTCAGAGGATAGGCATCGCCAGGGCCATCGCCTTGGAGCCCTCTTTCGTGGTGGCTGATGAACCGGTGAGCGCTCTGGACGTGTCGGTCCAGGCCCAGATCCTCAACCTGTTCCTGGAGCTTCAACAACGGATGGGCTTGACCTACCTTTTCATCTCCCATGACCTTCAGGTGGTCCGTTACGTGGCCCAGCGAGTGGCGGTGATGTACATGGGCAGGGTCGTAGAGCTGGCCCCCCGCGATGAGCTCTTCAAAAACCCCCTCCATCCTTACACGAAGGCCCTCCTCGATGCGGTGCCCACCCTTGAGCCCGGACGAAGGCTCATCCCGCCCCTTGCAGGAGATGTCCCCAGTCCCTTCCTCCACCCCAAGGGGTGTCCTTTTTCCTCACGTTGCCCGATGGTTTCTGCCCTATGCCGCGATGAGATGCCTTCGTTGCGGGAGGTCGCCCCAGATCACCACGTGGCGTGTCTCATGGTTTGAATCACATATTCCACCCGCCGGTCACCTCGATAGCCGCCCCGTTGATGTAACTCGCCTCATCCGAAGCGAGGAAGGCCACCACGCTGGCGATCTCCTCAGGGCGTCCTATGCGTCGCATGGGGACCTCTTTGAGCATCTTCTTCAGGTATTTTTCGGGGATGCCCCGCAACAGCGGGGTGTCAATCATACCGGGAAGTACCACGTTTACGTTTATGTTGTACTTTGCCAATTCCTTGGCCACGCTCTTGGTGAAGCCTATTACTCCCGCCTTGGAAGCTGAGTAATTGGAATCGCCGATGGCCCCGATCCTACCGTAGATGGAGGATATGTTAATGATTTTGCCGTACTGTCTCTCGACCATGTGAGGAGCTACCGCCTTGGTGCATAGGTAGACGCCCTTGAGGTTTACGGCCATTACGTCGTCCCATTGGTCTTCGGTGAGCTTGACCAACAGGGCGCTACGGGCGATTCCAGCGTTGTTCACGAGGATCTCGATGCCGCCCAGCTCCCGTAGGCACTTTGCCACCATCAGCTCTACCTCTTGGGCCTTTGACACATCCCCCACGAATGGGACGGCCTTTCCGCCCCCCTCCTCAATGACCCGAAGGGTCTCACCAAGCCCCTTTTCGTCGAGGTCGTTGATCAATACGGCAGCACCACAACTGGCGAGCTTCAAGGCGGTAGCCCTCCCTATTCCCGATCCAGCACCCGTCACGATCGCCCTCTTCCCTCTAAGATCCATCTTTTCCTCCTATGGACGGGGGGCTGAGGGGATTTCCTCCCATCCGTCTCCGTCGCAGGGGGAGTGATCGGGGAGGAAGACCTTCACCTCTTCCCCTTTCCTCTCCACGAATATTTGCCTCAGGCTGGTGTACACGTACCCCAATACCTCTCCCTTTCGATTGACCACCCTCAAGGCAGCAGGAGGCAAGGGTAGGCACCAAGAGGGTTCCATGTATTGTTCTTCAAGGCGCCGCAAGGCGTAAAGGATTTCATCCCTTCCAAGGGAAGCCCCCCAAAGATAGGATGCTATGTTGTGACCATCCCCCTTACGATCGAGGAGTAAAGCCAGGGGCGCCTCTTTTACCCCTGCTCGGTAGATTTCAAATCCCCCGAGGAAGGATGGGTCGCCTGAGGCGATCTTCTTTGTGGCCTCCTGGTCTATGGAAAGGTTGACCGGCCCCGCGGCCACCGAAAGGAGGGCGAATAGAGCTATGAGTTTGCTCAACATCTCATCGTTATATTACACCACTTCCCTCCACCCCGCCAGGTATTGACAACCCTTGGGGGTGGTTGTACCCTTTAAAAAGGGCGGTTAGCTCAGCGGGAGAGCGCTACCTTCACACGGTAGAAGTCACTGGTTCGATCCCAGTACCGCCCACCATGAAGGTGAGAAAGCCCACCTTGAAAGGTGGGCTTTTCTTTTGTCACCTTTGCGACGAAGGAGGGTTTTTGCTATTTTACTTAACGGACAGAACCCTTTTTAGGGGGAGAGGAGATGGCAGGCCATTCCAAGTGGGCTCAGATAAAGAGAAAGAAAGCCGCTCAAGATGCCAAGCGGGGGAAGATCTTCACCAAGCTCATCCGTGAGATCATGGTGGCGGCCAGGCTCGGGGGTGGCAATCCCGACAACAACCCGCGGCTCAGGGCGGCTATAGCCGCAGCCAAGGCAGAGAACATGCCCAAGGAGAACATCGAAAGGGCCATAAAGAAGGGTACTGGTGAACTGGAGGGGACGCATTATGAAGAGGTCGTATATGAGGGATATGGCCCAGGAGGGGTGGCCGTCCTCGTGGAGGCGATGACGGACAATCGTAACCGTACCATTGCCGATATCCGCAGGATCTTCTCCCGGGCCGGGGGGAACTTAGGGGCTACGGGCTGTGTCTCTTGGCTTTTCCACAAGAAGGGAGTGATCACCGTCGACAGAGAAGGGGTGTCCGAGGAGCAGCTCATGGAGGTGGCCCTTGATGCCGGGGCAGAGGATATCAAGGAGGGGGAGCGGGATTACGAGATCATCACTGACCCGAAAGACCTGGAAAAGCTGAAAAAGGCCTTAGAGGAAGCGGGCATCTCCTATCAGGTGGCCGAGATTACTATGTACCCCCAGACCACGGTGAAACTGGAGGGAAAAGAGGCGGAACAAATGCTCCGCCTTATGGAGATGCTCGAAGAACATGACGATGTTCAGCGAGTGTATGCCAACTTCGACATCTCCGAGAGCGCTATGGAGCAACTGGCCCAATGAGGGTCCTTGGGGTGGACCCTGGGAGTTTTTGCACGGGATACGGTGTAGTGGACGAGATAAGGGGGGAGGTGGTCTATGTCGACTGTGGAGTGATTTCCCCCAAGGGTGCCCTCGCTGAACGTTTGAACGGCCTCTATCAAGGCCTCAAGGAATTGATAGATGACCTCAGCCCCGAGGTTCTCGCCCTGGAGACGCCCTTTGTAGCCCGGAATCCCAAAAGCGCTCTCCGCCTCGGCCAGATCCAAGGGGTCATCGCCCTTGCGGCCACTCACGCCCTCCTCCCCCTTTATGAATACTCCCCCATGGAGGTGAAGGTGGCCCTCACCGGTTATGGCAGGGCCACCAAAGAGCAGGTGAGGGAGATGGTTAAGATGCTCCTTCGCCTTGATGGAGACCCGATCCTCGATGCCTCGGACGCCCTCGCGGTGGCGATCTGCCATCTCCACAGGTCCTCTGGATTATGATTGCCTATCTGCGCGGACGGCTTCTGTACCGTGAGCCCACCTATGTGGTCCTCGATATAGGAGGAGTTGGCTACGGTGTGCACATCCCCCTTTCCACCTTTTACCGTCTGCCAGCTGAGGGGGAGGAGGTGGAGTTGTTGATCCACACCCACCTTCAGAACGACGCCTTGGCCCTTTATGGCTTCCTCACTCCTAAGGAGCGGGATCTCTTCGAACTCATGCTCACGGTGAGGGGGATAGGTCCCCGGGTGGCCTTGACGCTGCTGAGCGGATTGGCAGCGGAGGAGCTGGAGGAAGCCCTCCTTGAGGGGGATACGGAACGGCTGGTCAGGGTCCCGGGGGTCGGCAAGAAGACGGCAGAGCGGATGATTTTCGAATTGAGGGATCGCATCGCTTCTGGCGTTAAGGATCGACCTCCTTCCGTCCCCCATTTTGAGGACGCCCTTTCTGCTCTCGTGCACTTGGGATACCCCAAGACGTCAGCTAAAAAGGTCCTCGTCGCCGTGATCAGGGAAAAAGGGATCCTCCCCCTCGAGGAGTTACTGAAAGAGGCCTTGCGTTCCCTTTACAAGGGAGAGGGTTGAGTTGCACCCCGTCGGACGATGGGTCATAATTCGCCCCATGAAGAGGGCGATCTTGAGCCTTTGTGTGGCCGTGATCCTGCTTGCCGGGGGGTGTGCCGCCCTGAGGGGGGTTCAGCGCGTTGCCTCCCCCTACGGATCCCCTCCTTCGGAGGCGATGTACCAGTATATGCTGGGGAGGATGGCCTTAGCTAACGGAGACCCCCAGAAGGCGCTTCGCCATTACGAAGAGGCCCTTAAATTAGATCCCCAGTCCTCCTTTCTTTACGCGGAAGTGGCCTCTCTTTGGCTCCGGATGGGGAAACCAGGGCGGGCCATCGAGGCCTGTCGGGAGGCCTTGGTGCGTGATCCAGAGAACCTCTACGCCAGAAAACTCCTGGCAGGGGTCCTCTCTGCTACGGGGCGCAGACGAGAGGCCATCGAGGAGTACAAGAAGGTTTTGGAGGGCAATCCCGAGGACGTCAAGACGTACATCGTCCTGAGCTCCCTCTACGTAGAGGAGAAGGATTACCAGGAAGCGGTTAAGGTCCTCAGCAGGCTCCTTGAGCGGGACCCTACATCTGTCATGGGCCTATACTACCTGGCACGGGTTTATTGTGAAATGGGGCAGTACGATCGCGGGCTGCAGTATTACAAAAAGGTCCTCGAGCTAAAACCAGACCTCGAAGCCGCTTTGATGGACATGGCCGTACTCTATGAGCTGAAGGGCAAGTTCCAGGAGGCCATTGAGCTCTATCGCAAAATCCTGCGTCAGCACCCCTTGAATTTCCAGGCCAGGGAGAGGCTGGGGCAACTCTTGATAAGGAAGAACCGGCTCCAGGAGGCCTTGAAGGAGTTTCGGTTCCTGAAGGAACTCGACGCGGAGAACCTACGGGTGAGGACCAAGATAGGTTTAATCCTCTACCAGCAAGGCAAGTACGGAGAGGCTGTCGATGAGTTCAGGTTCGTCCTGGGGGTGCGCCCGGAGAGCCACCGTGTGCGCCTTTACCTCGGGATGGCCCTTTTGGACGACGGCAAGGCCCAGGAAGCCGTGAGCGAACTGCAGAAGATCCCCCCGGAGGCCAAGGTGTACTCTGAGGCGATAAAGTACATCGCTTATATCCTTCAGAAGCAGGGCAAGATTGCTGAGGCGAAGGAGGTCGTGAAAGAGGCCATCGCCAAAAGACCAGATGATCCCGAACTCTCCTATGTGCTGGCCTTGCTCCTTGAGGAACAAGGACGGATTCGCGAGGCGGTCTCCATCCTGGAGGGGCTCATCAAAAAGGGAGAGGAACGGCCCGATTTCCTCTTTCGACTGGGGGTCCTCTACGACAAGATGGGGGATAAAGAACGGTCGTTGCAGATGATGCGGAGGGTGATAGAGATAGACCCGCGTCATGCGGATGCCCTTAACTGGTTGGGCTACAGCTACGCTGAGCAAGGTGTAAACCTCGATGAGGCCGAGGAGTTGATAAAAAGGGCCCTCGAGGTCAGGCCCGACGATGGCTATATCATCGACAGTCTGGGATGGGTTTACTATCAGAAGGGCCTTTACGAGAAGGCCCTGAAATACCTCAAGAAGGCCCACGAGCTCGTCCCCAAGGACCCTATAATTACCGAACACCTGGGGGATGTGCATCAGAAATTGGGACACCGGGGAGAGGCCGTAAGGCTTTACCGCAGGGCCTTGGAACTCGGCCCGAAGGAGGACCGACGGCGCATCATTCTTGAGAAGCTGAAGAGGCTCACGGGTGAAGAAGGGCGTGCTGATAACCTTCGAAGGGATTGAGGGCAGCGGCAAGAGTACCCACCTTCGCATGCTGGGGGAGTTCTTACGGGCCAAGGGGATGGAAATCCTCCTTACCTTCGAGCCGGGAGGTACCCCTCTGGGGAGGGCCCTGAGGGATCTGCTCTTGGACCCCTCCCACCCCCTGGATCCCCTGACGGAGCTCTTCCTGTTTTGGGCCGACAGGCGGGAGCACACCCTAAGGGTCCTCTTACCAGCCCTTGATCAGGGAAAGGTGGTCCTCTGCGACCGCTACATCGACTCCACCACCGCCTATCAAGGATATGGCAGGGGGGTAGACCTCGATTTCGTCCTGCAGGGGAACAGGAAGGCGACAGGGGGGCTCTCACCCCATCTGACCATCCTGTTAGATTGCCCTCCAGAGGTGGGGCTTAGGCGGGTTAAAGGGGGAGATAGGTTCGAGGACGCCGGGCTGGACTTCCACACAAAAGTGAGGGAGGGATACCTGAGGATCGCCGAGGCCGAGCCAGAGAGGGTGAAGGTGGTGGAATCGGCCTCGAGGGACAAAGGGGAGGTCCAGGAGGAGGTGAGGAGGATGGTGGGAACCTTCTTGGAGGCATGGGCTTTCGGGGGATAGTAGGGCACAAAAGGGTCATCGAGCGACTGCGTTTTATGGCGGCCTCCCAAAGGGTGCCCCATGCCCTGCTCTTCGTGGGACCTCCGGGGATAGGGAAGAAGAAGACGGCCTTTGCCTTCCTGCAAGCCCTAAACTGCGAGCGCGAGCTCGGTGAAGGCTGCGGTAGCTGCCGTTGTTGTGAGCGGATAGAGCGCTTAACCCATCCCGATGTCCTCCTGGTCTCGCCGGATGGCGGAGCGATCAAGATCGGTCAGGTACGCGAGGTCATCAGCACCCTTTCCCTTCGTCCCCTCGAGGCCAGATGGCGGGCAGTGGTGGTGGACGGGGCCGAATTGATGACCAAGGAGGCGGCCAACGCCTTTCTGAAGACCCTCGAGGAACCCCCTCCTCAGGTGGTCATCATCCTCGTGGCCTCCCGCCTCGATGCCTTGCCCCTTACCATATCCTCAAGATGTCAGATCGTGAAATTCTCCCCACTCCGCGATGAGGAGGTGGAGGAGGTCTTGGGCCGCCTGGGCGTCGAAGATCGGGGCCTCGTGGCTTTGGCCGAGGGCAGTCCCGGTAGGGCCTTGGAGCTCGGGGAATCGCGGGAGATGGAGGAGATGTTGCAGAAGGCCCTCCGAGGGGGGATCAAGGAGGTCCTGGAGGTCGGAGAACGCTTGGGACGTGATAGGGAAGGGGCTAAGAAATTTCTGGGGCTCCTGCTGAAGTATATAAGGGGGGAACTCGAAAAGGCGGAAGAGGAAACCTTTGACGTCTTCTGGGAGGTGCTTCGAGCTTATAGGTCCCTAGATGAGAACGCCAACGTGAGGCTGTCTCTGGAAGGGGCACTTTTCGCTCTCCATTCCTTCAGCGAAGGTTGAGACTTCCTCACCCCCGTGTTATCTTCTCCTTTCAACAAAAGGGATGGGAACCACAGCCGTAAGGGCAAAATTGCTCAAAAAGGGAAGGGTAGTGTCCTTCGAGGCCAGAGTGAAGGGGCTGAAGAAGGGAGACCTGGTGCTGGTTTCCACTCCTTCCGGCCCCCAGGTAGCAGAAGTCCTCGGTCCTCCCTTTGAGCTCGAGGTCGAAGAGGGCACACTGCCCCCAGTGCTTCGTCCTGCCGATAGAGGGGATCTGGAGAAACTGCGGGATTTACAGGAAAAGGAGCGGAGGGCTTTCAAACTCGGTGAAGAGCTCATAGAGCGCTTAGGGCTACCTATGAAGCTCGTGGATGTGGAGTACCAGCCCGAGGAGGGAAAGGTGCTTTTCTTCTTCACAGCCGAAGGAAGAGTGGACTTCCGCTCCCTGGTGAGACAGCTTGCCTCGCGGCTCAAGATGCGCATCGAGATGCGCCAGATAGGCGTCAGGGACGAAGCTAAGCTGATGGGAGGGATAGGACCTTGTGGGAGGGAGCTTTGTTGCGGGACCTTCCTCAGGGCCTTCGACATGGTCACCATAAGGATGGCCAAAGAACAGAACCTCCCCCTCAATCCGGAGAAGATATCCGGGCTTTGCGGCAGGTTGATGTGCTGCCTCACCTTCGAGATAGACGCCTACCAGCAGATGCGAGAGGGAGCTCCAAAGGTTGGCAAGAGGGTGATCACTAAGCATGGGGAGGGAAAGGTGATAAGGCAGAACGTGCTACTGAAGACCGTTACGGTGCAACTCCAGGATGGGGCCATCATAACCCTGCCCATGGACGAAGTGAAGCCCAAGGAGGGTGAGCGATGAAGGAGAGCTTCTATGTCACGACGCCCATCTACTATGTAAACGACGTTCCCCACATAGGCCATGCATACACCACCATCGCCGCCGATGTCATCGCCCGCTATAAGCGCCTCGCTGGCTTTGACACCTTCTTCCTCACCGGCACCGACGAGCATGGCCAGAAGGTGGAGAAGGCGGCCAAGGAATCAGGGGAGACCCCCCAGCAGCTGGCCGATCGGGTGGTGGAGCGGTTCAAGGGGCTATGGCGGCTCCTGAACATCTCCAACGACGACTTCATCCGCACCACCGAGCCCAGGCACGAGAGGGCGGTGCTGGCCTTCTATCAACGGGTGTGGGAGCGGGGCGATATCTACCTTGGAGAATATGAGGACTGGTACTGCATCCCTTGCGAGAGCTTCTGGACGGATACACAGCTGCTCGAGGGACGACGATGCCCCTCTTGCGGCAGACCCACCGAGAAGCTTAAAGAGGAGAGCTACTTCTTCCGTCTGTCCCGCTATCAAGAGCCCTTGCTAAGGCACTTGGAGGAACATCCCGACTTCGTCAGACCCCAGGCCCGCTACAACGAGGTCCTGAGCTTCGTCCAGGGGGGATTAAAAGATCTCTCCATATCCCGCACCTCCTTTCGATGGGGGATACCCTTGCCCAACGATCCCGGGCACGTGCTCTACGTCTGGTTTGATGCCCTGATCAATTACCTCACTGGGGTAGGCTTCCCGGAAGAGGGCTATACCCGTTACTGGCCTGCTGATTATCACCTCATCGGCAAGGACATCCTGCGCTTTCACGCTGTGTATTGGCCGGCCTTTTTGATGTCAGCCGGACTGCCTCTGCCCAAGAGGATCTTCGCCCATGGATGGTGGACGGTGGAGGGGCAGAAGATGAGCAAGAGCGCGGGCAATGTGGTCGACCCCTATGAGATGGCGGAGCGCTACGGGGTGGATCAGTTCCGCTACTTTTTATTACGCGAGGTCCCCTTCGGCATGGATGGCGACTTCTCCAAGGAGGCGATCGTCCATCGCATAAACGGCGAGTTAGCTAATGACTTCGGCAATCTCGTCAACAGAGTCCTCGCCATGGTGCGGAGATACCTGAAGGGACGTGTCCCTCCCCCCAGCGACGGCGGAGAACTTAGGGGCAAGGCAGAGGAAACCCTGAGGAACTACGATCGCTGGATGGATGAACTGGCCTTCCAAAGGGCATTGGTGGCCCTGTGGGATTTCATCGGGGCGGTTAATAAATACCTTGACGCAACAGCCCCCTGGAGCATGGCCAAGGAAGGACGTGGAAAAGAACTTAAAGAAGTGCTGTATAACTGCTTGGAATCATTGAGGTTTATCGCTATCATGGCCTTTCCCTTCATGCCCTCTTCAGGGGAGAAGTTGTGGGAAATGTTGGGCTTCAGCGATCCCCTTGAAGGGGTCAGGTTGCAGCAGGGAGGGAAGTGGGGAGGGATGCCTGAAGGGCAGGAGGTGGCCCAGCCCGTTCCCCTTTTCCCTCGAGTGGAGGGGTGATATGTTTGGCAAGGAATTGGAGATAAGGACCTCCCGTCGGTCGGAACTGCTCGACATTACCGCCCTGGTCGAGGAGGTGGTGAGGGAGTCGGGAGTGGAGGAGGGGGTATGCCTCCTCTACGTGCCCCACACCACTGCGGCGGTGACCGTGAACGAGAACGCAGACCCCAGTGTGGTAGAGGACATCGTGGCCAAGCTCTCCGAGCTGATCCCGGCCGGGGCCCGGTACCGTCATACCGAGGGCAACGCCGACAGCCACATAAAGGCGACTGTGGTGGGGCCTTCCGTGATGGTCCCCGTGAGCAAGGGAAGGCTTGCCCTCGGGACTTGGCAAGGGGTCTTCTTCTGCGAATTCGATGGTCCTCGGAGACGTAGGGTTTTAGTGAGGGTCTTTTAGGTCAGTATGTGGAGGAGGGCGATAAGGGGGGTAGATATCGAGGGGGTGATCGAGGCCTTCTCCAAGGCGCGGGTCCTCGTAGTGGGGGACTTGATCCTCGACGAATTCATCTGGGGGAAGGTGGAGCGGATATCCCCCGAGGCCCCTGTGCCCGTTGTGGAAGTCCAGGAGGAAAGCAGGCTCCTTGGAGGGGCGGCCAACGTGGCCCACAACATCAGGGCCTTAGGGGGACAGGTGGAGCTATGCGGAGTGGTGGGAGATGACCCCACAGGCCACGAGGTCCTCGGGATGCTCCGGGAGATAGGGACGGGCATCGATGGGGTGGTCGTCGACGGAGGAAGGCCCACCACCGTCAAGACCCGGGTAATAGCGTCGGGACAGCAGGTCGTGAGGTTCGATCGCGAACAGCGTGATGCCCTAGCCCCTGGGGCGGAGGGGAAGATCCTCGCCCATCTCAAAGAGTTGTGGGGAAAGGTGGATTGCGTCCTGGTGTCCGATTACGGCAAAGGGGTGATAACCAAGGGGCTGATGGAGGAGCTCTGCAAGCTGAAGGAAGTGGCTCCAAAAAAAGTGGTAGTCGATCCCAAAACGGAGAATTTCCACCTGTACCGCGGAGTGACGGTCATGACCCCCAACACCCGAGAAGCCGAAGCCGCCTCCGGCCGCAGGATTTCCGGACTCGAGGACCTGAAAGGGGTGGGACACAGGCTCTTGAGGCGCTTTGGCTGTGAGGCGGTCCTCATCACTAGGGGGGAAGAAGGGATGGCCCTCTTTCGCCGACGGCGCCCTCCGGTCCTCATCCCCACGGTGGCGAAGGAGGTGTACGACGTCACCGGGGCAGGGGATACGGTGGCGGCAGTCCTTGCCCTCTCCCTGGCTGCAGGGCTCGATTATCTTGAGGCCGCCGCCCTGGCCAATTGTGCCGCAGGGGTGGTGGTAGGGAAGGTGGGGACAGCCGTGGTCACTCCCGCGGAGCTTCGGGAGGCCGTCGAAGGACACCAACGACAAGGGCTTTTAACTCCTCCGACCTGAGCAGGAAAGAGGTTCCCAAGAAGATCACCCCTCCGCCCATCACTATTGCCAACAGGAGAAGGGCCTTCTTTCCATAATCTCCCGTCGCCATCCAATCCACCTTGGTCACCATCCACAAAAGCCATGGGAGCATGGCCAGGGAGGCGAGGGCCGTCCTGACCAGGGCTCTCATTAAAGGATGGACCTGGAGGGATATCCTCTTCCTCAGGAGGAAAAAGAGGAAGGTCATATTCGCGATGGCGGCCAGGGAATTAGCCAGGGCAAGGCCGGCATGGCGTAAGGGGTGCATCAGGATGAGCCCTGCGCCCAGGTTCACCACGGCCCCCAAGGCGGCACCCTTCACCGGTGTGCGGGCATCCTGCATGGCGTAGAAAGCCCGCGAGAGGACGTGGATGCCCCCGTAAGCCCCTATGCTCACCGCATAGGCGAGGAGGGCCTGGGCGGTGAAGACCGTCTCCTTAGGGCCAAAGGCCCCGTGCTGGAAGATAGTGCCCACCAAAGGGATCCTCAGTACTATGATGGCTACCATGGCCGGCAGGGAGATGAAGAAGATGGTCCTCAGGGAGAAAGCGACGTCAGATCTCAACTCATCCCACCGCCCACGGGCAGCGTGTCTGGAGAAACTCGGAAGGGCCGCTACACCTATGGCCACAGCGAATAGGCCGAGGGGAAGTTCAAAGATTCGATCTGCATAGTAGAGGTAGGAGATGCTCCCATGGGGTAGAAAGGAGGCAAGGAGACGGTTTACCACTTGGTTGATCTGAAAAAGGGCTATTCCTGCCACCATGGGCAGCATTAAGGTACCCACCCTGAGGACTGCCCGGTGGCGAAGATCAAGCAGTGGCTTTAGACTCACCCCCTCCTTTCGGAGAAAGGGGACCTGGAGGGCGAGTTGCAACACTCCCCCTGCCACCACCCCCCAGGCGAGGGCCTTGACAGGGGGGTCGAAATAGGGGGCCAACAGAAGGGCCGAGGCGATGAGAGAGAGGTTCAAGAGACACGGCGCCAAGGCCGGAGCGGCGAAGTGGCCGTGGGCATTGAGCACCCCCATGGCTAAGGCGACCAGGGAGATGAAGAAGAGGTAGGGGAAGCAGATCCGCGTTAGCTCCACGGCCAGGGGCATTGCCTCCTTCGAGTGCCATCCGAAGACTTGGAGCTTCACCAACCATGGTGCCCCCAGCACTCCTCCTATGGTGAAGAGGAGGAGTACTATTACCGTAGCCGTTCCCACGGCTCGAAGGGCCTTCTGGGCTTCTGCTGGGTCCCTTGTGAGATAGTCGGTATATACGGGTACGAAGGCGACGGTAAGGGAGCCCTCTCCCATGAGTCTGCGGAAGAAGTTTGGGATGGCGAAGGCGACAAAGAAGGCGTCGGCCCATGGTCCTGCTCCGAAGACTCCGGAGATGACCACGTCTCTGATCAGGCCCAGGACACGGCTGAGAAACGTCCCTCCGGTCACCACTGCGGTGGCCCGGAGGATCCTCTGCTCTTCCTTCATGGCCCATTGCTCTACCACAGCTCCCCTGGCGGGACAAGGCTCAAGGGCTCTTCAGTTCCTACCGATGAGTTTAGGGGATGTGGAGGGTCCTAAGGCCTTTTGTGTTCTTCGTCGCGCTGATGCTTTTGGCCCCGTGGGGATATGTGATCCTCGAGGGGTGGGGCTTCCCGGAGGCCTTTTACATGAGCCTCATCACCGTCACCACGGTGGGCTTTGGAGAAGTCAGACCCCTTAGCGAGGCGGGAAGGATTTTCACCTCGGTGCTCATTCTCTTCGGCATCGGCACCTTTACCTATGCCATAACCCACACCACTTCATCCATCATCGAGGGGAGGATCAATGAGAGGTGGAGGAGGAAGAAGATGATAAATCGAATCGCCGAACTAAAGGACCACTACATCATTTGTGGAGCAGGGGCCACGGGGAAGTGGGTCATCCGTGAGTTCCTGCGAACTCACAGCCCCTGTGTAGTAGTAGAACGCAACAGGAGGCGGTTGGAGGAGTTGAAAGAACAATTTCCGGGACTCCTCTGGGTAGAGGGGGATGCCACGGATGAGGAGGTCCTGGCGATGGCAGGGGTGGCCAGGGCCAAGGGGCTATTGGCCCTGCTCTCCACCGATGCGGACAACCTCTTTCTGGTGGTCACGGCCAAAGGGATGAACCCCGACCTCTATGTCATCTCCCGGGCCAAGGACGAAAAGTCGGTAAACAAACTCCTGCAGGGAGGGGCAGATCGGGTGGTCTCCCCTGCGGTGACCGAAGGCGTGAGGATGGCCTCCCTTGCCCTTAGGCCAGAGGTGGTGAGCTTTTTGGACGTGGTCATCTACGAAGGCCACGAAGTACTCCGCCTTGAAGAGGTGACCATCCCCGAGGACTCCCCGTGGGTGGACAAGTTCTTGGGCGACCTGGATGTGCAACACCGCACAGAAGCCCTTGTCATAGGTCTGAAGATGAAGGAGACGGGCGAAGTGGTCTTCAATCCCTCCCGGATGACGTTGCTGGAAGGGGGGGATGTATTGATCTTGCTCGGGACGGAACACCAACTACAGCGGGCCCGCCGATTGATCGCCACCAACACCCCTTCGGGGGCGGTAGATCACCGTGCGGAAGTACTCGACGGGCTCAAAGAGGTCGCAGATCCCCGCTAAGGACTCCGAGGCTCCCAGCAGCAGGTACCCGTCGGGTTCAAGCACCCGAGCCATCCTTTGGAGGATTCCCTTGCGGTCCTGGGGTTTGAAGTAGATCAGGACGTTTCTGCAGAAGATCACATCGAAGACCCCCAGCGGTTCGAAAGGCTCCAGCAGGTTGTGCCGCCTGAAGGCCACCACCGCCCTCAGCTCGTCCTTCACCTTCCACCGGTCTCCGTTTCGCTCGAAGTACCTGAAGAGCAGCTCCCTCGGCAGGCCTCGTTCGATCTCAAAGGGGCTGTAGATCCCCCGGCTCGCCTTGGCGATGGCCTCGTCGGAGATGTCGGTGCCGAGGATCCTGACGAGGTATCGGTTGAGGTCCACCAGCAGCTCCTTCACCGTGATGGCTATGGAGTAGACCTCCTGGCCGGTGGAGCAGCCCGCACTCCATATCCTTATCCTCACAAGGCCCGGTCCCTTAGAGCGGCGGTCGATGATCTCGGGCAGGATCTTGTATTTCAGGGCGCGAAAGGGGCCATCGTCCCGGAAGAACTGGGTCTCCGTGGTGACGATGGCCTCCACGATCCTTCTCTGAAGCGACAGGTCACCTCTGGTCCTCCTGCAGAGTTCTCCGTAGGAAGAACATTTGCAATCTGCTAACAATCCCTTGAGCCTCCCCTCTACAAGGTAGGCCTTGTCCTCGGTGAGGAAATTTCCGCTAAGTCGGTAGACGAGCTCTGCGATCTGCCTGAACTCCTCGGGGGTTATGGCCATGCGTCATATCCTCTTCACCGTGCGGCGGATCTCCTCGGCGATCCGGGGTAAGGGGGCTACGATGTCCACCACCCCTGCCTTTATCGCTTCCCTCGGCATCCCGAACACCACGCTTGTGGCCTCGTCCTGGGCAATGGTAGTAGCCCCGAAACGCTTCATCTTCCCGAGGGACTTGGCCAGATCCCTCACCACCCGAGGGAAGCGGCCGAAGAGGTTTCCCACGGGTTGCATCCTAGTGAGGATGATGGTCTCCTGAAGCCCGGAGGTGACCAGGTCCACCTTCTGGGCCGCCTGCTCTAAAGGCCTTTCCTCCTTATTCTGCAGGGCCTGAAGGAGCTGGTTTCTGCCGAGGACCAGCTCCCCCGCAAGGGCCACCAGGGAATCGAGCAGACTCACCTTCACCCGTAGGGTCGTCTCCTGGGGATGGCTTTCGGGATGGCCTCCGGTAGATGGCTTCATCTCTTTCGGCTTTCCCCCTTCCTTCGGCTTCTCTTTACGCTCCTTGGGCTTCGGGGCCTCTTCTTCCTTCAACTCCTTTACCCTTTCGGGGGGCACGCCAAAGACGGCAGTCACGTCCTGAGGATCGATGATGGTGGCATATATGACATAGGCCGGAAGCTGGCCCTTTTCCTTGAGGGCAGAAGCGTCGATACGACAGTCGAGGACATCGCCTCCGTCGGCCAACTCCCCGAGGATGTCCTGAAGCTTTTTGCCCCGTCCCTCTTCCTCCAAAAGATCATAAGAGATCAGATAGACGTTCTTCCCCCCTTCCCGTGCCTTTTTGATGGCCCCTTGGGGGAGGGCGAAGGGGCCAGAGGAGAGTGCCCCTCC
>CAZGDM010000006.1:0-42360 GCA_964525275.1 uncultured Thermodesulfobacteriota bacterium | reverse complement strand
GCTGTACAGATGGCAAGCTCAACGGATAAGGGGGCGAACCTCGCCAAGGCCCTCAGGCTGGGGAAGGTGGCTGTGGACAGGGGGGCGGAGATCCTGTGCTATCCGGAGCTCTTCCCCACCCACTGGTTCCCAGCGGAGATCGATGAGAGGGCCTTTGAGCTCGCTGAGGGGCTCGACGGCCCTGTGATCAGCGAGATGAAGGCCTTTTGTAAGCGAGAGGGAGTAGGGGCGGTAGTTCCCTTTTTCGAGCGCTGTGGAAAAAAATTTCACAACTCCGCCGCTGTTATCTCGCGAGACGGGGAATTGCTCGGGGTCTATCGCAAGGTCCATGTGCCTCAATTACCCCTCTGGGAGGAGAGGAGTTACTTCACCCCTGGGGAGGATTTTCCGGTCTTCGACATCGATGGGGTGAAGATAGGGGTTCAGATCTGCTGGGACAACTTCTTCCCCGAGGGGGCCAGGATCCTGGCCTTGAAGGGGGCAGAGTTGCTCTTCGCCCCCACGGCGGCAGCTTTCATGTCGCAGCAGCGCTGGCTTAAGGTCTTGGCTGGACATGCCCTCTGCAATGGCCTTTTCGTCTTGAGGGTCAACCGTGTGGGCAGTGAGGCCCATCAGGACTTTTACGGTATGAGCTTTTGCCTCTCCCCTGAGGGCGAACTCCTCACGGAGCCGGCCGGTCTGGAAGAGGGGGTGTTGTTGGCGGAGGTCTCCCCCGATGAGGCCAGACGGGCTAGGCGGGAGTGGCCCTTCTTTCGAGATAGGAGACCTGAGACCTACGGGGAGATTCTAAAGTGAAGGCCCGACTCCGCGCCTTGATCGAGGAGGCCCTGAGGAGGGCCGTTGCGGAGGGGGAGCTTCCCGAAGGAGAGTTCCCCTCTGTAGCCCTCGAATATCCCCCTGAGGAGCGCTTCGGCGATTACGCCACCAATTTGGCCTTGGTATTGGCTCCTCGCTTCAAACTCCCTCCACGGGAGGTGGCTACGAGGTTGCTGAAGCACTTTGAAGGGGATGACATCCTGGCCAAGGTCGAGGTGGCGGGCCCTGGCTTTGTCAACTTCTTCCTCAAGGACGAAGTCTGGTTTGAGGCCCTGCGGGAAGCCTGTCTGAGGGGGGAGGGGTACGGGAAGTGCGAGGTGGGGAAGGGGAAGAGGGTGCTGGTGGAGTTCGTCAGTGCCAACCCCACTGGCCCCCTTCATATAGGCCATGGGAGGATAGCGGCCTTCGGCGACACCCTTTCGAGGGTCCTCGAGCTGGCCGGGTGGAGGGTTGAGCGGGAGTACTACATCAACGACGTCGGGACTCAGATGGAATTGCTCGGCAGGTCGGTTTATGCCCGTTATAGAGAGCTGTTGGGTGAGGAGTCGACCTTCCCCGAGGACGGCTATCGCGGCGATTACATCTTTGAGATCGCCCGGGTTCTAATAGAACGGCACGGACGCGGCCTGCTCGAAAGACCGGAGGAGGAGGCCGTGAAAGTGGCGGCCTCCGAAGCCGAAGGGCTGATCATGAGCTGGATAAGGGAGGACCTCGAGAGGTTTAGGGTCACCTTCGACCACTACTTCAGGGAAAGTTCTCTGTACGAAGGGGGCGAGGTTCAAAGGGTGTTGGATGAACTGAGGGTGAGGGGGCTCCTTTACGAGAGGGACGGCGCCCTGTGGTTCAAGAGCAGCGCCTTTGGCGACGAGAAAGATCGGGTTGTGGTAAAGGCTTCCGGGGCCACCACCTACTTCGCGTCTGATATTGCTTACCACGCCAACAAACTAAGGCGTGGCTACGAAGTCCTGGTGGACATCTGGGGGGCAGATCACCACGGCTACGTGAAAAGGGTGGAGGCCGCCCTCGAGGCTATGGGATACGAAAGGGATCGTCTGAAGGTCATCCTGGTCCAGTTGGTAAACCTCATGAGGGGAGGGGAACGGCTTTCCATGTCCACGAGGGCAGGGGAGTTCACTCCCCTTAGGGACGTGATGGACGAGGTGGGGGTGGATGCCTGTAGGTTCTTCTTCCTGTTGCGGAGGGCCGAGAGCCCCCTCGATTTCGATCTGGAACTGGCCAAACGTCAGGGGGAGGAAAACCCGGTGTACTACGTCCAATATGTACACGCCAGGATCTCGAGTATCTTCAAGAAGGCCGAAGAAAGGGGGGTGGAGATGCCCGATATCGGGGAGGTAGACCTCACGCCCCTGAAGCTTCCCGAGGAGAGGGGGATAGCCAAGCAGGTAGGGCTCTTCCCGGAAGTGGTGGAATCCATGGCTCTGTCCCTGGAGCCCCATCGTCTCCCTCCTTACCTCCTCGGGTTGGCCAGGGCCTTTCATAGCTATTACAACAAACACCGTGTACTCTCCGAGGATCGAGAGCTCACCTCAGCGAGGTTGGTGCTGGTTCAAGCGGTGAGACAAGTAGTTCGAAAGGGCCTTGAGATCCTCGGAATTTCCGCACCGGAGGAGATGTGATGGTGGAACAGGATCTGCAAGCATCGAGACTGGAGGAAGAGGGAAGGCTCCAGAGGAAAAGGATCGCCTATGTGGTTGCAGCGTTGCTGGCCTTGGCGGTGGCCTTCATGGCGGGGATGATCGTGGGAGTGAAGCTTGAACGAGGGCGGAAGCAGATCGCGATGGCCCCTAAGGAAGTTGTTGAAAAGCCCCCCGAGGCAAAGGAGGAGGAAAAGAAAGAGGTTCCCATAACTTTTTACGAACGCCTGACGGAGACAGAAGGAGAGGAAGTTGTGGCTCCGGAGCGCGAGGAGGCGAAGGTCCCCGTTGCAGAAGAGAGGGGCCCTGAGACCCCCCTTAAGCCCCCTCAAGAGGTGAAAAAGGGGGAGCCCGAAGGAGCTTCAAAGGAGGCAGTGTCTCCAGAGGTCAGGGGTTCGTACTTCATTCAGGTGGCCTCCTTCAGGAAGAGGTCCAACGCCGAAGCCCTCCTCCGCAGGCTCGAAGGAAAAGGGCTCAAGGCGGAGATGGTCCCCGTGGTCATCAAGGGCGTCCAGTGGTTCCGCGTGTTGATCAGGGGGTTGGATGAAGAGGGGGTTCAGCGGGTAAAGGAGGCCCTGGAGAGGGAGGGATTCAAGGGGTTGAAGGTAAAGCGGGAGGGGTAAATTGAAGGGAGAAAAGGGGAAGATCCGTGAGAACGTAGAGAGCATCCTTCTGGCCCTGCTCTTGGCGCTCTTCGTGAGGACCTTCTTTGTACAGGCCTTCAAGATCCCCTCGAGCTCTATGGAGCCCACCCTGCTCGTCGGGGACCATATCCTGGTCAACAAATTCATCTACGGGATAAGGATCCCTGTGCTCGGGTGGCGGTTTTTCGACTTCCACAAACCCAAAAGGGGGGATGTAATAGTCTTCATTTACCCCCGCAATCCCAAGAAGGACTTCATAAAGAGGGTCATCGCCGTCGGAGGGGAAAAGGTCTACATCAAGGGCACGACCGTTTACGTGAACGACAAACCCATAAAGGACCCATGGGGTGTCTGGCGTCGAGGGCCCAATGGCGAGAGGTCGGATTTTGGCCCCGTGGTGGTCCCCGAAGGGTACCTTTTCGTCCTCGGGGACAACCGCGACAACAGCATGGACAGCCGCTATTGGGGTTTCGTCCCCCTAAGGGATGTATTGGGCAAGGCCTTCATCATCTACTGGTCTTGGAACGGCAAGGCCAAGGACTTGGTCCACAAGGTGAGGTGGTCCAGGATCGGCAAGCTGATAAAGTAGCCCTCATCCCGCGCCCGGCGGCTGCCGAAAAGAAAGGAGGCAGGTAATGGGTTTGGCCTCTACGAAGGAAATGCTCCTCAGGGCCCAAAGGGACGGTTATGCCATAGGGGCCTTCAACATCAACGATATGGAAATCCTGCAAGGAGTCATAAAGGGGTGTGTGCAGACGCAGGCGCCGGTGATAGTGGCGGTCACCGAGGGGGCCATAAGGTATGCTGGCCTGGAGTACTTGGTGGCGATGGTGAGGGTGGCGGCAGAGGAGGTGGATTTACCCGTGGCCCTGCACTTAGATCACGGGAGGGATTTGGGGTTAATCCGCAGATGTATAGAATCAGGTTTCAGTTCCGTGATGATCGACGCCTCCCACCTCCCCTACGAGGAGAACGTCAGGATCACCAAACAGGTGGTGGAAATGGCCCATCCTGCAGGGGTGGCGGTGGAGGCAGAGCTCGGACGGCTGAAGGGGGTGGAGGACGCGGTCTCTGTGAGGGAGCGAGAGGCGACCCTGACCGATCCGGAGGAGGCCGAGAGGTTTGTCGAGGAGACGGAGGTTGACTTTTTGGCCCCTGCGGTGGGCACTTCCCACGGCGCCTTCAAATTCCGAGGCATGCCCAAACTGGACATCGAACGCCTCGAAGAGATAAGGTCCCGGGTGGAAGTGCCTCTGGTTCTGCACGGTGCCTCAAGTGTCCCTCGATGGCTCATCGACCTCCTCAACACCTATGGCGGGGATCTTAAGGAGGCGAAAGGAGTCCCCCCGGAACAACTGAGGAAGGCCATAGCTGCTGGGGTGGCCAAGGTCAACACCGATACCGATTTGCGCCTGGCATTCACAGCGGCGGTAAGAAAGGTTCTGCATGAATCCCCCGACGTCTTCGACCCCCGTAAGATCCTCGGCCCTGCCCGCGACCTCATCGCGCAGGTGGTGGCCGAGAAGAACAGACTCTTCGGTAGCGCTGGGAGGGCAGGATGATATACACCATCACCATGAACCCCGCCCTCGACAGGACCATTGAGGTGGAAGGGCTGGTCCCCGAGGACGCCAATAGGATCCTGTCCGACGTCCGCTACGCCGGCGGCAAGGGTATCGACGTCTCGCGGGTCATCAACGAATTGGGTGGGGAGACCATAGCCTTGGGGCTTGTGGGGGGTTACACCGGCTTTGAGCTCGAAGGGCGCTTGATAAACGAAGGGGTGTTATGCGACTTCACCAGGATCTCCGGGGAGACCCGTACCAACATCATCCTGGTCAACAAAGGAGAGGAGGTCCAGTATATGCTCAACGCCGCCGGTCCCCGGGTGACCCCTGCCGAGATAGGCCTCTTTTTCGAAAAGATACGCTCCATCCCCCCGGATGCTGACTTCGTGGTCATAAGCGGGAGCATTCCCCGCGGGGTGAGTACCAAGGTCTACGCTCAGCTCATAACCACCCTCAAGGCAAAGGGCGTAGAGAAGGTGGCCTTGGACGCCGACGGGGAGTTGCTGAGGGAAGGGTGTAAGGCCGGACCTTTTTTGATCAAACCCAACCTCTACGAGTTCAAGAGGCTGACGGGGAAGGCCCCCAAAGGCCCTCGGGAGGTGATGGAGGAGGCGAGGAAGCTCATGGCCGAATGGGGGATCCAGGTGGTGCTGGTCTCCATGGGGGCTGAGGGGCTCCTCGGGGTGAAGGGGGATGAAGCCTATTGGGCCATTCCCCCCAAACTCAAGGTTGTCAGTGCGGTTGGGGCGGGGGATGCCGCGGTGGCGGGGTTTGTCCGGGGATTCACCCAGGGGCTGCCCTTTCCGGAATGTTTGCGGTTGGCCGCTGCTGCTGGGGCAGCCGTAGTCCTCACCCCGGGTACGGAGTTGTGTCATAAGAGGGATGTGGAGGAGATTCTGCCTCAGGTGGAACTGAAGGAGCTTTGAGGATGCAACAGGGTCGATGGGAGGGGAGGCTTAAGGGAGAACTCGAAGCCATCAAGCCGGCTGAGGTCCTTGTCGGGATATCGGCTAAGGACGTGGAGTTGACCATCATCCACGTCATGAACGTCGCGGCTACGGGGTTGTTGGACTACTTCCCCGGCTACAGGACCGTCCTGGTAGTGTGCGATGGCTTTTCCAGCGACAGGACGCGCCAGCTGGCGGAGCTATTCGAACTGCCCTCCCAGATCGCCAAGATGGTCGTGGAGGAAGAGGGAGAAATAGGGAAGGGGAGTGGGGTGAGGACCATCTTCCGCATCGCCAAGGAGGTGGAGGCCAGTGCGGTGGTGTTGCTCGACGGCGATCTGTTGAGCGTGAGGCCGGAGTGGGTCGAGCACCTCGGTAAGCCCCCCCTTTACGGTGTAGTCGACCTGGTGGTCCCTTATTACATAAGGCACAAATACGATGGTCTCATCACCAACAATCTCGCCTATCCCCTCACCAGGGCCCTATACGGCCTCTGCGTGAGGCAACCTATAGGAGGGGAATACGGCCTCTCCATTGAGCTCATAGACCGGCTCCTTACGCATCCCCTTTTCCCCCCTCACTTTGGGATCGACATCTTCATCACCACGGTGGCGGCTGCAGAAGGGGTGGCCACTCAGGAGGCCCTTTTAGGGGTGAAGATCCACGAATCGACCATGCGGTACCTTGACCCCCGAAAGCTCCTCTTCCCCATGTTCAACGAAGTGGTGGGCACTATGTTTGACCTGATGATCTACTACGAGGAGGTATGGAGGGGAAGGCAACCTCAAAGCCGGGGCAGGTGCATGGCTCGCTATCACGGCATAACTCCACCGCCCACGGTGGTGAACGTGGATAGGGTGAAGGAGCTCTTCTTCCGGGTGTACGGGGAGTGGGAACACGTGATAGAGCGGAGTCTCCCCCCGGAGCTCTACAGAGAGCTCAAAGGGGCCCTTGAGGGGGGGCAGGTGTGGATAGGGAGTGACCTATGGTCCCGCCTGGTCTACAGCATGGCCGCCGCCTATAAACGCTCCGAGCGTACGTCCGTCCTCAACGCCTTGAGGGCTCTTTGGCTCGGCAGGTTCGTCACCTACGCCGAGGAGACCAGAGACATGGGGGTGGAGGAGACGGAGAGGGTATTGGAAGAGCAGGCCCAGGTCTTTGAGAAGAACAGGGGTTATCTGCTGGAGGTCTTTTGAGGATATCCCATGGCGGATAGGCCGAGGATACTTATCGTCGACGATGAGGAGGCCATGGTCTTCAGCCTCAGTGAGTACCTCAGCCAGTATGCTGAGTGCCTGGGGGCGACAAGTTACGACGAGGCCTTGGCCATCCTCAAGGGGGGGGAGGACGTCGACCTCGTCATATCCGATATCCGCATGCCCGGCAAAGACGGCTTCGACCTGCTCATGTGGCTCAGGGAGAACAGGCCCAAGGTTAAGGTGATCATGATAACGGCCTATGGGTCTCCGACCCTCAGGGAGCTTGCCAAGAAGAGGGGTGCTGTTACCTACCTGGAGAAACCCCTGGACTTAGAGTACCTCCTGAAGGTGGTGCGGCAAGTCCTGGAACGAAAGGGGTTTTCCATGGCGCTGGAGGAGATGGAATTGCCGGATCTTCTGCAGTTTTTGTCCTTCCTGGGGCAGCCCTTCCGCATCAAGGTGACGAACGTCTTCGGGGAGAAAGGTGAGATCTGGGTCCTCGGTGACGAGGTGGTGAGGGTAAAGACCTCCTCAAGGGAAGGGGAAGAGGCCTTTTACGAGATCATCACCTGGGAAGGGGGGAGCTTCGAGGTCCACCGCCTTGAGAGGGAGGAGGTCGGAGGGGAGAGGCTCGGGTTGCCCCTGTCCTTTCTGCTGCTGGAGGGGATGCGTCGAAGGGACGAAGCTAAGGCCAGGGAGCGAGGAGAGGGACGTTCCCAGGTCCAGATCCTCCTGGAGAGGTTCAGAGCGGAAGTGCCGGAGTTCGTCTCCACGGAGGTAGTTGAGATCGCCACGGGCTTGGCGGTGGGCAGGGAGTCCATCGCCTCCCGGGACGACGTTTCAGCCTCTGCTGCCTATGCAGAGGTGGTGAAGGCCAACGAGAGGGGACTGGAAGCCCTCGGAGGGATAGAGGTGGTGGGGAAAGGAGAGGAGATCGTCATCACCACAGAGAAGGTCTACATCGTCCTCAGGGTGTTGGATGACACCGGCTTCTTCCACAGCGTCGTCATCAACCGGCGGGGAAACCTTGGTTTCACCAGGATGACGATGAGGAAGTTCGCCCCCCTCCTTACCGAGGCGATAAAGGAAGGGGGCCTTTAAGGCCCCAGTTCTTCGTAAGCCTTCCTGAGGTCGGAGGCAAGGCCCCTTATGGTGTGGAAGAGGTTGGCGTAATCGGTACGCCCCCTGAAGGCAATCCCTAAGTTCAGGGCTTCGTTGAGGGGTATGAGGTTGAAGAAGCCTTTCTCGCTCACCAGCAGGATTGAACGCGGCTCCCCTAATTCCAGTTTGTCGAAGACCTCTTTGGTCTGGGTCATGAGGGAGGTGAAATAGGCGCTGAAGACCTCCTCTCGCCCTTCTGCCCGTTCAGCCAACAGAGGCAGGCCCTGGGATGTCGCCAAAAAGAGAAAGGAACATTCGGGGAACCTGTTCAAAAAATCTCTGAAGAGCTCCTTTGCCCTCTCGGTGAAGGTCATGGCTTGTCGCCTTTATAATGGAAAGCCCCTCCCCCGGTCAAGAAGCCCCTTCCCTTAGGCCCCTCACGATGGGGGAGCACTACCACGGCCTTCGTCCCCCCCTCCGGTCTGCGCTCGAGGTGGAGTTCCCCGTGGTAACGTTTGAGCAGATGGTTCACCACGTAGAGGCCGATCCCCATCCCGGTGGCCTTAGTGGTGAAGAGTTCGCCCTTTTTGAGGTGCTCGAGGACTTCATCGGGTATCCCTTCTCCCGTGTCCAACACCTCTATGATGACCTTCTCTCCCTTCGCCCTCACCGTGACCCTTACGCGGTCGCCACGTGCTGTAGCCTCAAGGGCGTTCTTGAGGAGATTGGCGGTTATCTGGTGGAAGTCATCGGGGTTGCCGAAATAGGGGACGTCCTCCCCTTCCTCCATGCGCAGGGACACCCCTTTCTCGAAGAACTCCTCCTGATAGAGGGAAACGGTGTCCTTTACCACCTCCGCCACGTCAAAGGGCACCATGAAGCGGACCGTGGGGCGCGAAAGGAACTTGAAGGACCCCACAAGGGTGTTTAGGCGATCTATTTCCTTGATCATCATCCGTACGTATTCTTGGATCTTCCCCTCGTCGGGGTGCCCTGCCATCCTCCTGCCGAGGGCTTGGGCGAGGGCCCTTATGGCCCCCAAGGGGTTCTTGAACTCGTGGATGAAGGTGGAGAACACCCTGAGCAGGCTGTCCTCCATGGGATAGAGCTTGACAATGTGGATTCCCTTCTCCCCCACGGGGAGGCTTATGCGGCGGAAGTGGTAATTGCTCTGGCCTATAAGGACACTGCCGCTCTCTCCCTCAAGGAGGGTCTTTATCGTTTCCCAAGATAACTTGCCCTCCGGTAATTCCTCGTCCGTGTAGAGGATCTTCCCGCTGCCGTCGAGGATCAACACGTAGGTCATCCCGTGCCTCCGGGGAGCTCCTTATATATCATCCGCCAGAACCCCTCTTCCACAACCTGAAGATCCATCCTCAGCGCGTAACAGGGAACGGGATGGGTAGAGGGGAGTTTGACGGCGTCCTTTTCCGTAGTGATCACCACCTCTGCACGGACCGAAGCCCGGACGAACTCCTCCTCCGCCCACAAGTGGTGATCCGGGCGGATCACCTTGTGGACCACATCGAGCCCCATCTCCTCGAGGACTTGGATGAACCTCTGGGGCTTGGCGACGGCACAGAGAACCGAGGCCTTGACGCCCCTGAACTCTCCAGGTGGACGCAGCTCACCGTCCTCGAGCCCTATGAACCCCTTGTATTTGGCGATGGCGTGAAAGACGGGGAGCTCGGGATTTATACCGTGGATGGTTTCCTCTAGGCCCGAATTGGCGGAGTTCCAATAGGTGATGACCACGAGGTCGGCCCTTCTCAGGGATGAAAGAGGTTCCCTCAGGGGACCTGCGGGCAGGAGCCTCGCTCGTGAGAGATCCGTATCCGCATCGAGCACCACGATGTCGAGGTCCCGCAGGAGGCACAGGTGTTGAAAGCCGTCATCGAGGATGATCAGCTCCGGCTTGAACCGCTCCCAGAGTTCGAGCCCCATACGGAATCTGTCCGCCCCCACGGCAAGGGGGATTCCCTTCAGCCTCCTGGCGAGCATCTGGGGTTCGTCTCCGGAGGCCTCCGGGGGCAAGAAGATCCTTTCTCCGTCTGAGATCAAGGCCCCTGTTCTTTCACAGCTGCCTTTATAACCCCTGCTGAGGATCGCCACCCGATGGCCTCTCCCCCTTAGGGTATCGGCCAAAAGGGCGACCATGGGGGTCTTTCCGCTCCCTCCCACGGTGATGCTCCCCACTGAGAAGACCTTGCAGGGGAGTTTTTTCCTCTGGAGCACCCCCCTTTCGTAGAGGGTCTCTCGCGCCCTTACCAGCCCGCCGTACAGCAGGGCGGCTGGACGCAGCAACGCGGAGATCAGGGGGTGATCCCAGGGGTGCATGGGAGGACCTCCAAGATGGAGTCCACCGTCATCCTCATGGCCCTTTCTCCCTCCTCCATGAGGTGCCTGCCCCTTTCCCCCATCGCCTTGGCCTTGTTGGGGTTGGTGAGCAGATCTTCGATGATGGCCTCGAGGTGACAGCCGTCTTTCACCTGTATACCGGCCCCCGATTGCAAGACCTTGTCGGCCACCGGGGCGAAGTTCTCCACATGGGGGCCGAAGAGGACGACCTTCCCATGGGCCAGGGGCTCCAGGAGGTTATGTCCCCCAACCCCTCTAATTAAACTCCCCCCTACGAAGGCCACAGAGGCCAGCGCATAGAGGTCCTTGAGTTCCCCGGTGGTATCGAGCACCATTACATCCCAACCCCTTCCCCCCGAGCTGCGCTTGGTGGTTGTGAAGCCCTCCTTCTGTGCCAAGGACTGCACGTCATCGGCCCTTCTCACATGGCGTGGGGCGAGAAGGAGCCTGAGGTCGGGGAATTTCCCCTTCAACTCCTTGAAGGCCCTGAGGACGACCTCTTCCTCACCCGGGTGGGTACTTCCGGCAACTATGAGCCTGTGTCCTTCCGTCAGCCCCAGCTCTTCTCGGAGGGTTGTGGGGGGAGATGGAGAACCACGAGGGTGGTAAAGTTTCAACTCCCCGGTGACCTTCACTCTCTCTGCAGGGGCCCCAAGGTGCAGGAGGCGTTCGGCGTCCTCTTCGGAGCGCGCCAATATCAGGGTGAAGCCCTCGAGGACCCTTTTGAAGAGGGGTTTGAAGGCCATGAAGCGTCGGAAGGACTTTCGCGAAATCCTCCCGTTGAAAAGCACCGTAGGGACTCCTCTCCGCCTCGCCTCTCCTAAGAGGTTCGGCCAGAGTTCCGTCTCCGCCACGAGGAGCCCCCTCGGACGTATCTCGTCGAAGAACCTCCGCACCACCGGTCTGAGGTCGAGGGGGGCCGGGATGGCCAGATCCGCCCCTCGAGAGGCTACCTCGAGGCCTTGAGGGGTTACGGTGGTGACGAGGAAAGGCCAGGGCACTTTTTGGCGCAGTTCCCCGAGCAGGCTCAGGGTGAGGGTTGCCTCCCCCACTGAGGCGGCATGGGCCCAGAGGAAGGGTGCCTTTGCCCTGAGCTCCCTCTCCCATTCCTTTGGCCAAAGCCCGAGGCGCTCCCTCCAGTTGGTGGCCAGGGTGTGTATGACCTTCTTGAACTGCTCAACGGGGGACATCCGGGATCAGAAGGCTGCCTCTTGGGAGGAAGGGCGAAACTGCAGTTCGTACAGCCGACGGTATTCTCCTCCTTTGGCCATCAGCTCATCGTGGGTGCCCTCCTCCACGATCCGTCCCTCCGACAGCACTATGATCCGGGAGGCGTTGCGGATGGTGGAGAGCCTGTGGGCTATGATGAGGACGGTCCTCGACTCCATGAGGCGGTCCAGGGCCTCCTGGACCTCCCTTTCCGATTCGGCGTCCAGGGATGATGTGGCTTCGTCCAGGATGAGGATGGGGGCGTTTTTCAGCAGGGCCCTGGCGATGGATATCCGCTGTTTCTGTCCCCCCGATAGCCGTACCCCCTGTTCTCCGATGACGGTGTCGTATCCCTGGGGCAATCTCACGATGAAGTCGTGGGCGTCAGCGGCCTTGGCCGCCCGGATGACCTCCGCCTCCGTTACCCCCGGGCGTCCGTAAGCGATGTTGTTCCTCACGGTGTCGTTGAACAGGATGATCTCTTGGGTGACTATGCCTATTTGCTCTCTAAGGGAACGGAGGGTGACCTGCCGGATATCCATTCCATCGATCAGGATCGCCCCGGATGTAGGGTCGTAAAAACGGGGCAGGAGGTTCACCAGGGTCGATTTTCCCGCCCCTGAGGCCCCCACTATGGCGACCTTCTCCCCTTTCTTCACCTTGAAGCTTATGTCCTTGAGAACCAGTCCCTCCCCGTAACGGAAGGATACGTTTCTGTATTCGATCTCCCGCGAAAAAGGGGGGAGTTCCACGGCATCAGGGGCCTCCTTGACCTCGGGTTCGAGGTCGAGGACCTCGAAGACCCTCCTCGCTGCGGCTATCCCCTCCTGGATCTGCATGTTCACCTTGCTCAACCCCCTTAAGGGGTCGTAAAGCATGGCCAGGGCCGCCATGAAGGAGAAGAACTCGCCGGGGGTCATCCTCCCCTTTATGACGCTAAGCCCCCCTAAAAGAATGAAGGAGGCTATCCCCACATATCCCAGGCACTCCATCACCGGGGTGGACAGCACCCTGACCTTCACCCGCTTCATCAGGTAGCGGAAGTAGCGCTCGTTGGCCTCGGAGAAGCGATCCGATTCGTATCGCTCCATTCCGAAGGCCTTCACGATCCTCTGCCCCAGGATGGTCTCCTGGAGGAAGGCGCTGATGTAGCCCATGGTCTCCAGCGACTTGCGGCTGGCCCTTCTCATCTTCTTGCCGAACTTCACGAAGGGTATGGCGGCAAAGGGGAAGACCAGCAGGGCCAGCAAGCCCAATTGCCAATCCCGGTAGAGGACAACCCCGACCAGGCCTATCGCCGTGAAGGAGTCCTTGATCATGCTCGTGACGGCATAGGATACCGCCCCTTGCATGGCGTTGACATCGTTGGTTATCCGTGCCATCAGCACCCCAGTAGGGGTGCGATGAAAGAAGGAAAGGGATAGGGTCTGGAGGTGCTCATAGAGGCGCGCCCGTATGTCTGCTACCACCCTTTGCCCTACGTAGTTCATCAAATAGCCCTGGGAGAAGTTGAGGAGGCCTTTAATTAAGCCAAGGACCACCAAGGTGGGGGGGAGGACCTTCAGCATGAAGAGGTCTTTGCGGATGAAGATGTCGTCGAGGACCTGCTTGGTCAAAAGGGCGAAGGCCGCCGTGATGGCTGAGACCCCCGCCATGGCGACCATGGCCAAAAGGAGCCTCTTCCAATAGGGGCGTACGAAGCCGAGCAGCCTTCTGTAAACGCTCCAAAGCCCCTCTCCCTTCACGTCAGTTCTCCCCCATAAGCTCCATGGCCAGCTCGGCCACCCTTTGGGAGGCATCCCCTTTGAGGGCCAGTCCTATCTCCTCGAACTCCCTCCTTATACCCTCCCTCGCCTCCCTATCGAGCAACAACCTCTTGACCTCCTCAGCGATCCTTTCGGGTTTGACCTCTCCTTGGATCAGCTCTGGGACCACACGTTTCCCCCTCAAGAGGTTGGGGAGGCCAATATGCTCCACCCTAACCATCAGGCGGCCGATGAGGTAGGAGATGGGGTTGACCCTGTAAAGGATGACCATGGGTATCCCCAACAGGGCCCCTTGAAGGGTGGCGGTCCCCGAGGCGACCATCATCACATCGGAGGAAGCCATCACCTCTAAAGGCCTTCCCTCCACTATCTCCACCCATGGCTCCAGAGGGGGGAGAACTTCCCTTTTCAGCGAAGGGGCCAAGGCGAGGAGGAAGCGCAGATCGGTCATCCCTCTCCTCAGGATTTCAGACGCTTCCACCATGGGGGTGAGGAGCTTCTTCACCTCGGTGGGCCTTGAACCGGGTAGGATGGCCACCACCCTTTCGTCCTCCCCCAGGCCGAGTCTGCGCCTTGCCTCCTCGCGCCGTGGCACCTCGGCCAGCACCTCCTGCAAAGGATGCCCGACGAAAGTGGCCTCGATGCCATATCGTTTGAAGAACTCCACCTCGAAGGGGAGGATCACCGCCAGCCTGTCCACCCTTTTGCCGATCTTCTTCGCGCGACCGGGACGCCAAGCCCACACCTGAGGGCTTACGTAGTAGAGGACGGGAATCCCCTTCTTCTTCAACGCCTTCGCCAGGGGCAGGTTGAAGCCCGGGTAGTCTATCAGGATCGCCAAGGAAGGCCTGTCGGCCAGAGAGGCCCGAAGGGTCCTGTAGGCCCTCACCACCTGAGGCAACTTTGCCATCGCCTCCACGATACCCACCACCGCCAGCTCTTCACACCGCCAAAGGAGTTCCACCCCCGCCCTTTCCATTTCCCTCCCCCCTATTCCGTAAAGGTGAATCCCTGGGGCCCTTTCCCTGAGGGCCAAGGCCAAACGGGCGCCGTAGAGGTCTCCCGAGGCCTCCCCTGCCACCATCAGGATGCGCCTTGAAGGCATCGGGACTCAACGAGGTCGGATATGCGAAGGGCCGCCTCGAGGGCGCGCCTACCGTCAAGACCGCTCACTGCAGGGGGGCGCCTGTTCCTCACGCTGTCCAGAAAGGACCTGATCTCCTCGAGCAGGGCGTCCCTTGGAGCCCCCCCGGCTGAGACCTCTTGACCCCTCTTCAGGGTGAAGCGATGCTCGAGCAGATCTAAGGACAACTCCCCTCCAGGTTGGTGTAGGATCATCTTCCTCACCTTCTGCTGTGAGACCCTGCTGGAGACCAGTTCAGCCCACCACCCCCCCTTTGTGCGAATCCGCGCTCTGACCACGTCGGCTGATGGGCCCTTCAACCGCTCCCCTTCTGCCTCGACGTGCTCGATCTCCATCCCGAGGAGGTGAAAGAGTAGGTCCAAATCGTGGATCATGAGGTCGAGGACGACGTCGACATCTGTGCTTCGTCCCGTGTAGGGGGAGAGCCTCCAACATTGCACCCGGGAAGGGGTGAGGAGGAACCCGTTGAGGCCCTGCATGGCGCCGTTGAAGCGCTCCAGATGTCCTATCTGGAGCACCAACCCCCTGCTCGTCGCCAGTTCCTCGAGTTCCGTGGCCTCGTGAAGGCTTGCAGCCATGGGCTTCTCCAGCAGCACGTCCACCCCGGCTTCCAGGAAGTCCTTGGCTATGGAGTAATGGGTCACCGTGGGGGTGGCCACGCTTACCGCATCCACCTCCCCGATCAATTCCAGGTGGTTGTAAAAGGGGCGCGTACCGAGGCGCGAGGCCACCTCCTCCGCCCGCTCCCGCTTTATGTCCACCACCCCGACCAACTCCACCCCCTCCAAGGCCGCGTACTTAGAGGCATGGAGCCTTCCCCATCTGCCGACGCCCACCACTGCCACCCTTAGCCTTTCGGTCACCGCGTTATCCCCCTCTTGCTGTCCTGAAGGAATTCCACCAGGTGGCGGACCTCCGGGAACTCGTAGACGGAATCGTTTCTTATCTCTTCAAGACATTCCTTCAGGGGCCTATGGGAACGGAAGATCATCCGGTAGGCCCTCTTCAACGCCGTTATGACCTCCTCGGGAAAGCCGTTGCGGCGTAGGTTAGTCACGTTTATGCCGTAAAGCTTCGCCCTGATCCCAGAGGCGGTCACATAGGGAGGGATGTCCTTGGGGACTGCGGTGGCCCCCCCGACGAAGGCGTAGCGGCCTATCCTGACGAATTGGTGGACCGCCACCACCCCACCGATGATGGCGTGATCGTCCACTATTACATGGCCGGCGAGTTGGGCTGCATTGGCCATGACCACGTAATCGCCCAGTCGGCAGTCATGGGCGATATGGGCATAAGCCATAAGCAAGTTGTTGTTCCCCACCGTAGTCTTCCCGCCTCCAAAGGCCGTCCCCCTGTTGATGGTGACGAACTCCCGGATCACATTGCCATCGCCGATTATAACATAGGTCTCTTCCCCCCTATATCTTATGTGTTGAGGGGGGGTGCCGATGGAGGCGTACTGGTAGATGCGGCAGTTGCGGCCTATGATGGTCCAGCGATCTATCACCACGTGGGGGCCAATCCAAGTACCGTCGCCTATCCTCACCCCCTCACCTATGACGCTATAGGGCCCTACCTCTACCCCTTCTCCAAGTTCTGCGCTTGGGTGGATGACAGCGGTGGGGTGGATCATCTCCCCTCCCTTTCACGAATAGTCGCCATGATCTCAGCCTCGGCTGCTACCTGTCCGTCCACCACGGCCTTGCCTTTGAAGACCCAGATGGCTCCCCTCCTGCGGACCACTTGAAGTTCAAGGAGCAGTTGATCCCCAGGGGTCACAGGCCTCCGAAATTTGGCATCCCTCAAGGCCATGAGGTAAACCCCCTTGTCCCTTGCCTCCTCCCCCATGGCTTTGTAGGCCAGGATTCCAGCGGTTTGGGCCATGGCTTCGACGATTAGCACCCCTGGCATCACCGGCTCCGAGGGGAAATGTCCTTGGAAGAAGGGCTCGTTGTAGGTTACGTTTTTGAGACCCACGATCCTGTCTGGGATCCTGAGCTCCACGATCCTGTCCACCAGCAAAAAGGGGAAGGCGTGGGGCAGGATCTCCATGATCTCCCTGATGTCTATCACCCTCTTTCCTCCTTGGACTTCCTGCTGAGCTCCTCCACTCGCCGGACAAGCTCGTCCAGCTGCCTCTTCAAATCCGGAAGCCTGAGGATCAGCGAAGCCACCCTCAGCCACCTGCGGTGGGGCATCTGGGGTATCCCCCCCACTATCTCCCCGGGAGGGATGTCCTTGGAGATGCCCGCCTTGGCGGATATTTGGACTTCGTCGCCGATCTTCACGTGATCCGCCACGCCGACCTGCCCCGCTATGGTCACATTGCGCCCCACCTCACAGCTTCCGGAGATCCCCACCTGGGCCACGATGATGGTGTTCTCGCCGATGGAGACGTTGTGCCCTATCTGAATGAGGTTGTCCATCTTGACCCCGCGGCCGATGAAGGTGCGGCCGAAGGTGGCGCGATCTATGCAGCAATTTGCCCCTATCTCTACCTCATCCCCTATCTCCACGATTCCCACCTGGGGGATTTTGAGTATCCGTTGCCCATCCTTCACATAACCGAAGCCGTCGGCACCGATGACGCTGCCTGCGTGGATTACCACCCTTTTGCCGACCACGGTCCCTTCGTAAAGGACCACGTTGGGATAGAGGGTGCTCTCCGGGCCGATTTTCACCCTGGGGCCCACGTAAACCCCGGGATAGAGCGCCACCTTATCCCCTATGACGGCCTCATCGCCTACGTAGACAAAGGGGCCGATGGATACGTCCTTCCCTATCCGGGCGGAGGGGCTCACCCAAGCGCCATCAGATATCCCGGGGGGGAGGGGGGTTGGCTGCCAGAAAAGGGCCATGATCTTGGCCATGGCCAGCAGCGGGTTGGGGACCACGATGAGGGGTATGGAAGCGGGCAGTTCCCTCGGGACAATGGCTGCCGAGGCCCGTGTCCCTCTGAGATCCTCCAGATATTTGTCGGAGACCACGAAGGTGATCTTGCCGGGCGAGGCCTCCCGCAGGCTCGCCACCCCCCTTATCTTCACCGTGGGATCACCCACGACCCTGCCGCCGACCAGTTCGGCCAGTTCCCCTACGGTCCTCTCCATCATTGTTGGGACTTGCTATCCAAGGCCTTTATCACTTCGTCGGTGAGGTCTATCTCCTCTGGGGCGTAGAGGATGAAGCTACGCTGCTTCTCGAGGATCAGGGTATAGCCCTTTTCCTTGCCGAGTTCGTTGATGATCTTCTCCACCTCTTTGAGGATCTGGGTGGTGACTTCTCGCTCCATCTGCCGTAGCTCCTCGCGGGAGTCCTTCACGAAGCGTTCGAGTTCTTTGACCTTCTTCTGGTACTCCTTCTCCTTTTCCTTGCGCGCTTCCTCGCTCAAGAGGGTTCCCTTCCTCTCCAATTCCTCCTTTAAGGCCTTGACCTCTTGTTGCCGTTTCAGGAATTCCTGGTTGAGCTCCGCCCCCCGCGCCTCTATCTTCTTCTTGGCCTCCTGTCCCCGTTTGGAATCGGCCAACACCCTTTGCACATCCACATAGCCGATCTTCACGTCCGCCCCCTGAGCCCTCACCGCCAGTAGGGCGACGGCAGCCACCATCAACACGGCGATCTTTTTCATCTTCACGACCTCCTCCAGGATTTAGTACATTACACCGATGGCGAAATCCCAGACATTGGATTTCTCCCCTCGGTCTTTTCGACGATCGAGGTTGTAACCCCAGTCTATCCTGATGGGGCCGAAGGGGGAATACCATCTGATGCCCGCTCCCAGTGCATGCCTGAGGGGGGTGATGTCCTCCCAATCGTCGAACCCCTTTCCCACGTCGTAAAAGACCGCCACTTTCAGCCCCAAGGCCTTGCTCAGGGGATAGATAAGTTCAGCGTTGAAGACGGCCATCTTGAGGGCGCCGATGGGCTCGTGGTTTTCGTCCACAGGCCCTGCCATGCCGTATTCGAACCCCCTCATGGTCCTCAGCCCCCCCACGAAGAACTTCTCCCCCAAGGGGACGTCGCGGCCGCCATATCCCTCCACGATGCCGAACTTCCCCCTGAGGTTGAGGACCAAATCACCCCACAGGGGCTTGAACCAGCTCACCCCCGTGCCGATCCTCCAGAAGTAGTTATCTCCGCCAAGGGGACCACCAGCGTTGCAGAGGGATATCCACGTCTCAATGCCCCGCGATGGGTTGAGGGGATCGTCGATGTTATTAAAGGTGAGGGTGAAGGTGATCTTGCTCGTGTCCGTGGTTCCCTCTTGGGACTTGATGTAGTCCGAGGCTTCGTCCTCCACGTTGAAGATCTTCACCCGTTCGAAGCGATAGACGAGATCCCCCCGCAGATAATCGGTGATCTCCTTTCCCACCTTGAGATCCCCACCGGTTATCCGACTGTCGTAGGTGTCGTAATCGTAGGTCTCGCGGAAGGCATCAAAGCCAAGGGAATAAGGGGTATCGAGAAAACGCGGATCGCTCGCCCCGAGGGAGAAATCGCTCATCTCTCCACCTAAGGTGGCTTTGATGTAAGCCCTCCACGCCCTCCCGAAGAGGTTCCTCTCGGAAAGGGAGATCGTCCCCACTACCCCGTAAAGGCTGCTGTACCCAGCGCCGAACTGGAGCATCCCCGTCTGCGTCTCCTCTACCTTCACCTGCAGATCCATCACCTCCCTGCGTTCGGTGGGGATCGTGGCCACGTCCACCTCTTTGAAGATGCCGAGTTTTTTCAGCTTCTGGCGGCTCTTGCGGATCTTCCGGGCGCTGTAAAGTTCTCCTTCAGCCACTTTCATCTCCCGCCGGATCACCTTATCGCGGGTCTTGGTATTCCCCTCTATCTCGATCCTACCGATGAACACTTGGGGACCCTTCGTCACCCTGAATCGCAGGTGGACCAGCTTCTTGTCACGGTCAAGGGAGGTCAGGGGGGTGACGTCCACATAGGCATAGCCCTTGTCAGCGTAGTAGTCCACTATCTTCAGCATGTCCCGTTGAACGAGGGAAGAGCGATACCATTTGCCCACTTTGGTCTTGAGTTTGAGCTTCTTAAGTAATTTCTCCTTGGGCTCTATAAGGTCTCCCACGATGTCCAGACTTCCCACCTTGTAGCGGTCCCCTTCCTCTATCCTTATGGTGATGGTGAGGGAGCGTCCATCCCTGCCGAGGGTTATCTCAGGCTCTGAGACATTGACCGTTACATAACCGTGATCGTGGTAGAAGCTTCTGATCCTGGCTATGTCCACTTCCAGGACCTCTTTTTCGAGGGTGCCGGTCTTGGTGAGCCAGGAAAGCCACCCCTTCTTTTTGGTGCGCATGAGTTTACGGAGCTTTCGGGCGCTGAAGGCCTTATTGCCCTCGAAGCGGATCTCTTTGACGTAGGCCTTCTCCCCCTCTACGATGTCGATGTAGAGGATCACTTGGTTATCCGGTACCTCCTCTACCTCGGAGGATATAGAAGCGCCGTAATAACCCTTGGAGGTGTACAGGTGCTTGACGGCCTCTACACTTTCATTCCACCGCCTTCGATCGAAGAAATCCCCCCTTTTGATCTTGATGACCTCCTCTATTTCCTCCCGCTTGATCTTCTCATGTCCGGAGATGACCACGTCCTTTACGGTGGGTTTTTCTAAGACGATGAAGGTGAGGATCGCTCCTTCAGGGGTTTCCTTTACGTCCACCCTTATATCTCTGAAATACCCCAGCTGGAATATGGCTTTGACGTCCTCTGCGAGGCGTTTGCGGTCCAAAGGTTGCCCCACTTTGGTCTTTATCTGATCGAGGATGATGTCCCGCTCCACCCGCCTGTTACCCACGACATGGATCTCCTTCACGACGATGGCGTAGGCCAGATGTGGCAAAAGGCACAAAAGCAACAAAAAAGAGAGGAAAGGCTTTCCCGGAGACATCATCCTACCCCAAAAGTTCCCGAAAGCTATAGCAGATTTGTTCGACCCTTTGCAAACGCCCTTCATCCTTCCTCTGCTACGATGCGGCCATCAGCCATTTTGAGTCGCCTGGGGAACTTTCTTGCGAGGGCTTCGTTGTGGGTGACCACTATGAGGGTTATCCCCATGGCCTCGTTGAGACGCATCATGAGGTCCATGACCATATCCCCTGTGGCCGAGTCCAAGTTCCCCGTGGGCTCATCGGCCAAGAGCAGGGCCGGCCTCATCACCAGGGCCCGTGCCACGGCCACCCGCTGCTGCTCCCCCCCGGATAGCTCTCCTGGCCTGTGCTCTACACGGTGCTCCAAACCCACCTCGGTGAGCATCTCCCGTGCCCTTTTGCGGGCTTCCGTCCTCGGCATGCCTTGGATGAGGGCGGGCATCATGACGTTTTCCAAAGCGTTGAACTCCGGCAAGAGGTGATGGAACTGAAAGACAAACCCTATCTCACGATTCCTGAAGCGAGCAAGTCCCTCCTCTCCGAGGTCGAACACAGGGCTTCCACGGTAAAGGAGGGTTCCCGAGGTAGGACGTTCGAGGGCTCCGAGGATGTGAAGGAGAGTGCTCTTCCCCGCCCCTGAAGCCCCTACCACCACTACCCGCTCCCCCTGTCTGACCACCAGATCCACCCCGCGGAGGGCATGGACCTCCGTCAAATCCCTTCGGAAGACCTTTGTCAGTCCTCGGGCCTCGAGGAGCACGTCACTCATAGCGGAGTACCTCTACGGGATCCAGGCTTGAGGCCTTCCTTGCCGGGTAAAGGGCCGCCAACACGCTTAACAGCAGGGCCACTGCCGCAATGGTCACCACATCCCACGGGTTGACCCTGGAGGGGACCTCGGTGATGTAGTAGATATCCCCCGGGAGGAACTGAAAGCCGAAGAGGCGCTCGATGGCGCTGGTTATCCCTTCGATGTTAAAGGCCAACAGGAGCCCCCCTATCGTTCCGAAGAAAGTCCCTATCGTGCCTATGAGCAATCCCTGCCATAGAAAGATCCTGGAGATACTCCTTTTCGGTGCCCCCATGGAGCGGAGGATGGCTATTTCCCTCCGCTTCTCCATGACCGTCATGGTCAAGGTGCCGATGATGTTGAAGGCGGCCACCGCTACCACTAAGGACAGCAACACGAACATCACTCGTCGTTCCATCCGGAGGGCGGCGAAGAGGTTGCGGTTCATCTCCATCCAGTCCCGGGCGTAAAAGGGGGTCCCCAGGAGTTCCTCTATTTTCCTGGCGACTTCACGGGCAGAGTAGATGTCCTTCACCCTTACCTCGATGTGGGTGACCCTATCCCCCATGGAGAGGAAGTTCTGTACGTCCTCCAAGGGGGCTATGAGCAAGGTAGAGTCGTAATCGAACATCCCCGTCCTGAAGATGGCTCCTACGCTGAAGGCCTTGGTTCGCGGTACAGTGCCGAAGGGATGGGCCCTCCCCAGGGGGGATACGACCGTCACCCGATCGTCGATCTCCACCGCCAGGATCTTGGCGAGCTCCGCCCCCACCCAGAGGGTACTGGGGGAGAGGGTGCGCCTCCCTTCTTGGACCCTTGCGCCGATTTCGCGGACTTCCGGTGCCGTGAGGGACACTCCCCTGAGCACCCCTCCTGAGATCCCATAGGGAGAGGTGACCATGACTTGGGTGAGGACCAGAGGGGAGGCGGAGACCACTCCGGGGATCGTCTCGATCTTTCGCTCCGCCTCCCTGTACCCCTCGATGGGGCCCTTATAGCTGAGGACCAACACGTGGGCGGACACGGAGAGGATCTTCTCCTTCAACTCCTCTTCGAAGCCGTTCATCACCGCCAGCACCACTATGAGGGCCATGACCCCCAAGGCCACCCCCGCTATGCATATAGAGGTGACCACTGAGATAAAGCGCTCCCTCTTCCTTGCACGAAGGTGGCGCAAGGCGATGAAGAGCTCGAAAGGCAGATTCACCCTTTCTTCCTCATGTGGGGGAAGAGGATCACATCCCTTATGGAGGGGGAATCGGTAAGAAGCATCACCAATCTATCTACCCCGATGCCCTCCCCGGCTGTAGGGGGCATTCCGTACTCAAGGGCCAAGAGGAAGTCCTCATCTATGAAGAACTCCTCGTCTTCCACTCCTCTGCGCTTCAACTGCTCCAAGAAACGTTCTCGTTGTTCCTCTGGGTCGTTGAGCTCAGTGAAGCCGTTGGCTATCTCCCTTCCGAAGATGAAGAGCTCGAAGCGCTCCGTGAGGGATGGGTCGTCGTCCTTCCGCCTGGCAAGGGGTGAGATCTCCACCGGATAATCGGTGATGAAAGTGGGTTGGATGAGCTGGGGCTGGACCAGTTCCTCGAAGAGCATGGCCAAGAGCTCCCCATGGGGTTCATCCCCGGTTATCTCGATCCCGGAGTCCTTGACCTTGGAAAGGGCCGCGGCCCGATCCTTGAGGACCTCCTCCTCTACCCCGTATTGCAAGAGGGCCTCCCTCATGGGGATCCTCGGCCATGGGGACGAGAAGTCTATTTCCACCCCTTCGTAGATCACCTTTACGCCCCCGGTGACCCTCTGGGCCACCTCCTGGAACATCTCCTCGGTCAGCGACATCAGGTCTTCGTAGGTACTGTAGCTCTGGTAGAACTCGAGCATGGTGAACTCCGGATTGTGGAGGGACGAGACCCCTTCGTTTCGAAAGTTGCGGTTTATCTCGAAGACCCGCTCCATCCCCCCGACTACGAGCCTCTTGAGGTAAAGTTCAGGGGCGATCCTCAGGTAGAGTTCCATCTCCAGGGCATTGTGATAGGTCTTGAAGGGACGGGCAGTAGCCCCTCCGGGGATGGGCTGCATCATTGGGGTCTCCACCTCGAGGAAGTCCCTTTCGAGGAGGAAATCCCTCAGGGCCTGGATGGTCAAGCTCCTCTTTATGAAGGTCTCACGCACCCGAGGGTTGACGATGAGGTCGAGATAGCGCTGTCTGTAGCGCAACTCCACATCGGTGAGCCCGTGCCATTTTTCCGGGAGGGGACGGAGGGATTTTGCCAGGAGCTTGAGCTCATGGGCCTCTATGGTGAGTTCTCCGGTCTTGGTACGGAAGGGACGTCCTTTGACGCCGATGAAGTCACCTATGTCCAACTTCTTAAAGAGGCGAAAGGTAGCATCGCCTACCTTGTCCTTGCGGACATAGACCTGGATCCGTCCCTTTCTGTCTTGAAGGTGGGTGAAGGCGGCCCGCCCAAAATCCCTCAAGGCCATCATCCGTCCCGCCACGGTGACGACCTCGTCAAGGCCTTCCAATTCCTCGGTTCCCATGGACCCGTACTTTTTGTGGATGTCCTCGGATGTGTGGTCCACCCTGAAATCTCGGGGGTAGAGTTCAACCCCTGCCTCCCTTAGTTGGCGGGCTTTTTCCTTCCTTTGGCGGAGAACGTGGCTTTCCTGAGACATGGCTGGGGAGTTAAGCTATCCCATTCCCCCCTTCAGGTCAATAGATAGGCCAAAATTGCTATACATGTCCTTTGTCCTTTGGTATGATGGGCCAGAGTCTTCTTTTAGGAGGTAAAGATGATCCTTCCAAAGGGACTTGTGTTTTATAAAAACCTGCGCACCTCTTTCGTCAACTTTAACGAATTCCTCCTGGCTTTGAAGGACGAAAGCTTCACCGGTTACGTCCACTTGTCCTTTTGGGATTACGAAGGGGTGCTATTCTTGGAGGAAGGGGAAATCGTCAACGCCCTTGAAGAGGATAGGGGGAGGCGTAGGGGCGGGACGGAGGCGGTGAGGGACATCATGGCGAGGGCCCGCACGGATAAGGAGGGCAGGATAGACGCTTATGTCCTCTCCCCTGAACTCGTTACCCTCCTCGCTACCCTTCCCAGCCACGAGCCCCTTTACACCGACCTCTCCACCGATTTCACCAATCTGGGAAAGCTCCTCGAGAAGCTCCGCAAAGAGGCCTTCACCGGCTACATCACTGCGGAGTTGTCCGGGGGAAGGGGACGGGGGATGATCTTTCTGCAGGAGGGAGAACCCATAGAGGTCCTCTTAGAGGTGGAAGGGGGAAGGGGGATAAAGGGGGTGGATGAACTTGACGAGATGGTAGAGGAAGTTCAAAGGGCAGGGGCGGTGCTCAATGTCTATCGGTCGACGAAAGGTGAGGAAGTGCAAGGCAGAGAAGAGGCGGAGGAAAGGGTTGGAACGGCCCTCAACCTCTTCCAGCTCTTGTATTCGGAGACGGCAAAGGTGATAGACTCCATGGCCAAAAAAGAGGGTGTCTTCGAGGAGAGTTTCCACAAGGCGAGGGTAGACCTAGCAGACACCTACGCCTTTCTCGATCCCTTCATGGGGGAACTCAACTTCGAAGAGGGGAGTTTTTACCTCGCAGGAAATGTAAGCCCCGACGAGTTCGTGAGGGGGATAGGAGAGGCTTATGACCTCGCCCTTGAAAAGGTGCCGTTGAAGGCCTCCAAAGGGGAAATCTATGAAGAGCTCCGCAAAGCATTGAAACACGTTTTGGAGGATAGGCGCGAACAGTGGAGGGAGTGTGGCTTCGATGTGGTGCTCCCAGAGCTCACAGTATAGTAACGAGTTTGCCTTCTGGAAGGAGATGATGTTATAAACTGGCGCGGAGGATGGGTTATGGATTTGGTACTCACAGACCAGGATATCGTGAGGATAGAGAGGGCTTTGGACAAAATGCTCACCACTTCCGGTGCCCATTGCGCCCTCCTCATAGACCGTTCGGGCCAGCTCATCGCCTCAAGTGGAGACCCATCCACTTTGGACGTAGTAGCCCTTTCTGCCCTGACGGCGGCAAATTTTGGCGCTACGGCTGAAATAGCTCGCCTTCTTGGAGAGGAAGAGTTCGCCCTCCTTTTCCACAAGGGGAAGAACGAAAACGTCCATTTTTGCAAAGTGGGAGAGGATTTTATCCTGGTGACCCTCTTCGATGACCGGACCACCCTTGGGCTAGTCCGCCTGCGAACGGAAAAAGTGGTAAAGGAATTGCTAAAGATATTCGATGAGATAATGGAGAGGACCAGGAGGGGCTGATCGACGCGAGATGGCTTTCATCAATTTCAGCGCGGGAGAGATCCAGTGCAAGATCGTCTACTATGGACCTGGACTGGGTGGCAAGACCACCAATCTGAAGTACATATACGATCACACGGCCGAAGCGGTCAGGGGAAAAATGATCTCCATTGACACAAAGGGCGACAGGACCCTTTTTTTCGACTTCCTCCCTTTGGAGCTGGGCACCATCGGCGGATTCAAGATAAGGATTCAACTGTATACAGTCCCAGGGCAGGTCCATTACGAGGCTACGCGGAAGCTCGTCCTGCGAGGGGTGGATGGGGTGGTCTTCGTCGCCGATTCCATGAGGATCCAGCGGGAGAAGAACATCGAGAGCCTCAAAGACCTCGAAAAAAACCTGAAGGAGAAGGGGCTTGACATCAGGGAGATCCCCTTAGTCATGCAGTACAACAAACGCGACCTGGAGGGGACGAATATACCCATCTTGGATATAGAGGAGATGGAGGAGGACCTTAACGCCTCCCTGAACGTCCCCGTCTTTCCAGCGAGTGCCTTGCATGGCAAGGGGGTCTTTGAAACGCTGAGGGCCATCAGCAAACTGGTGGTCAAAGATGTCAGCCGTAAAGTCCTTGCTAAAATGGGGGCGCCGAGATGAAGGAGATAGATTTCGAAGAGCTGGAAAAGGAGATAGATAAGGCCATCGATACCCTCTTCGTCACCAAGGAAGAAGCATCGGAGAAGCCTGCAGAGGGGCCTGTCGAGGCAGCGGTGGAGGAGTTGGAGGAAGGGGTTATCTTTCAGGCGGACGAAGAACTGCAGAAGAAGCTGGAGGGTATCGAGGTAGAGCTCCTCACCTTGGAATGGGAGTTCAAACCCGAGGGCATAAGACGGGCCATAGGGCTTTTGCAAGAGGTGAGGGAGTTGGAGCTTCCTGAGACCATGGAAAAGGCTACGGAGCTGTTGCAGAAGGCCTTGCACCGTTTCATGGTGGATGATTCCAACGTCACCCCTGAAGGGGTGAAATTCGTCCAGGACCTATGGCGCTTTCTGAAGGGTGTGGCAGAGGGCAGAGAGCTTTCCTCAGAGCGCCTCGGCGTCTTTGAGAGCGAGTACGAGAGGCTTTTCGAAGGGATCGTCTCAGTGTCTTCCAAACCGAAGACGGAGGCCGTTCCTCCTCCTTCTCTGGAGGAGCTTTTGAGGGTGTGGGAGAGGATGGATTCGATTTTGAGCGAGGCCATTACGAGGATTCAAGAGCTCAGGACGAAGGTGGCCGAGGAGAGGAGGGCCCTCTTAAACCGCGTTCCCCCTGCCGAAAGGAAGAGGCAGATGATGCTATTTAGAGTGGGTCCGAAATATCTGGCCTTTGACCCCAAGGCGGTGGCGAAGACGGTCACTGTGGCCAAGGACATGGCCGCTGCTTTCCTTCGCCGAGGGGCGGTGAGACTCCGCGACGGTACCATCCCGCTGCATCCATTGAGCGGTCCGCAACGACGGGAGTTCGCTGGCAACCCCCAGGTGGTGATCTTCAGAACAGAAGAGGGGCTCAAAGGATTGGTAGCCGACGAGTCGTTGGGGAGGGGCGAAGTGACGGTTATCTCCTCCGACAGGGGGAGGTGGATGGGGAAAGAGGTAGAGGTCGTCAAATGAACGAAAAGCTTGACAAAGGCACTTTTTTCCTCTAAGAAGGGAGCGAAATGGCTTTGTTGGGCAAAAAAGGCAGATTAGCCCTTGGAGTCGACATCGGTTCCAGCAGCATAAAGCTGGTCGAACTGAAGGAGGAAGCCGGGGGTTACCGACTTCTGCGGTTGGCCTCCTATCCCTTGCCCCCTGGAGCAGTGGTGGAGCGCAGTATCATGGACAGTACCATAGTGGTGGAGGCCCTACGGTCCCTCCTCTCCTCCCAGAAAGTGCGCAACAAGAGGGTGGCCGTTGCTGTTGCGGGGCATTCGGTTATCGTCAAGAAGGTGGTCTTTCCCAAGATGACACCGAAGGAACTGGAGGAAAACCTCCTGGTCGAAGCGGAAAGATACATCCCCTTTGACATAAAGGACGTGAACCTCGATTATCACGTGGTGTCGAAGGGAGAGGAGGAGATGGAGGTCCTGCTGGTAGCTGCAAAACGTGATTTGGTGGAGGACTACATATCCCTTTTGCGAGAGGCGAGACTTGAGCCCGCGGTCATCGATGTGGATGTCTTCGCCATCCAGAGCGCCTTTGAGCTCAATTACCCCCAAGAGGTAGGGGACCTCATGGCCCTGTGTGACATAGGGGCGAGTATCATGAGCATAAACGTGGTTAAGGGCGGAGAATCCCTCTTCACAAGGGACATATCCATAGGAGGCAACCTCTACACAGAGGAACTGCAGAAGGAGCTCGGGGTGAGCTTCGAAGAGGCTGAGGGGCTGAAGCTGGGAAGGGGCACGGAGAAGGTCGAACCGACCAAGGTGGAGCGGATCGTGGACCGTGTCTCCCACATGGTCTCCATGGAGATCGCAAAGTCCCTCGACTTCTTCTCCGCCACCTATCCGGAGGACCGGATAAGGAAGCTCTACCTCACCGGTGGGACGTCAAAGGTCCCCCGGTTGAAGGACATCATCGAGGAGAGGACCAAGATCCCCGTAGAGGTCCTCAATCCCTTTAACAACTTGGTGACCGATACAAGGGAGTTTTCCCCGGAGTACCTCCAGGAAATGGCCCCTCTCGCTGCGGTAGGGGTGGGCCTTGCCTTGAGGAAGGTCTGAGATGATAGAGATAAATTTACTGCCCCTACGAGAAGCCCGCAGGAAGGAGACGGTGAGGTTTCAAGTATCCGTCTTTATCCTCACCGTCATCCTCGCCCTTGCCGTCGTCTTCTTCCTGAAATGGAACGCCGATCAAAGGGAACGGCAACTGGACGGGCAGATAAAGAGCGTCCAAGCTGAGATCGCCAGACTTAACAAGATTGTGGGGGAGATAAACAGGATAAAAAGGGAAAAAGAGCTGTTGGAGAGACGGCTCAAAGTGATAGAAGGGTTAGAACGGGGTAGGCTGGGGGCGGCGAAGCTCTTCGACGAACTCAGCCGACGAGTTCCGGAGAAATTGTGGCTGGAAAAGGTCAGTAAGAAGGGGTCGACCTTGCACCTCGAGGGCATTGCTTTGGACGACGAGACCATCGCCGATTTCATGACGACCCTTGAGGCCTCCCCATTGATCAGCCGTGTGGAACTTGAGCTTGCGCAGAGACATCGGGTGGGGGAGGTACCCCTGAAGAAGTTCGTCCTAAAGTGCAATCTGCGGCTTTAGCGAGGGGAAAATGGCCCTGACTACAGAGAGCATTATCCGGCTTCCGACCTACAAAAAGGTCCTTATCCTTGTACTAGTCGTGGCCCTTATCTTCGCCCTCTTTTGGCAATTGTCCTACAAGCCCCAGAGGGAGCGAATTGCGCGAAAAGAGAAGAAGCTGGCCCAGTTGATCAACGAGAGAAATGTAAAGAGGAAGCTTGCCGCCCAGTACGACAAGTACAAAGCGGAGTTGAAGGTCATCCGGGAACGGTTGAAGGAAGTGGTGGCAAAGCTGCCCGAGAAGAAGGAGATCCCATTGTTGCTCAAGAGCATCTCCAACATAGGGAAGGGGGCGGGACTTGACATCGTGCTCTTCAAACCCAAGGGGGAGCAATTGAAGGAATTTTACGCGGAGGTCCCCTTCGAGCTCAAATTTGTAGGGGGTTACCATCAGATCGGGCTCTTCTTCTACAACGTGGGGAAGCTGCCCCGCATTGTGTCCATCAAGGATTTCACGGTCACCAGGGCAAAGGCTGAGGGGGAAGAGGTCCTCCTCCAGGCGACGTGCCTTGCGGCCACTTACCGTTTCGTCGAACAGCCTAAGAAGAAAGGGGCCACCGGGTCTAAGAAGGCCAAAAGGACTAAGAAGGGGGGTAAGAGGCGATGAGGAGGCTGGTGGTTCCCTTTTTGTCCCTCGTGTTACTTGTGCCCGTAGGGGCATGGGCGTGGACCGCTTCCGGAAAGGGTAGTGAGGTGAAAAGAGAGCCTTTCTTCGTTTACGACCCCACGGGCAAGAGGGATCCCTTCAGGCCCTTCATCCGCAAGGAGGAGGCCATCAAGCCTAAGGGGGTCGTTCTGTCGCCCTTACAGAGATACGACCTCAGCCAGCTGAAGCTCGTGGCTATTATCGTGGGGAGCGGAGAAGACAGGGCCATGGTGGAGGATTCCGAAGGGAAGGGCTACATAATCAAAAAAGGGACTTACATAGGCAATAAGTTCGGCCGGGTGAAGGAGATCCTTTCCGATCGGGTAATAGTGGTGGAGAAGTATCGGGACTATCTGGGACGGGTGCGGACGAGGGAGGTAATCCTCAAGCTTCACCCCGCGGAGGAGGAAGGACAATGAGGCCTTTACGGTTAAAGGGTTTCATCGGCATTGGAGGGGTTTTTCTTCTGATCTTGCTCTTATCCCTGGCTCCCTTTGCACGGGCGACCGTAGCCCCTCCCAAAGACGGGGCCAAGGTCCTCGTCTCCTTGGAGGTTGAGGAAGGGGAGGGGGAAGCCATCGTACACCTCAGGACACAAGGGGAGGTGGAGGAATACAAGTCCTTTGTCCTCCATAACCCCCCTCGTTTGGTTCTTGACCTCCCCGGGGTGAAGAGGGGAAAAACGGTCAAAAGGCTTGAGGTGGGTTCTCCGGTCCTCCGCGCGGTCCGCTTCGGTGATTACCCCGACAAGTTGAGGGTGGTCCTGGACTTACCCCAGGGAGGTCCCGTCTACAGGGTAGAAAAGGCGAGAGATGGATTGAGGATATACATCGCCAGTAGGGCCAAGAGGACGCTGGCCGATCCTCTTATTGAGGACTTCGGCTTTCGTCAGATGGAAGGTGTATCGCGGGTCTTCATCAAGGCGAAGGGGGCCTTGAAGTATCGGGTGAAGAAGGGGACTAAAGAAGTGGCGGTAGAACTCCCGAACTACACCTTCCCGCGGCGTTTCCTGAGACCCCTCGATACGAGGGAGTTCAACTCCCCGGTGATCTGGGTTAAGCCCTCCAACGTGAGAGGGGGGGCGAAAGTGGTCGTAGAGCTGAGGGAGGCGGTCCCCTTTGAGGTGAAGAAGGAGGACGGCCTTTTGGCCATAGATTTCGCCAGGATCGGGCCTTACGCGGCCGAGGAGAAGCCAAAGCCGGTCAAGCGGGTAATCCGCAAAACCAGGAAGGTTGAGGCCGGGGGTGGTGTGGTCGAACGCCTTATTGAGGGCAAGAAGGTCTATACGGGCAAAAGGATAACCTTGGATTTGAAGGATGCGGACCTCGCCAACGTCTTCAGGCTCTTTGCGGATGTGAGTGGGATGAACATCCTGGTGACCGACGACGTGAAAGGTCGCATAACCCTGAGGTTGGTGGACGTCCCGTGGGATCAGGCCCTGGACATCATCCTGGAGACAAACAACTTGGGGATGGAGAAGGTGGGCAACGTCATCCGCATCTCCACCCTGGTGAGGCTCCAAAAGGAGAAAGAGGCAAAGGCCAAGACCAAAAAGGCCAAGGAGACCCTCGAGCCCCTTGTCACCGAGCTCATCCCCGTGAGTTACAGCAAGGCATCCGAGCTTGCCCCGAAGGTGAAGGACCTGTTGAGCCCCAGGGGGAGCGTTACCGTCGACGAGAGGACCAATACCCTCATCGTCAAAGATGTGGCGGTGAAGGTCGAAAAGGCCAGGCAGCTGGTGGCGAAGCTTGACACCCAGACCCCGCAGGTCTTGATCGACGCCAAGATCGTCGAGGCCGCCACGGACTTCAAGAAGGAACTGGGGCTTGCATGGGGTGGCAGGTTGAACACCAGCTGGGGAGGGGACGAGAGCAGGATCTCCGGAGACGTCGGCGGTACGATGAAGGAGTCCGGCAAGTCCGACTACATCGTCAACCTTCCGGCCTCCGTGGGGGTGGGCTCTGGTGGGGCCCTCAACCTCTTCGTCGGTAACCTTCCGGCTCGCTTTTTCGAGATCAAGCTCTCGGCTATGGAGGAGAAGGGGTTGGGCAAGGTCATCTCGAGCCCGAGGGTGACCACCCTGGATCACAAGGAGGCCTACATCGAGCAGGGGGTGAGGATTCCCTACCTCAAGTTGACCGAGGAGGGGACGGTTTCCACCGAGTTCATAGATGCGACCCTCAAACTCACCGTGACCCCCCATGTGACGGCCGACGGCCATATACGCTTGGAGATCGAGTGCTCCAAGGAGACTCCGGATTGGTCGCGCCAGGTGATGGGACAGCCAACCGTGAAGAAGAGCAAGGCGAAAACCGAGGTGATGGCCAAAAACGGTGAAGTGGTGGTCCTCGGGGGCATTTACGAATACACCAAGACCGGCGGGACCCACGGGGTACCGGGTTTGAAAGACATCCCTCTCCTCGGGTGGTTCTTCAAGAACAAGACTAAGTCCGAGGAGAAGAGGGAGCTTATGATCTTCATCACACCTAGGATCGTCACACCGCGGGAGCTGGCTGCGAAGCCGTGAGGTGATGCAACCCCATCGGGTCTTAAAGAAAGGGCTTCCCTGGGGGAGGCCCTTTTTGCTCTTATCCTTCCTGTGTCTCCTGGCCACTCCCCTCCTTGCTCAGGCCACGGTAACCGTCAAGGGAGTGAGGTGGTGGGCTGCTCCCGGATACACCAGGGTGGTAGTGGACGTAGGGGGGGAGGTCTCCTTCCAGGTGGGATTTGTGAGGCGAGACCCCAAAACTGGCAGTCCCCCCCGTCTCTATGTGGACCTCAAGCCAGCGAAGCTCTCCCCAAGGGCCCCCAGGCAACTTGTGTTGCGAAACGCCCTGTGCCGCAGGGTGCGCCTTGGGCAGTTCAACCCCCGTACCGTACGCGTGGTGCTGGAGGTGGAGGATCTTAAGGACCATCAGGTCTTCTCCCTTCAATCCCCCTATCGCGTGGTGATAGACCTCTACAGGGGCGGGAACCGGCCAGGGGAGGTCTTCACCCTGGTCCTCGACCCCGGTCACGGTGGGAGGGACCCCGGGGCCATAGGTCCCACAGGACTTAGGGAGAAGGACGTGGTCTTGAAGGTGGCCAAGATGGTGCGGGACAAGGTCAGGAGCCGTCTCGGGTGGAGGGTAGTCCTCACGCGGGAAAGGGACCGCTATATCCCGCTGGAACAACGTACCGCCATGGCCAATGCCAAAGGAGGCGATCTCTTCGTTTCAATCCACTGTAACGCCTCCCGTAACAGGAGGAAGCGCGGGGTGGAGACCTACTTCCTGAGCTTCACCACGGACAAGCAAGCCCTGAGGCTTGCCGCCCGGGAAAACGGGGTCCCGCCGTCCAAGATAGACGCTCTGCAGTTGATCCTCTACGACCTCATGTTGAGGGCCAAGGTGGAGGAGTCGAAGAAGTTCGCTTGGCATCTGCAGCGGGAGCTCATCAGGAGCTTGCGGAGGCGATGGAAGAGGGTGGTCAACCTCGGGGTGAAACAGGCCCCCTTCCTCGTGCTGGTGGGGGCCAAGATGCCCTCAGTGTTGGCGGAGGTATCCTTTATCAGCAACAGGGCCGAAGAGCGAAGGCTGAGGGACCCACGCTACCTCGATTCCTTGGCAGAGGGGATCTTCGCCGGGTTGAAGAGATACGTCGAGGGGAGGACACGGATGGCCAAATCCTCCCTTAGGGTCCATCAGAGGCCTTGAGGGCCCTGACTTCGAGGAGGAGCCGCTTGTAGCCTTCCCATTCCTCCATTGTGGGATAGAAGGCAATTTTCCCCCTGGAAGGCAGATCTTCGAGCCCACTGAAGGCGATAGCCTCCCAGCGTCCGCTCTCATCCCTTACCGAAAACCTGGTGACGCCGTTGTTGAAACGCCTCAGTCCTTCGAAGTTGACCTCCCCGGGGCAGCAAAAAAGGGGACGGGGGTTTCCTGGACCAAAGGGGTGAAGCAGTTCCAGCATCTGGATGAACCGGGGGGTGATCTCCCTTAAAGGTAGCTCCGCGTCGATGTAAAGGAGGGGCACGGGTTCAGCTCCTCCAAGGGCTTCCTTCACGGCCCGACAGAAAGCGTCCCTCAGGGGGGAGATGTCCTCTCTTCTCACCTTGAGGCCGGCTGCCAGACGATGCCCACCAAAGGCCAAGAGGTGGTGCCGGCAAAAGTCCAAGGCCTCACGAAGGTGGATCTCAGGGATGCTCCTCGCCGACCCCTTCCCCTCCTCCCCTTCAATGGCGATAAGAATGGTGGGGCGCCAGAACTCCTCTGCGAGCTTGGAGGCCACTATTCCTATCACCCCCGGATGCCACCCTTCGGAGGAGAGGACGAGGGCCGCCTCGCTCAATCCCTTTAGGGCCATTTCCCTGGCCTCACGGTATACCTTCTCCTGAATCGCCTGTCTCTGCCTGTTGGCCTCTTCCAATTCCCCTGCAAGGCGTCGTGCCTCCGAGAGGTCGTCCGTCAGGAGGAGCTTCAGGGGGACTTCCTCCCGCTGCATCCTTCCCCCTGCGTTGAGCCTCGGGGCAAGGCGAAAGGCCACCTGGCCGTAGCCTATGGGGCTCTGATCGAGTCCGCTCACCTCCTTGAGCGCTATGAGTCCTGGCCTTTCCGTCTCCTGCAGCTCCTTCAGGCCGAACTTCAAAAGGATGCGGTTTTCCCCCGTGACGGGGACTATGTCCGCCACCGTCCCCAAGGCCACTAAGTCGAGGTATCTTTTGAGATTGGGCTCTTTAAACCTCCTCCAATGGCCCAACTCCCTCAGACGACGTCTCAAGGCCATGACGAAGGCGAAGGTCACCCCCACCCCTGCCAATCCCTTGAAAGGATAGGGACAATCCCGTTGCATGGGATTGATGATCACCGCCCGAGGGAGATCGTCAGGGGGTTCATGGTGATCGAGCACAATTACGTCCATCCCCAAATCCCTAGCCAGGGCGATCTCCTCTCTGTCGGATATCCCGCAGTCCACGGTCACCAAAAGGCCAGTCCCGCGGGAGGCGATCTCCTGTACCGCTTCCACGTTGAGGCCATAACCTTCTTCGAGCCTTTTGGGGATGTAATGGTCCACCTTTAGACCTGCGGAGGCGAGGAAGTGCTTGAGGAGCGCCACTGAGGTGATCCCGTCCACATCGTAATCCCCGAACACGGTGACCCCTTCGCCGGACAGGATGGCCTTCACCATCCGCTCGATGCCCTCCTCCATCCCCTTCATGAGGAAGGGATCGGATAGGCCCCCGAGGGAGGGATGGAGGAAACGTTCAGCCTCCGCCTCCGACTGCACCCCGCGGTTGATCAGAAGTTGGCCGAAGACAGGGGGCAGTCCCATGGCCCTCGACAGTTCCTCAGCCCTTTCATCCCCTTTCAACACTCTCCATTCGGGTTCCATGGATGATCCCCTGAAGCTTTTGCAATCTGTCATATCCTCTATCCCTGAGGAAGATTTTAAGCCCTTCGACGACCCGAGGGATGGTCATGGGATCGGCGAAGGTGGCTGTGCCCACCTGAAGGGCAGTGGCCCCGACCATGATGAACTCCACGGCATCGAACGCCGACCTGATGCCCCCTGAGGCCACGATGGGCACTTGCAGTTTTCGGCTTACCTCGTAGACGATCCTCAGGGCAACCGGCTTGAGGGCTGGTCCCGACAGCCCACCGACCCCACCTCCTAAGGAGGGCTTTTGTCGCTCAACGTCCACCACCATGGCTGGAAGGGTGTTGGCCAATGTCAAGGCGTCGGCCCCTCCATAGACAGCCCCTTCTGCAATCTCCAGGATGTGAAAGGGGTCAGGAGGGAGTTTCACCAGCAGCGGTAGATCGGTGACTTCCTTCACGGCCCTGGTTATCCTTTGGACAACCTCGGGTTGGGCCCCGAAGGCCATGCCTCCTCTCTTGACGTTGGGACAGGACAGATTGGCCTCTAAAGCGGCTATTCCCTCGGCCCGGCAGAGCCGTTCGGCACATCGGGGGTATTCGTCCTCGGTCATACCGAAAAAGCTCACGATAATAGGGACCCCCAATTCCCTCAGGGGAGGCAATTTTCCTTCGATGAAGGCATCGATCCCTACATTCTGGAGCCCGATGGAGTTGATCAACCCCCCTTCCACCTCCCAGAGGCGTGGAGGAGGATTGCCGGGGCTTGGGGTGAGGGATATGCTCTTGGTGACGACCGCCCCCAAGACCTCTACAGGGATGAGGTCCTTGTATTCATCTCCGTAACCGAAGGTCCCCGAGGCCGGCATCACCGGTGTCCTGAGCTGGAGGGGACCGAGTTTCACCTCAAGTTCCGGCTCCATGGAGCTCTTCCCCTCTGAAGACGGGTCCATCCCGGCATACGAGTTTGTAGCCACTGCGGGTCTTCACGGCGCAGCCAAAGCAGGCCCCCACCCCGCAGGCCATCCTTTCCTCCAAGCTGGTAAAGGTCCTGATGTTTTTGTCTTTGAGGATCTCCAAGGCCCTTCGCACCATGGCCATGGGACCGCAGAGGTAGGCCACAGTGGGCCTTCCGAAGGTCAGTCCTCCGAGCAGATCCGTCACCATGCCTCTTTTTCCGATGTTGCCGTCCTCCGTTGCCAAGGATATCTCCACGCCGGCCGCTTTCAGCGGAACGATCAGGGATGGGGGAAACCAGGATGGGTCTTTTGCCCCCCAGAGGAGGTGGACCTTGTATCCCCGTTTTGAGAGGGCCATAGCCCATGGGAACAGCGGTGCGATGCCCACTCCCCCGGCCACAAGGACGGCTTCTTCACCTTCCCCGGGAGGGGGGAATCCCCTTCCCAAAGGGAGGACCACTCTCAATTGGCTGCCGCATGGCGACGAGACGATGGCCGCAGTGCCCCTTCCCGCGATGCGGAGCAGGAAGGATACATACCCTCTCCCGAAGGAAAAAAGGCTCAGAGGGCGCATAAGGAGGCATCCTGGGGCCTCCAGCAATGCGAACTGTCCCGCCGAAGCCCTTTCCAGAGGGCTGTCCAACTCCATCTCCAACAGATGGTAAGGGCCCAGTAGCTTTTTACACCTTATCGTTCCCCTTGTCGCCAGCAATTCTCCCTCCGAGGAATAGCTCCATGAGGAGGGCATCCTCGCCTGTATCGCGATAGTAGCCAGGACGCCGTCCCCTGACGGCGAAGCCCATGCGACGGTAGAGGCTTATGGCCGGGAGGTTGCCCTCCCGTACCTCTAACCAAAAGACCACGGCCTCTTTGGAGCTGCAGAGGTCTATACAGAACCTGAGGAGCTGTCTTCCGATGCCTCTACGGCGATGGAGGGGATCTACGGCGAGATTGAGGATGTGGACCTCTTGGAGGATGAGCCTGAAGACTATATACGCCACTACCCTCCCCTCCCTTTCGGAGACGAAGGCGAATCCCGGAGGTGCCATCTCCGCTCGAAAGGCCCCCGCTGTCCAGGGGGAAGGGAAGGAAAGCCTCTCAATGGTGAGCACTGCCTGAAGGTCTCCCTCGTCCATGGGGCGGATCCTCACCCCGCCTCTTTCCCCTCCGTGACGAACTCCAGAAGCTCCTCTATGCGGGATTTGAGGGTTTCGTCTTTGGTGAGTTTCAAGGCCTTCTGGTAGGCCTTTTTTGCTGCTTCGGTATCTCCAAGTTCAGCGTTTATATTACCTACCTCCACGTAGGCCAGGGCTGCCACCTCCCCTCCCTCGGTCGCTGCCTCCTCATAACACAGAAGGGCCTTACCCAAGGCCCCAAGCCTTAAATAGGCCTTCCCGAGCCAACACAAGGCCCTTCCCTTTATCTCCTTGATGGGAGATCTACGGGCTATCCCCAGTTTCGGGATGGCCTCCTTGTAACGGCCGGCCTCGACGAGGGTCCTCCCCAGCAGAAGGGCCCCTCGGGCGGTGAGTTCATGGTCTGCGAAGGAGTTTTTGAGCTTTTCAAAATACCCCTGGGCTTCTTCGAGCTTGCCCTGCTTTACGGCTCCGTCGAGGAGACGCCAAAGGGCCCATGGTGCGCGTTCAGAGGTGGGATGGGTCTTCCATATCTTGCGGTAGAGCTTAGCCGCCTTCTCCTCTTCCCCCGCCCCCCTTAGGCATTCCGCCTTCAACCAAAGGAGCTCGTCGATCTTTTCAAAATCGGGGAACTCCAGTTTGAGGATGTCCAGGTTGGCGATGCAGTCCTGGTATTTCCCCATGCGGTAGCAACAACGGGCGATCTCCAAGAGGGCCTTTTTCCGGAACGGCTTCCTGTTCATCAACTCGAAGAGGTAAGGGAGGGCTTCCTTGCATTTGCCCTTCCAAAGTTCTGCTTCGGCCCGCAGGTAGTGGGTTATGTCGTCCTCATAACGCCCCAGCAGTTTTTGGGCCGTTTCTAGGTCCCCGATCTGCAGATAAGACCATACCAATCTGTAATGGGCCTCCCTGGCCTCCATCCCCCCTTTTTTGGCGACTTCCTTCAGGACCTCTATGGCATCCTTGAAACGTTTCTCCTCCATGAGGACGCGGCCTAAAAGCAACTGGGCCTTCCCCTCTAAGGGATGTCCCTTCAGCTCCCTGAGCCATTTTCGGAGAACTGCCTCTGCCTCGCGAGGCCTTTTGGCCTTCAATAGGGCGTAGGCCAATTTGTATCTGACCTCTGGCAATAGGCGGGACGTAGGGTACTTTGCCCAAAGGCGTTTGAAGGTCTCAGCGGCCTCGAGAGGGCGTCCTGCCCTGAGTTCCGTTTCCCCTAGCCAGTAAAGGGCGTCTTCCTCGAATTTCCCCTTGACACCCTTGAGGACCTTGAGGGCTTCCTCCAGTTTTCCCCGCCTCGAGAGGCAGACCCCCAGCAACAACTTCACCCGCGAGGAATGGGGCTCTTCCTTCAGAAGGAGGAGGGCCTTCCTAAGGAGGGGAATAGCCTCTTTGCACTTCTTCAGCCGGTACTTGGCTTCCCCTAACAGCATCAGCGCAGAAGGTACCAGCTCCTTGGGGATGGGTGATTTCAGGGCGGTCTCCAGGGGTCGCTCCGCCTCCTTCCACCTGCCCTGCTGTACCAGGGAAAACCCAAACCAGTAGTTGAGATCGCCCTGCTCCACCCCCTCCTGCCCCATCAGCGGCATCAGCTCTGCGGCCGCCTCCTTGAACCTCCCTTCCTCTATGAGGGTCCTCCCCAGCAGGTACCGCACCTTGGGGGCCAAAGGGTGGTTTGGGTAGTCCTTCAGAAACTGCCGCCACTGCGCCTCCGCTACCTCCCAAAAGCCATCCTCAAAGGCGCCTATTCCCACCTTCAGGAGTTCCTGAGGGTCTTGGGGGTGGACAGGGGGGGAGACCGCCAATGATAAAAAGAAGAGGAGAAGGACTAAGGGCTTCTTTGGCATCGTCGAAAGCTTATCACAAGGCCTTGCGGAGGGGAAATCCCCCCGCGAGGATCTCTTGGGCCTTTTTTAAGTCCTCCTCGGTGTTGACGTTTAGGAACGAGAGGAAGGAGGGGTCCAAGGGCCTTATCTCATCAGGATGGCAAAATCTGACCCGGAGGGAGGGGAAGACATCGGCTACCCTCAACATCCCTTTCTCCAGGGCATCCTTCATGACCCGTGAGCACCCCTTGGAATAGACGGCTACCAGGGGATGGAGTCCATCCGGGGCTATGGGCACCACGGCGTCGAAGCCATCCTTGAGGGAGAGGAGGTAATCAACGAGCTCCCTCCTCAGAAAAGGGACGTCACATGCCACACAAAAGGCATAGGGGGTATGGATGGCCTCAAGTCCAGTGTAAATCCCGCCCAGGACCCCACCAGGCAAGAGATCCTTTTCTACCCTTACGGGATAGGACGAAAAGCGTTGGGGGTAGTTGGTGATCACCAAGACCTCCTCGAAAACCGAGCGGCACACCTCCCATACATAATCGAAAAGCGGCTTCCCCCCCAGAGGGAGGAAGATCTTGTCCTTTCCCATCCGTTTTGACCTTCCTCCTGCCAAGATAACGGCCGTGGTGTCCATCATGGGTTTCCCTTACCACAGAGGTGGCGAGGCTTCAACTTTCCGAGCAGCGGCTTTATTATGGTGACATGAAAATCGGTTGGTGCTGCACCTATGTCCCCTTAGAGATCCTCGAGGCTGCGGGGCTTGAGCCCAGGCGTCTTCTCCCTCCCCCTCACGACAAAGAAGACGCCTTGCTCGACCCCAATCTGTGTCCCTACATCAGGGCGGTCATGTCCCACCTTGAGAGAGGAGCATCCATTGACGGATTGGTCCTCGTCAACTCCTGTGACGGTATGCGCAGGCTCTATGACGTGGTGAGACATCACCTTCCCTCCCTGCCCGTCTTTCTCCTAGATGTCCCCCGTAGGACTGACGGGAAAGCGGTGGAGTATTTCACTGGGGTCCTGGAGGCTCTCTCCCATTGGGTGGAGGAGATGGGAGGAGGGGAGCTAAAGGAGGATGACCTGAAGAGGGCCATACTTCGGGCGAACGAAACGAGGGGACTCCTTCAGCGGCTCGCGGAAAGGGCGGGGGGAGGGGTGCTTTTGAGGGTAATTTACGAGGGGTTTCAGCTTTGCAGGGATGCCTTCAACGGGCTTCTGCGTAAGGAGGTAGCCAGGGCGAAAAGGCCCCAGGGGGTGAAGGTCCTCCTCACCGGAGCCCTCCTCGACGTGCCCCAACTCGGGAGCCTCGTGGAGGAGCTGGGGGGAGAAGTTGTAAAGCTCGACCTCTGCACCGGCCTTCGGACGGTGGACAGGGTTAAGATTGAGGAGGCTCCCCTTTACGCCCTTGCCGAGGCCTACTTGACAAAACCCCCCTGCGCCAGGATGGAGGGGGCTGCACGAAAGAAGCGGCTGAAGGAGATGGTCCGAGGGGTGAAGGGGGCCATCTGTTATATCCCCAAGTTCTGCGACACTTATCATTACGAACTCCCGACCCTTAAGGGGATATGCGAAAGGAAGGGGGTGCCGTTGCTCGTCATCGAGGGGGAATATACGGGGAGGATCTCCGGGTGGATCAGGACGAGGGTCCAGGCCTTCTTGGAGAGGTGGAGGTGAAGCGCGCCCTTCGCTTCTTTTTGCGAACCCCTGCTTTGTGGAGGATCGGGAGGCCCCTTCTCAACCTCTATCTCCTGAAGGAGCGGAACCGTCCCTTCAGGCTTTGGGTGGACTTTCTCTGCCGTGTCTTCGAGGAGGCTTATCGCCGGGATCGTCCCGTCATATGGACCAATGCCTTTTTCCCCGTAGAGGCGATATACGCTGTAGGGGCCGTGCCCTTTCTGCCTGAGATATTCGCCGCCCTTGTGGCCTACTTCGATTGGTCGAGGGGGAGCATCGCCAAGGGGAACCAGTGGCTGTCCACAGACCTCTGTTCCTTCTACCGCTGCGTTATGGGTTTGGCCGTAGAGGGCCTTTTACCGGAGCCTGACCTCATCATCACCTCATCCCATCTCTGCGACGGGACCAATAAATTCTTTGCAGAGCTCGGCCGCCTCTACTCCGTGCCCCACATGCTCCTCGATCCCCCTTACGGCAAGGACCGCAGGGCAAAGGCCTACGTGGAGGAGCAGTTGCGCGATATCCTAACGGAGGCCTCCCGTCTTTTGGACCTCAGGGTCAGAGATGAGACTCTGAGGGCCACCGTGGCGCTATACCGCAGGACCTGGGAGGCCATGATGGACGTGGCGGAGCTCAGGCGGGCTGTGCCCACTCCCTTCCCTGGCAGCGAAGGGTTGAGCTACGTGGCCGGGATGTCCTTCTACTCCATGGGTACGGAGGAGGGGCTGGATTTCTTCACCTCGCTTAGAAGATACATAGCCCGGAGGATCGCGCGGCATCAGGGGTATCTTCCCCGGGAGCGGCACCGGGTGCTTTGGCTACACCATATAAGGCCGTATTATCCAAACCCTATTTTCGACTTCCTTGACCGCAAAGGTATAGCGGTGACTTACGAGGAGGCCAACTACCCCTGGTGGCCGGAGCCAGATCCCGATGATCCCTGGGGCTCCCTGGCCGAAAAGGTGATCTCCAACCCCTGGGCTGGTCCGGTGGAGGGAAGGATCCAGGCCGTCAAGGAAATGGTAAGGGCCTACAAGGTGCATGGGGTGATCCACTTCTCCCAGTGGGGCTGCAGGCAGAGCAGCGCTGCTGCCGCCCTTTTAGGTGAGATCGTGAAGGGGATGGGGATCCCCTATCTGATCTTGCCAGGCGATGGTGCAGATCCCGATAATTATTCGTGGGGGCAGACCATTACGAGATTGCAAGCCTTCTCGGAGGTATTGGATCAGAGATGGCGCTGTACGCGGGGATAGACGTCGGGTCCCGTACCACCAAAGCGGTGATCATCGATGGGGAGAGGACGGTAGCCGCAGAGGTCCTGCCCACGGGGTCCGATCCGGAGCGTACGGCCCTGCGGTCCTTCAGAGAGGCATTAAAGAAGGTCAAGGTAGGGGAGGGGGAAGTTGAGAGGGTTGTCGCCACGGGCTACGGACGCTTCAGGGTGTCCTTCGCAGATGCGGAATTCACCGAGATAACCTGCCACGCGAGGGGAGCCTTCTTTTACTTCCCGGGCATAAGGACGGTGATCGACATAGGGGGACAAGACGCGAAGGTTATAGCCCTGGACGAGGAGGGGAGGGTGGTCGATTTTGTCATGAACGACAAATGTGCCGCAGGTACCGGTCGCTTCCTCGAAGTGATGGCCCAGGCCCTCGAAATGGACCTCGAGGAGATGGCAGAGGAAGCGGCCTCGGCTACGGAAGGGGTGTCCATCACTAGCATGTGCACGGTCTTTGCCGAAAGTGAGGTCATATCTCTGATAGCCGATGGGGTGGAGCGCCAAAGGATTACCCGCGGCATCCATATGTCCATTGCCAAGAGGATCCTGGGGATGGCTAAACGGTTATCTGTGAGAAAGGAGGTGGCCTTCACAGGAGGAGTGGCAAAGAACAAGGGCATGATCAAGGCCCTTGAAGAGCTCTTGGGGGACAAGCTGAGGATCCCGCCTGATCCTCAACTGGTGGGGGCCTTGGGGGCAGCCCTTATAGCCAGCGGTAGATAAAGTCCTTTAAGTCCTTTCTCCTACCAAAGCAGGCTGCATAAGTTCAGAAGCCTTTGGCACTCGGGGGAGGGGGAGTGAGGGTGCAGAT
>CAZGDM010000005.1:0-45302 GCA_964525275.1 uncultured Thermodesulfobacteriota bacterium | reverse complement strand
CATCTCACCCTCCGCTAAGGAGGATAAAGGGTTCTGGTCTTCAAATCAAGGAGTTTCCTGGACAAGGGGACCTGATGCTATATTTAGACCACCTATTGACCGCAAAAAGGAGGATCGCCTCGCGGGGGTCCCCTCAGCGGCGAAGAAGGGATCGGATAGGGGAGATCGATGCGGGTGAGAATAGAGAAACTGATCTTCGGTGGGTGGGGGCTTGGGCGGGTGGATGGCAGGGTGATCCTCGTGCCGCGGGTCCTTCCGGGGGAGGAGTGGGAGGTGGAGGTCATCAGGGAGCGCAAGGATTACTCTGTGGCCCTCCCCAAGGAGGCCATAGCCCTTTCCGAAAACCGTATCGCCCCTCCCTGTCCCCATTTTTCCGACTGCGGCGGCTGTGACTATCAGCACATTCCCTATGAACTCCAGGTCCGCATCAAAGGGGAGATTTTCAAGGAAGAGCTCCAGCGGATTGGGGGTATAGGCCCCGAGGTGGTGGAACCCATGATAGCTGCCCCCACCTCCCTTGGTTGGAGGTTGCGGATTGACATGGCTGTGGCGGTTCTGGAACGGTTGCGGGTGGGCTTTTACCGTCGGGGGACGCGAGAGGTGGTGGACGTGAAAAGTTGTCCTGTGGCCCATTGCTTGGTGGAGGCTATCGCAAGGGGGGTGCGGTCAGCCCTTGAGCGCCATCTCAATCTTTCGCGATCCGTAAGGCGGGTGGAGGTGGCTGCGAGCCCTTATGAAGGCAAGGGTTATATCATCGTCTATTGCCTCGTCCATCACCCCAAAAAGCACATGAGGGCCCTCGGTGAGGAGTTGTCGGCGGTTGAGTTTGTCAAAGACGTCCTCATCAAACATAGGGCCTTGGTTTTTCCCCATTCGCTCTTCGGAAAGGGGCGTACCGCTTCCGCTTTACGTTTCAGGGTCGATGGAGTGGATCTCCTCTGTTATCCGGGGGTCTTCTTTCAGGCCAACGCGGAACAAAACGAGAGGTTGATCTCCCTTCTCAAGGAGACCCTCTCCCAAGGGGTGGGGGAGGTAGTGGAGCTTTTCTGCGGTATGGGCAACCTGTCCTTGCCCTTGGCCCCCTTTGCTTCCTCCTGGACGGGGGTGGAGCGGGACCCGCTGGCCGTGCGCAACGCCAACTACAACGCCCAGCTAAACGGGGTCAGAAACGTGAGGTTCGTCCAGGGGGAGGCCCTCAAAGTCCTTCAGGAGATGGTAGGGGACGGCCGGCGATGCGACCTCCTGTTGCTGGACCCACCCCGAGAGGGCGCTCTTAAGGAACTCCGAACGGCCTTGGGGCTTCACCCCCAGAGGGTTATCTACGTTTCATGTAATCCGGCCACTTTGGCCAGAGACCTCCGCTTTTTGCTCGGTGAAGGATACGAGCTACAGAGGGTAGTGCCTTTTGATTTCTTCCCCCAGACCCATCACATCGAAGCGGTGGCCTTCTTGAAATGCCGTATGAGCTCTTGAAGGACTTCGCGGCAGGCGGGGTCTTGGGCCATGTTCCGGGCTTCTTCCTCCACCTCGTCATCGTGGCGGATGCAACCCTCTCGGAGGTAGTAGTAGATGCTCAATAGCTCGTGGGCCCAAGTGGGGATTTCCTCCCCTGCGGGGAGGGAAGCGTCGATGTAGATTGTCCTTTCGTCGAAACGGGTGACAGCCCCTATCCCCCGTCTCCGATAGGGGAGAAAGGCCTCGGAGGAAAAGTCCACAATCCGTACTTTGAAGATCTCCAGTATTCTTAGGGCCTCGCTTTTGAACCGCTCGGGGTCCATCGAGCCCTGATCCCCCTCATCCCCTCCACTAAGAGGAAGGTCCCCCCTCCGAGGAGCACTATGGTGGCCCCGGAGGGAACGTCGAAGAGATAGGAGAGCAAAAGGCCACCCAAGACGAATCCAAAGCCGAAGAAGCCACCGAGGGCCATCATTCTGCGAAGGCTCGAGGTGAGGTGTCTGGCGATCACCGAAGGGATGGTGATCAGGGCGAGCACCAGCACTATCCCCACCGTTCTTATGAGCATGACGCAGGTGACCGCCACCATGACCAAGAGCACCGTGGAAAACACCTGAGTCCTCACCCCCACCACCCATGAGAACTCCGGGTCGAAACAGACAGCCACGAGCTCCTTGTAGAAGGCCAGCGTCACCATGAGGATGGCCAGATCCAAAAGGGCCATCAACAGCACTTCGTTGCGGGGGACCATTAGGATGTTTCCAAAGAGGTAACTGAAGAGATCGGGGACATATCCGGGGACAAGCCCCACGAAGAGCACCCCGAGGGCCATGCCTATCGCCCAAAGGATGCCAATGGCTGAATCCTCTGAGACCCGTACCCGACCGACGGCTGCCCCCATCCCCAGAGCGGCGAGCACCGAGAAGCCGAGGGCCGAGAGGATGGGATCAAGTCCGAGGAGGTACCCGATTCCTATTCCTCCGAAGGAGGCGTGGGCGATCCCTCCTGCCAGGAATACCATCCTCCTCACCACAACCAGCGTCCCTACGATGGCACAGGCAAAGGACACCAATAGGCCAGCGAGGATGGCGTTTCGCATAAATTCGTACTGTAAGAACGCCGTCATCTGGGGTGTTCTCCGAGGACGCGATGGGGCACCCCGTGGGCAATGAGGTCTACAGGGCACCCGTAGACGGCCTCCAGGTCCTCAGGTCTTATCTCCTTTGAGTCGTGATAGAAGAGTCTGCGGTTCAGACAGGCGATCTTCTCCACATAGGTGGAGAGGACCCCCACGTCGTGGGTAACCAGGACAACCGTCATATCCTTTCTGAGCTGTTCCAGCATCTCGAAGAACTCCGTCTCCACCGGCAGGTCTACGTTGGCCGTCGGTTCGTCGAGCAACAGCAACTTGGGCTCCGATACCAGGGCCCTGGCGATGAGCACCCGCTGTAGCTCTCCCCCCGAGAGCGTCCCGATCTGACGGTCCTTGAGGTGAGCCATCTCCACCAGCTCCAGGGCTTCCAAAGCCCGCCGACGGTCCTCTCGAGAGAAAGGCCTCAGAGGACCTCGTTTTCTCAGGCGCCCCATGAGGACTACTTCCAAGACCCTGATGGGGAAGTCCCGGTCAAAGGTCCCGTACTGGGGCACATAGCCTATGAAATGCCTTCCCTCCTCCGGGGGAAGGCCGAAGACCTCGACCTCGCCACGGATAGGCTTTAGGAGGCCGAGGATTACCTTGAGCAGGGTCGTTTTCCCCCCGCCGTTGGGACCGATGATCCCGAGGAATTCCCCCTCCCGGATGGTGAGGTCGACGTCCTCCAGGACCACCTGCCCCCCAACCTCCACCCATACCCCTCTGAGGTTCACCACTTCCATGACAAAAACTATTCTACCACAGACGACGATTTTGCTATACTCTGGGCGATCTTTCTTAAGGGGGTGAAAGAATGGCGGAGAGGACTTATAGGATAGCGGTCATCCCGGGTGACGGGACGGGACCAGAGGTAGTGAGGGAGGGGGTGAAGGTCCTTGAGGCGGCTTCTGAGAGGGAGGGTTTCAAACTGGAGTGGATCCACTACGACCTCGGCGGAGATCGCTATCTTCGCACCGGAGAGATCATGCCGGAAAGCGTCCTGGAGGATCTTAGGAAGGTCGACGCCATCTATCTGGGGGCTATCGGCCACCCAGACGTGAAGCCCGGGGTGTTGGAAAAGGGGATCCTTCTGCGGATACGCTTTGAGCTGGACCAATACATAAACCTCAGACCCGTCAAGCTCTACCCCGGAGTGGAGACCCCCCTCAAGGACAAGGGGCCAGAGGACATAGACTTCGTAGTTGTCAGGGAGAACACCGAGGGGCTCTATGCCGGCACTGGTGGTTTTTTGCGACGCGGCACCCCCCACGAGGTGGCCATCCAGACCTCGATCAACACCCGAATGGGGGTGGAGCGGTGTGTGCGCTTTGCCTTCGAATACTGTCGGAGGCGCAACCGCAAGCGGAAATTGACCCTCTGTGGCAAGACCAACGTCCTCACCTATGCCTTCGACCTGTGGGAGAGGGTCTTCCACGAGGTAGGAGAGGAATACCCCGACATACAGCGGGATTACGCCCATGTGGACGCCATCTGCATGTGGATGGTGAAGAACCCGGAGTGGTTCGATGTGATCGTCACCGACAACATGTTCGGGGACATCATCACCGATCTCGGAGCCATCATCCAAGGGGGGATGGGGATCGCCGCAGGGGCGAATATCAACCCGCAGGGGGTATCCATGTTTGAGCCCATAGGGGGGTCCGCCCCCAAATACGCCGGCAAAGGGGTGATAAATCCGTTGGCCGCCATCTGCGCCGGGGGGATGATGTTGGAGCATCTGGGCGAGGAGGCGGCGGCCCGCAGGGTGGAGAGGGCGGTAATGGAGGTGATCGCGAGGCATATGAGGAGCATGGAGGCGGGGAAGATGGGCCTCTCCACCAGCGAGGTGGGCGACCTTGTGGCGAAATACGTGAAAGAGTTTTAAACCTCTATCCTGTGTTTCCTGATCTTCTTGCGGAGGGTATTGCGGTTGATCCCGAGGAGGTGGGCAGCAGCGGTCTGGATGTTGCCCACGCGCCTGAGCACGGCGGCGATAAGCCTCTTCTCCACTACCCCCAAGACCTCTGAGAGAAGGCCCTCCTCGTGTCCCTCTGTAGAGGCCATCTTACAAAGGGCGTGATCTATCTTGCGCTCGAGGATTTCGTCTATGCTCAATTCCTCCCAGAGGGAGGACAGAGCTAAAGCTGGGCTGAGCAGGGAGGCCACCCAAGTCATCGCCTTTTCCAGTTTCTCCTTCTCCCACGGTGGGGAGAGATGGAGGGTCCCCAACGCCCCCCGCAGGCGCCCTGCAGCATAAAGGGGGGTGAAGAGGAAGAGTCCCCCTGACTCCGCATAAGGGGCTAATAGCGGGTCCTCCTTCGGGGAGGGGAGGATCACGGGCGATAGCCGTTCGAGTTCCCTGCGCATTTCCTCGGAGGGGTCCCAGCAATTCCCCTTCAGCGGCTCGAAGTCCGTTCCGAAAGTCCCTTTTACTGAGAAAGCCCCTCGGCTGTCCATGGACAGCAGCAGCCCTCCCTCTACCCCGAGGGTTCCATGGAGGAAGGACATGGTCTCCCTGAAAAGGGACGAAGGATCGTCCGACCTGCAAAGGCACGATCCGAGTTCTTCCATCAGTTGCAGGGGGAATAAGTCGAAGGAAACAGTGGCTTTTCCCATGAGACAAAGGTAGATAAAGTACTGACGACGTCCTATAATAGACGCACCCCCTGGCCCTTGACAAGGTGCAAGGATGGAGTTGACGATCCTCGGTTCCGGTACGGGGGTTCCCTCCCTCAGAAGGGGAGCCCCAGGGGCCCTTTTGAGGGTCTCGGGGAGGATAGTGGTGATAGACATGGGTTCGGGCAGCCTTCAGCGTATGCTTCAGGTGGGTGTGGGTTATGCAGATCCCGACATCCTTCTCTTCACCCATATCCATCCGGACCATGTGGCTGACTTCGTGCCCTTTCTGTTCGCCTGCAAGTACAGCCTTGCCCCTCGCACCAAGGAGCTCTACGTCCTGGGGGGAAAGGGCTTCAGGGCCTATTACGAGGGCCTGAGGGAGGTCTATGGCCATTGGGTGAAGGCAGAGGGGTTCAGACTTCACCTGCAGGAGGTGATTTACGGCAAGAGGAATGTGGCGGGTGTGAACATCACTACCTTTCCCCTTGAGCACACGCGCCAAAGCGTGGGCTATAGGATCGAAGAGGGAGGAAAGGTCCTCGCCTACTCCGGCGACACCGATTACTGCCCGGAATTGGTCGAACTCGGTAGGGGGGCGGATCTATTGGTCTTGGAGTGCTCCTTTCCCGATGACAGGAAGATCAAAGGGCATCTGACCCCTTCCTGGGCAGGGCGCGTGGCCCGAGAGGCAGGGGCTAAACGCTTGCTCCTCACCCACCTTTACCCCCCATGTGACGAGGTGGATATCCTCGGGCCTTGTCATGAGGAGTTCGACGGGGAGGTCATGGTGGCGGAGGACCTGATGACAGTGGAGGTTTGAGGAGGCCCCATGTTCGGCATCGGCACAACGGAGCTCATGGTCATCCTTATTCTGGCCCTTATAATCCTCGGGCCGAAGAAGTTGCCTGAACTGGCCAAATCTTTGGGCCGATCGATGAGCGAGCTGCGACGGGTGACGGATGAGCTGAGGGAGACGGTGGAGGAGGAAATGGAGCCCTTGAGGGAGGAGTTTGAAAGGATAAAGGACCCCACCCGTCAGGCCTCCATCGATGAGGAGCCTAAGAGACCTCAACCGGAGGAGAAGGACCAGGAGGGTGGAGATTAGTGAAGGAGGACAAAAAACCCTTTCTCGAACACCTGGAGGAGCTGCGTCAACGGCTCATTCGCTGTCTCATCGCGGTGGGGGTGGCCTTCGTCATCTGTTACATCTTTTCAAAGGAGATCTTCGCCCTGTTGACCATTCCCCTCAGGGAGGCCCTCCCTGAGGGTTCCAGCATGATCTTCACCAACCTCCCCGAAGCCTTCTTCACCTATTTGAAACTCTCCTTCTTCAGTGGGATCTTCCTTGCCTTTCCCTACATCCTCTATCAGGCCTGGCTCTTTGTAGCCCCTGGGCTTTACGCCCATGAGAAGAGGTATCTCCTGCCCTTTCTCATCTTCGCCACCTTCTTTTTCGTGGCGGGAGCTGCTTTCGGTTATTTCGTTGTCTTTCCCTACGGTTTCAGGTTCTTCTTGGGCTTTTCCACCGATTTCATCCGTCCTGCCCCCAAGGTCAAGGAATACCTCTCCTTCAGCCTCACCTTGCTTTTGGCCTTTGGGGTGGTGTTTGAGTTGCCCGTTTTCATCTTCTTCCTCTCCCGGATGGGGGTGGTGGATCATCGAATGCTGGCCCGCAATCGCCGTTACGCCATCCTTATCATCTTCATCGCTGCGGCCATCTTTACCCCGCCGGATGTGATCACCCAGTTGATGATGGCAGCTCCCCTTCTGGTCCTTTACGAGCTGAGCGTATGGGTGGCCAAGGTCTTTGGAAGGAAGAGGCCGGTTGAAGACGAGGGTTGAAAGGGAAAGGCGGGGATGTTAGATATTCACAATTGAGAATAATCCGGAGGTAAAAGATGATAATGATCGGACGAAAGGGGCTGGGATTTCTCGACCATCGTCTCAGGAGGAAGCGCTTCCACTTAGAGGATGTGGACGAGCCCAACCTCTTCAGGGATATCTTCCCTTATGATGAGATCTGCCGGACCGTCTTCGACCATCGGGTCGAGTTGATAGACCCCCCCGAGGAGATCTTCATCACCGATACCACCTTCCGCGACGGGCAGCAGGCAAGACCCCCTTATACAGTGCAGCAGATCGTGGACCTCTACGATCTGCTCTATCGCCTTGGAGGGGCCGCTGGGGTGATCCGCCAGACGGAGTTTTTCCTCTATACCGAGAGGGATCGCGAGGCCATAGAGCGTTGCAGGGAACGGGGCTACCAGTATCCGGAGATAACCGGCTGGATCCGTGCCAATAAGGAGGATTTCAAACTGGTCAAGGAGATTGGATTGAAGGAGACGGGAATCCTCACCTCTGTCTCCGATTATCACATATTCCTCAAGCTTGGGAAAAACCGCCGGGCTGCGATGATAGATTATCTCCGCGTGGTGGAGGCCGCCCTCGAAGAGGGGATAAGGCCGCGTTGCCATTTTGAGGACGTGACCAGGGCCGACATTTACGGCTTCGTGGTCCCCTTCGCGCAGGAGTTGATGCGGCTTTCGGAGGAAAGCGGCATCCCCATAAAGATCCGCCTTGCCGACACCCTTGGTCTCGGTGTTCCCTACCCCGGAGCGGCGCTGCCGCGGAGCGTGCCCAAACTGGTAAGGGCCCTTATAGATGACGCTGGGGTCCCTTCGGAGCAGCTTGAGTGGCACGGCCACAACGACTTCTATAAAGCGGTGGTCAATGCGGTGACTGCGTGGCTTTACGGGTGTGCCGCGGCCAATGGGACGTTGCTCGGCTTCGGCGAGCGAACCGGGAATACCCCCATAGAGGCACTGATCATCGAGTTCATAAGCCTCACGGGGGATCATCGGGGGATAGACACGACCGCCATAACCGACATCAAGAACTACTACGAGCAGGTCATCGGGGAACGCATCCCCAAGAACCAGCCCTTCGTCGGTTCGGAGTTCAACCTCACCCGGGCTGGGATCCATATAGACGGCATATTGAAAAACGAGGAGGTCTACAACATCTTCAACACCGACAAGATCCTCCGCAGACCCCTCACTGTGGCGGTGAACGAGAAATCCGGCACTGCGGGGATCGCCCACTGGATCAATTCCTACTTCTCCCTGCCCCCCGAGAAACGGGTGGACAAGCGCCATCCAGGGGTGGTCAAGATCTATAAGTGGGTCAAGGAGCAATACGCCCAGGGCCGTAACACCGATATTTCCTCCGAGGAGCTCGAGCGCAAAGCCCGCAAATACCTTCCTGAGCTCTTCGTCTCGGATTTCGACCTCATCAAGCAGCGGGCTTACGACATGGCTGCCCATCTCGTGGAGGAGGTGGCGGAGCACCCCGACATCCGCTCCATGGACCCCAAGCGCCAGGAGTCCTTCTTGGAGAAGGTCGAGGAGGAGAACCCCTTCATCCAGTTCCTTTACGTGGTGAATCTGCAGGGGCGCAAGATCACCCGCAATATCACCCGTCCCGAGGACCGTGCCAAGTACGAGGCCATTGGGATGGACGAGGATTTCTCCGATCGCGAGTGGTTTATAGAGCCCCTGAAGACCGGCAGGGTCCATGTGAGCGACTTCTACACTTCACGGATCACCGGTGCCCTTTGCATAACGGTGTCTGCACCCATCCGCAATGAAGATGAGGAGATCGTGGGGATCTTGGGTATGGATCTCAGGTTTGAAGAGCTGGTGAAGGCCGAGGGCGAATAAGAGCAGTTGGGGGAGGGCGTCTTTGGACGGTTTCAGGGGGAGGGTTTGTAACCCTCCCTTTTAATTTGAGAGAGGGAGGTGGATATGGTTGTAACCGAGACCTTGAAGAAGGCGGTGGAGCTCTTTGGCCGGAAAGAGGCCATAATTTGCGGGGGCGAGAGATTACATTATGAGCGGGCCTTGGAGAGGATAGGGGGCCTCGCACGCTTTCTGGCCGCTCAGGGCCTCGGGAAGGACTCGAAGGTCGCCGTACTCCACCCCAATTGCCACCGGTTCTACGAAGCCTATTATGCCCTGGCTTTTTTGGGGGCTGTAGCCGTGCCTCTCAACTATCGCCTATCGGCGAAGGAACTTGCCTTCATCCTCGAGGATTCGGAGAGCGTATTCCTCATCTCAGCGAGGCAGTTCGGCAAGTTGGTAGGGGAGACCATCGCCCAGGGGCCCAAGGGGATAAGAGGGGTCATCTGGGCGGGCGAAGGGGAGGTCCCAGAAATCGGGATCCCCTCCTTCGACTACGAGGAGGTAGTGGCGGCCCATACAGGTACTCCTCCCGAGGCCTCCTATGGCGAGGACCATATCGCCCAGATCTACTACACCTCAGGCACTACGGGGCGCCCCAAGGGGGTGATCCTCACCCACAAAAACATCTGTGTTCACGCCCTGGGTACGGTGGCGGAACTCCATCTCACCGACAGCGACCGCTGGATCCACGTGGCCCCCATGTTCCACTTGGCGGACGCTTGGGCCACTTGGGCCATCACCTGGGTGGGGGGCACCCATATCTTCGTCCCGGCCTTCGATCCCGAGGTGGTCCTGGAGACGATGGAGCGTGAGCGCGCCACCATCAGCAACATGATCCCCACCATGCTCAACATGCTGGTGAACCACCCGACGGTGAAGGACCACGACTACTCAAGCTTGAGGGTCCTCCTGAGCGGCGGTGCCCCCATAGCCCCGGAGGTGGTGAAGAGGATCGTGGAGACCTTCGGCTGTGATTACATTCAGACCTACGGGATGACGGAGACGAGCCCCTACCTCACCCTTTCCATCCTGAAGGAGCATTTGAAGGCCCTTCCATACGAGGAGCAGCTGAAGTACAAGTCGAAGACCGGACGGCCCTTCATCGCCGTGGAGCTCAAGGTCGTCAGAGAGGATGGCACCGAAGTGAAGAGGGACGAGACCGAGGTGGGGGAGATCATCGTCAGGGGTGACATCGTCACCCCTGGTTACTGGAAGCTTGAGGAGGAGACCCGTAAGGCCATCCGCGACGGCTGGCTCTGGACGGGTGACCTGGCGGTGATAGACCAGGAGGGTTACGTCACCATCGTGGATCGCAAAAAGGATATGATCGTCACGGGTGGTGAGAACGTCTATTCCACGGAGGTCGAGAACGTCATCTACATGCACCCCGCGGTGCTCGAGGTGGCGGTCATCGGCGTACCCGACCCCAAGTGGGGCGAAGCGGTTAAGGCCGTGGTGGTGCTCAAACCCGGGATGAAGGCCACAGAGGAGGAGATCATCGAGTTCTGTAAAAGGCACCTGGCCCGTTACAAAGCCCCTAAGTCTGTAGACTTCGTGGAGGCTTTACCCAAGACCGGCTCCGGTAAGATCGCCAAGCGAGAGCTCCGGGAGCGCTACTGGAAGGGCTTGGAGCGGCGTGTCCATTGACATAACGAAAAAACTGGTTTATTTAACTGGTTTAAATGAAGGTCATAAACGCCTTTGAAGCCAAGACCAAATTCTCCGAGCTCCTTAGAAAGGTGGAAAGGGGGGAGTCCTTTCTCATTTGCCGACGGGGCAAAGCGGTGGGGAAGCTCGTCCCTCTGGAGGGGCTGGAGGTGAAGGAGATAGCTTCCCGTTTCCGCACGATCCGCGAGGGGATAAGGGGCGAGATCGACATAAGGGAGGTCATCGAACAGGGGCGTCGCTTCTGATGGACTGGGTGCTTGATGCCTCCATGGCCTTGGCCTGGGCCCTCCCGGGGGAAGGGACCTTGAGGGCGGAGGAGTTCCTCATAGGACTTACAGCGGAAGACGTCCTCTGGGTTCCGCCCCTTTGGTGGTACGAGGTATCCAACGCCCTGGTGGTGGCCGAACGCCGCGGCCGTATAACCGAAGCAGTGAGGTCTGAGATCATGGGGCTTTACGGAAAATTGCCCCTGAGGACCGATTCCTCTTTCGGCTCCGATTTCGCCCTGCGCCTTCAATCCCTCGCTCAGAGATATGGCCTGTCCGGGTACGATGCTGCTTACCTTGAGCTGGCCCTTAGGATCGGTGCCGGATTGGCCACCTTGGATCGATCGTTGCTCCAGGCGGCCAAGAGGGCAGGGGTGAAGACCCCTATGGACCGTTGACTTTCCCCGCTCCATGGTGCACCTTCGGTCCCGATGAAGACCGGGGAATTCGATTACCACCTGCCCCCCGAGGCCATAGCTCAGGAGCCAGCGGAACCGAGGGATAGCTCCAGGCTCCTGGTGCTCGATCGTTCGACGGGGGAGCTCCACGAGACGGTCTTCCGTCAAATAGTCGATTACCTCCGTTCAGGGGATGTGCTCGTGCTGAACGACACCCGGGTGATCCCCGCGAGGCTTCACGGCCGAAAGCCCACGGGTGGCCGTTGCGAGGTATTCCTCCTAAGGGACCTGGGAGGGGGTAGGTGGGAGGCCCTGGTGCGGCCTGCACGGCGTCTAAAGCCGGGCAGTGAAGTCTTGGTGGGGGATGTAAAGCTGAAGGTGATCGAGCGCACCCCCGAGGGGACCCGCGTTGTGGAATTCCCCTCGGAGGAAGCCGCAGAAGGGGTACTGCAGCGGCATGGGGAGGTGCCCCTTCCTCCGTATATAAAGCGCCCGCTGGAGGATCCGGAGCGTTATCAGACGGTCTTCGCCCGTAGCCCCGGTTCCACAGCGGCTTCGACCGCCGCCCTCCATTTTACAAAGGAGCTCCTCGACCGACTCCAGCAGAAAGGTGTGAGGGTGGTCTGGTTCACGCTGCATATGGGCCTCGGGAGCTTCAGGACCATAAAGACCGAAGAGGTAGAGGATCACCGGCTGCCCCCTGAGATCTACACCCTCCCTCCGGAGACCGCCTCCGAAGTCAATCGGGCGAAAGCCGAGGGGCGCCGGGTGATCGCCTGTGGTACAGGGGCGGTAAGGGTGCTTGAGGGAGTTGTCGGGGAGGATGGAATGCTTCGGGCCGGTTCTGGGATGGTCGACATCTTCATCCTCCCTGGATATAAATTCCGGGTGGTCGACGGGATGATCACCAACTTCCACCTACCGCGGTCCTCGCACCTCGTGCTGGTTTCGGCCTTTGCGGGGAGGGAGGAGGTGATGAAGGCCTATCGTTGGGCCCTCGAGAGGAGGTTTCGTTTCCTGAGCTTTGGAGATGCCATGTTGATCCTTTGAGGAGGTGTGGATGAAGTTCTTAAAGAGGGGAAGCGTTAAGGAATTACTGGCTGTGGCAGAACCTCAGGGGGAGAATCCGGGGGAGGGGAGGTTCGTCTTCACGGACAGCTACTCCGTCTTCGACTGGGGGGAAATGCCCGATCCCATCCCCGAGAAGGGGACGGCGCTCTGCCTCATCGGCGCCCATTTCTTCGAGAAACTCGAGGCGAAGGGGATAAGGACCCACTATCTGGGGCTGGAAGAAGGGGGGGGGTTGAAGCGCTTGAAGGACCTCAAGTCCCCGAGCCGGGTGATGGGGGTGAAGTTGCTGAGGGTCCTCGAACCCTCGCTTGAGGACGGCGGTTACGACTACTCCGTTTATCGTAGAGAACGGTCCAATTTCCTCATCCCGCTGGAGGTGATCTACCGTAACACCCTGCCCGAAGGCTCGAGTGTCTTCCGCCGCCTCAAGGAGGGAAGCCTCAGCCTTGAAGATCTGGGCCTGAAAGAGCCACCTCACCCCGGACAGGTGCTCGAGGAGCCGATCCTCGACGTCTCCACCAAGCTCGAATCCACCGACCGTTACCTCACCTGGTCTGAGGCCCAGGATTTGGCGGCACTGACCGATGAAGAGGTCTCCGAAATCCGCCGTCTGACCCTCGAGATAGATCGGGTGATCACGGAGGCTACGAGGCCTCTGGGCTTGCTGAACGAGGACGGGAAGGTGGAGTTCGGCTTCGACCGAGGGAGGAGGTTACTGGTAGTTGACGTGGTGGGTACCCCTGACGAGTGTCGCTTTACCGCCGAAGGCGTCCCGTTGAGCAAAGAGCTTTTGAGGATCCTCTACCGCCGCACGCCTTGGTACAAGGAACTCCAGGAGGCCAAAGGGCGGGACCGTTTGAGGTGGAAGGAGTACGTCTCCGCACCCCCGCCCCTTTCACCGCGGACGGTCGAATTGGTCTCCTGGATGTACAGGGCCTTGGCCAATGAGCTCACCTCCAGGATCTGGTTTGAGGGGGTCCCTCCCCTGAAAGAGGTCATCGAGGAGCTCAAGGCGGTGCTTGAGGAGGGCTGATGGCGATCCTGAGAGGAGATGACCCCGAGGCCATAAGACGGGCCGCCGAGGTGATCCGCCGTGGCGGTGTAGTGGCCTTTCCCACGGAGACCGTCTACGGCCTGGGGGCGGATGCCTTCAACGCCAGGGCAGTGGCCCTGGTCTTCGAGCTCAAGGGAAGGCCTCGCTTTGATCCCCTGATCGTCCATGTGGCAGACCCAGGGGATGTGAAACGCCTATGGCAGGAGGTGGACTCCAGGGCACGAAAGCTGATGGAGCGCTTCTGGCCCGGCCCCCTTACCTTAGTCCTCCCCAAAAGAGCGGAAGTGCCGGACATAGTCACGGCGGGCCTCGGAACCGTAGCCGTCAGGATGCCCGCCCATCCCGTGGCCCTGGCATTGATCCGCGAGGCCGAAACCCCTGTGGCGGCCCCGAGCGCCAACCCCTTTGGCCGCCTGAGCCCCACTACGGCGGAGCACGTCCTTCAGGGACTGGGGGAACGGGTTGAGGTGATCCTTGACGGTGGTCGCTGTCCCGTCGGGGTGGAGTCCACGGTTCTGGCCCTCGACGGTGAGCCACGACTTTTGAGGCCCGGGGGGGTCCCGGTGGAGCAGATAGAGGAGGTCATAGGACCGGTGAAGAAGGACCTGCGGCCCGCAAGGCCTGAGGCCCCGGGAGGTCTTCCCCGCCATTACAGCCCCCGCACGCCCCTGAGGTTGCTGCAAAGGGGGGAGAGGATCCCACGGGGGCTTAAAGTGGGCCTTTTGGCCTTCAAAACCCCGCGGGAGGGGTTCGTGAGGGTGGAGGTCCTTTCCCCATCAGGGGACCTGAGGGAGGCGGCTGCACGGCTTTTTGAGGCCCTCCATCGGCTCGATTCGGCCGGCCTCGACCTGATCCTGGCTGAGTCCGTCCCCGAGGAGGGCCTTGGCCTCGCCATCATGGACCGTTTACGCCGGGCCTCTCAGGCCGTGGACAAGTCGCAGCAACGGGAGCGTTGATGATGACCGGACCGAGGATTACCCTGAAGCGCAGAATCACATGGGGGGACCTGGACCCCTTGGGTATCGTCTTTTATCCCAGGTATTACGAGTGGATAGACCAAGCAGCCCACGTATTCTTCGATGACATAGGGTTGAACCTCGGGAGACTTCTCCAAGAGAGGCATATCATTTTCGCCCTCGTAGAGACCGAATGCCGCTATTTTCGGCCGGCGAGCTATCACGATGAGATCGAGATCCACACCAACTTAACGGAGATCCAGGACAAAACCCTTACCCTGAAACACGAAATAAGGCTGTCAGGGGGGGACCTCCTCGTTCAAGGTCGTGAGAAGAGGATATGCATAAGGAAGAAAGACCCAGCGGGTTTTGAGGCCATCCAGATCCCCGAGGACATCTTAACCCTCCTTAAGGATCATCTCTGACCGCTCTTTCCCTTGGGCAATTCTCCCTCGTAGTACCAGCCTTTGGAGATGAAGTCCTTGAATTGGGGGAAGCCGACCGCTCTTCATCCTCCCCTCGACGCGTATGGATGGGGGTCGGACAGGAGGATGCTCCTCACCTCTTTCACATGCTCCGCTGGTGGCTTGACTGGCATCCGAGCACATCCGAGGAGGGGAAGAACCAACAAGACCGGGAGCAACGACATCCCCCTCATTGTACTGGAGACAAACATCGTCTCAACCTTATCCCTTGACCCGGGGGTAGTCAAGCCGCCATCCTTTTCCCTACGGCGATGTAGACCCCCGAGAATATGACCGCGGCGTAAAGGACCATGGGAGGGGTGAAGACTTCACCCAACACCCAGTGACCGGCCAGAGAGGCGAAGATCGCCTCCGGGAAGAGGAACATATTGGTGTCGAGGGCGGGGAGGCGTTTCAGTCCTGCGTTCCACCAGTGATAGGCGAGTCCCGAGGGTACGAGGCCTATGGCCACGGCGATGAGCCATTCTCGGGTGTCAAGGACCACCACCTCTTGGGGTAGCCTTACAGTACCGAGCCCCAAGAAGAAGAAAAAGCCCATGGCCATCTGCAGAGCCGATACCGGCAAAGGGTCGTGCCTGGAGAGGGCGTATTTGTTGGTGACGTTGTATATGGACCAGGTGAAAACGCTAAAGAAGCACAAAAGGTCTCCATAGTTTCTGATCATGGAGAGGCTCTCCAGATGTCCCCGTGACACGAACAGCAGAAGGCCACCCATGGCCAGCACCAGACCGACCACCTGTCGCCTCATGATGGGTTCTCCCAGGAAGACCCATGCCATGATCCCGGTGACGGGCGGGATCAGGGTGAGAATCCAGCCGACGTTGGTAGCGGAGGTGTACTTTATGCCTTCCACCTGCAGCAATTGGTGTAACAGCACCCCGAAGATTCCCCCGAGGCCCACCCAGAAGAGGTCTTTTCTGGGGAAACCGAGGGGTTTCTTCAGCACGGCGCACAGGAGGTAAAGGACCGCCGTTCCGATGCCGAGGCGGAGGGTCAAAAAGGTCGGAAGGGACACCTTTTCGAGCAGCATCTTGGCAAAGGGGAAATAAGCGCCCCATGCGAGTACAGCAGCCGTTACATAGAAAAAGCCCTTGAGCCGCTCCATGGGCCGTTTTTACCATGCCCAACCCCTCCTCTCAAGTTGACGCAAGGGGTGGCCTGTGGTGAAATGGTCCCGTGAACGTTACATTTTTGGCGATTACCCTCGTCCTTTACGGCCTTTCATCTATCCTCTTTCTCTCCGTCCTCCTCAAGAGGAAGAAGACCCTGAGGATGGCGGAGCGAATCCTCGGAGCAGGTTTCGTCGTTCACTGTTTGAGCCTGGGGTTGAGGACCTTGGAGGCGGGCCATTTCCCTCTGACGAATCTCCACGAATCCTTTTCGGTCTTCGGCTGTAGCCTGGTCGGTTTTTACCTTTACCTATTGCGTCGCCATCGTCTTGAAGCCCTGGGGAGTTCGGTTTCGGTCCTCGCCCTTTTGATGACCGCAGCGGCTTATCTCTCCCCTTCAGAGATATCCCCCCTGCCGCCCGCCTTGAGGAGCTTCTGGCTGCCCGTGCACACCCTGCTCTGTTTCCTCGGGGACGGGGCCTTCGCCTTGGCCTTCTGCGCGGGGGTGCTCTATTTGCTGCAGGAACGGTTGATAAAGTCGAAGAGCTTCGGACACCTGAGCAGAATGCTCCCGTCTTTGCATGTCCTGGACGAGGTGAACTATAGGGCCCTTACCCTCGGGTTTCCGCTCCTTACAGCGGGGATCATCACTGGAGCTATCTGGGCCAACTACGCCTGGGGGAGCTACTGGAGCTGGGATCCGAAAGAGACCTGGTCGCTGATCACATGGTTGCTATATGCGGCCCTGCTTCATCAGCGGCTCACCGTGGGGTGGAGGGGCAGGAGGGCGGCCATTATGGCTATCGTCGGCTTCGGGGCGGTGCTTTTCACCTTCCTCGGGGTCAACCTTCTAATCGGAGGGCTTCATGCTTACTCCTGAGGGAAGCCATGAGGGAGATCACCCTACTGGGGATCAGCCACAAGACGGCACCCCTTGAAGTGAGGGAGCGGATTTCTTTCTCCCGCCAGGAACTCGAGGGGGAGCTGCGGAGACTCCTCTCCTTCCCTCAGGTGAGAGAAGGGGTGATCCTGTCCACTTGCAACCGCGTGGAGGTCTACACCACCCTCGAGGACCCCGAGGCCGGTCGAGAGGAGGTCCAGGAGTTCATTTCCCACTCCCGCGGGCTCCCCAGGGAGTCCTTTTCTCCCTTTCTCTATTTCCGCACGGGCGAAGGAGCGGTGGGCCACCTCTTCCGGGTGGCTTCAAGCCTCGATTCCATGGTGGTGGGGGAGCCCCAGATCCTCGGGCAGATAAAGGATGCTTACACCATTGCCTCTGAGGCCGGCACCGTGGGCTTCCTTCTCCATCGGCTATTTCAAAGGGCCTTCTTCGTGGCCAAAAGGGTGAGGACCGAGACCGGTATTGGGGACAGGGCGGTGTCGGTGAGCTTTGTAGCAGTGGAGTTGGCCAAGAAGATCTTCGGGGAGCTGCAGGGGAGGGGGGTCCTCATCGTGGGGGCAGGGGAGATGTGCGAACTCGCCGCAAGACACCTTCAGGCGGCTGGCGCCGGCCCCCTGAGGGTGACCAACCGCACCTGGGAAAGGGCAGTGGAGCTCGCCGAGAAGGTGAGGGGGACACCCGTGCCCTTTGAGGATTTGAAGGCCGCCCTGCCCGAGGCTGACATCGTCTTGAGTTCCACCGGGGCCCCCAGTTACATCATCCGCAAAGAAGACGTGGCCTGGGCCCTGAAGAAGAGGAAGAGGCGGCCGTTGTTTTTTATAGACATCGCCGTGCCTCGGGACGTAGACCCGGAGGTTAACGACCTCGACGGTGCCTACCTCTACGACATCGACGACCTCCAAGAGGTGGCAGAGGCCAACGTCAAGGACAGGATGAAGGAGGCCTTAAGGGCGGAGGAGATCGTAAAGGAGGAGGTGGAGAAGTTCTTCCGTTGGTACAGCACCTTGGAGGCGGTGCCCACCATAGTGGCCTTGAGGGAGTGGGTGGAGGGGGTGAGGAGGAAGGAACTGACCGAGGCCGTGAGGAAGATGAACCTTGCTCCTGAGGAGCTTAAGAAACTCGAAGCCATGACCGAGGCCATAGTCAACAAGATCCTCCATCGTCCCATTCAGTTCCTCAAAGAGGCATCCGCCAGGGGAGAGGGGGAGCTTTACGTGGACTTGGTGAGGCGTCTCTTCGGCCTGGAGGACGGATGAAGACGAAGGCCCTCAGCCTCTTTCTGGCGGTGATCCTCGCATGGCCCCTGTCCTCCGGGGCCTTCTCCACTGAGAAGGAACGGGAGCTCGGGAAAAAGCTCTTCAGGGAGCTACAAAAGAAGCTCGAGTTCATCAAGGACCCGGTGATCAAGGCGTACGTCGAAGGGGTGGGGGATAAAGTAGCAAGGGCCTCCGGAGATAGGCGCTTTGATTACCACTTTTACGTGGTTCGGGAGGCCCAGCCCAATGCCTTCACAATCCCTGGGGGTTACGTATTCGTAAACAGCGGCTTGATCCGAATGTTGGACTCCGAGGACGAATTGGCGGCAGTTTTGGCCCACGAGGTGGCCCATTCCGTCCTCAGGCATGTCTCCAAGATGTTCGACCAGGCTGTGAGGGTCTCCCTGGCCACCTTGGCGATGCTTGTGGCCGGAGTGGTCCTCGCGAAGGATGCCAAGGCGCGAGGGGCTATCGGCACCGGGGCTGCAGCCATGGCCCAGTCCCTCATGTTGAGATATAGCCGGGAGAACGAGATAGAGGCCGATCAACTGGGGACATCCATCGCCCAGAAGGCGGGTTATCGCCCCGAGGCCATGACTTCCTTCCTCAAGAAGATCTATCGCTGGTCGAGATATGTCTCCCCCGAGGTCCCAAGTTATTTGAGCACCCATCCCGCCGTGGCCGACAGGATCTCCTACCTCAGTGCCCGCTTCCCCCTCACGGAGAAGCTTCTCCCTTCCCTTGGCCTTAGGAGGATCCAGTCACGGATTGCGGTCCTGGAAAGGGGGCCGGAGGCAGTCATAGGGAGATTGTGGTCCAAAGCGGACAAGGGCCCGGATGACCTTTACAGCCTTGGATTCGCCTATATGGAGGCCTCCCGGTTCAAAGAAGCCGTGACCCTCCTGGAACAATTGGTAAGGATCTCGCCCTCCGATCCCTATGCACGACGGGAACTCGGCTTGGCCTACTATCGACTGAAGGAGTTCGAAAGGGCCGAGGTCCACCTACGGCGGGCCTTCGATGCCTTCCCCTCCGATACGGAGGTGGCCCTCGCCTTGGTCCAACTTCTGCGCCTGGAGGGCAGGAGGGGGGAGGCCAAGAGACTGTGCAAGGGGTTTCTGAACAGGAGCCCCGATGAGGCAGAATTCTACAAGGTCCTGGCGGAGATCCAGATGGAGGACGGCAAGGGGGGAAACGCCCATGAAAATTTCGGCCTCTACTTCATGAAGCGGGGTGACAGAGAGGCCGCCTTGTACCACCTCAGGAAGGCCTTGGAGCTCGCCCGCGGGGAGGACAAAGAGAGGATCGAAGCCCTCATTCAGGAGTTGACAGCCCATTGAGCCATGGGCTATAAGCCGAGCCAGAAAGACCAGGGGGATGACGATGCGTGTGAGGAATCCCAATATTCAGAGGATCATTGAGAGCCACGTGAGGGAGTGGTTCCTACGGCGTGAAGAGGAGGCCGAGGAGCGAAAGCCTCCCATCCTCATATCCCGCCAGCGGGGAGCAGGTGCCCACGAGGTGGCGGAACGCCTGAGCCAGAGGCTCGGTTGGCCGTGCTACGGCAAGAACATCATCTACGAGCTGGCGAAGGCTTTCAAGGAGGACCCTAAACGGGTGGAATTCCTCGACGAACGCTCCAGAAGCATAGTGCTGGAGTATACCAGTGTCTTCGTCAAAGATCCCCAAGCTTCTCAGGATGAATACGTACAATACTTAAAGCGATTTCTTAAGAAACTGGGCAAGGTCGGCAAGTGCATCATCGTGGGGCGTGGTGCCAACTTCGTCATCCCCCCTGGGGACGCCCTGAGGGTGAGGCTTGTAGGGCGCCCCGAGGGGTGGAAGGAAGCGGTGATGGGGCATTACGGCCTCTCCGAGGACGAGGTGGAGAGGACGCTCGAGGAATGGGATCGCGAACAGAGGGAGTTCATAAAGAAGTTCTTCGGGGCGGACGTCACCGATCCGCGTCACTACGATCTCGTCCTCAACCTCGACTTCTATAACTGGGACAGGGCCTCGGAGCTGATCCTCGAGGCCTATCGGAGGAAATTCCCCTCGGTCAGCATAGCTGACTGAGGCCGCAGGTTATCACCTGTCCCTCCCTGGAGCCGCTACGGTAGACGGTAATACCTTTGCACCGTAGGTCGTAGGCTAGAAGGAAGGTCTCTCCGACCTCCTCCGGAGGGGTGTCTGCAGGGAAGTTTATGGTCTTGGATACGGCATTGTCAGTATGTCGCTGGAAGGCGGCTTGGATCTCCACATGCCTCGAAGGAGGTATCTGGAAGGCGGTGAGGAACAGCCGTTTATGGCGATCAGGTACGGGGGCATCGGGCGGGATCTGGCCCCGCTTTTTCACCTCCTCCTCGAGCTTCGGGGTGAGGAATCCTTCCTCCCTCGCCACTTGGAGGAAGACCGGGTCCATGGTGAAGACCTCCACATCTCCGAGCATCCTCTTTGTGTAAGCAAGGGCGAAAAGGGGCTCTATTCCCGGTGAGCAATCGGCGATGATGCTCAAGGTTCCTGTGGGGGCGATGGTGGTGAGGGTGGCGTTACGCTGGGGTGGATCCCCCCTTCGGGCGTAGATGCTGAGGGGGAAGTTGGGGAAGGGGCCGCGCTGGGCGGCGAGCTCCCGGGATGACTCCCGGGCCTCATGGCTGATGAAGGCCATGAGTTCTGAGGCCGTCTTCATGGCTTCCTCGGAGTCATAGGGGATCCTCAGCAAGATCAGCATGTGGGCGAAGCCCATCACGCCGAGGCCCACCTTGCGGTTCGCTTTGCATATTCGCTCTATCTGGCGGAAGGGGTAACGGTTCACTTCAACGACGTCGTCGAGGAACCTCACCGCCAACCTAACCGTCTCCCTGAGCCTGTCCCAGTCCACTTCGTAGCCATGCGGGGTTCGCCTCAACATTTTCACCAGGTTGATGGAGCCGAGGTTACATGCCTCGTTGGGAAGCAGCGGCTGTTCTCCGCATGGATTGGTGGCTTCGATCTCCCCTAAGGGCGGGGTGGGGTTGGCGCGGTTTATATGGTCGAGGAAGAGGGCCCCGGGCTCTCCGTTCTCCCAGGCGCATTGGACCATCAGGTCGAAGATCTCCCGGGCCCTCGCGCGGGAGACCTCCTTGCGCGTCCGGGGGTTGATCAGCGGGAAGTCCTTGTCCTTCCTCAAGGCCTCCATGAACTCTTTGGTCAACCCCACCGAGAGGTTGAAGGTGTTCATCTCCCGCGGGTCCCGCTTCAGGGTGATGAACTCCCGGATGTCCGGATGGTCCACCCGCAGCACCCCCATGTTGGCCCCCCGACGGGTGCCCCCTTGTTTGATCACCTCGGTGGCCATGTTGAAGACCCGCATGAAGGAGACCGGGCCGCTGGCGACCCCGTGGGTGGTGGACACGACATCGCCCCTTGGCCTGAGGCGGCTGAAGGCGAAACCCGTGCCACCGCCGGACTGGTGGATGAGAGCCGCGCGCTTCAGAGCACCGAAGATAGAGGGCAGGGAGTCCTCCACCGGCAGGACGAAACAGGCGGCCAGTTGCCCCAATCGCCTTCCGGCGTTCATCAAAGTGGGGGAGTTGGGCAGGAAGGAAAGGCTGGACATGAGCTCGTAGAACCTCTCGGCCCATTCCTCCTCGCTGCCGGGGGCGAAGATACCCTCAGCCCGGGCCACGTGTCTGGCCACCCTCCAGAACATCTCCTCCGGTGTCTCTATCGGCTGTCCCCGGCGATCTTTGCGGAGGTAGCGAGCCTTGAGGACTTTCAGGGCATTCTCACTGAGCTTGACCACGTAAGACCTCCCTGTGCACTGGGCCGAGGATCCGCCTGTACCAGAGAAACCAGGGGGTATCCAGCAGGCCGATCAGGTTCTTGGAGACCACCTGCCCCAGGACTAAGGGACCCACAGGGGCCACCCCCCAGAAGGCGAAGAGTACGAAAAGCACGCTATCGAGGCTGAGGTTCAGAAGGTCACTGCCCATGCTCCTCAGCCAGGCCTTTTCCGGATACCTCGTCCTCAACCACGAGAAGATCCTCGCATCTATCGTCTGGCAGATGAGAAAGGCAGCCCACGATGCCGCGGTGATCCTCACCCCCTGGGTGAAGATCCTCTGCCATGCCTCCTCGTCGGCGAAGAAAGGGGCAGGGGGCAGATTCCTCACCAGCAGGATGAAGAGGACGAGCAACACTTGGGTGACGAAGGCGACGAAGATGCTCGCCTGGGCCGCCCTGAGGCCGTAAGCCTCGTTGATCATGTCTATGGCCTGGGCGATGAAGGGATAGAGGAAGACCGCCGCCGGGGCGTAAAGGCTCCAAAAGCCCAGATTCAGCTCCACGATCCTGGTGGCCAGGATCTGGGAGGCCGCCAGGTAGATGGTGTAAAAGGCCACCAACGCCGGCAGTCCCATCTCCCTCCACCGCCTGACGATCCAGGCGCTGAGATAAGTGGTCAACGTCAAGCCTATCGCCCAGTAGATCCAGACGATCATCCTGTGCCTCGATTGACTAAGCGCAACCCCTTCAAATATAGTATACGCAGAAAATTGCACCAATTGAAGGAAAATGGAGATCAGCTCCTTCCTAAAACCCTTTCTCGAGTACTTGGCCTACGAACGAAGGGCTTCTGAACACACCCTTCGCTCTTACAGGACGGACCTGGAGTCCTTTTTCTCCTTTCTTGATGAATCGGAACTCCCCACCGATCCCCGGGTCCTGGATCACATCCACCTGCGTCTCTTCCTGGGTTCCCTGGCCCGACGGGGGATGAAGAAGAGCTCCATGGCCCGAAGGCTGTCCGCCCTGAGGTCGTTCTTTCGGTGGTTGAAAAGGGAGGGGGTGATAAGGAGGAATCCGGCCAAGCTGGTCACCACCCCGAAGTTCTCCAAGGGGCTTCCTCGGTGGCTAACCGTAGAGGAGGCCTTTTCCCTCGTAGAGGCCCCGGAGGGAGACGAACCCGAGAAGGTCAGGGATCGGGCTATCCTGGAGCTCCTTTACTCCAGCGGCCTTAGGGTGGGGGAGCTTGTGAGGCTTAACGTGGGGGATGTCGACCTCCGGGAAGGGGTGGTGAGGGTCATGGGAAAGGGGGGGAAGGAGCGCATCGTCCCGGTGGGACGTGCTGCCCTCGAAGCCCTAAGGGCTTATCTTAAAATAAGAGAATCCCTGAAGCCGCGCGATGATTCCCTATTTCTCAACCGCTGGGGAAGGCGGTTGAGTGCCCGCTGGGTGCAACGCCGGGTGAAGGAGTACGCGTTGAGGGGGAAAGTATTGAAGCCCGTCACCCCCCATGTGTTGCGGCATACCTTTGCGACCCATCTGTTGGACGCGGGGGCGGATTTGCGCTCCATCCAGGAGCTTCTGGGGCATTCGAGGCTTTCCACCACCCAGCGTTACACCCATGTGAGCCTCACAGGGTTGATGGAGGTCTACGACCGTGCCCATCCAAGGGCGAAAAAGGCCTAAGGGGACGACCATCCTCAGCGTCAGGCACCGGGGGCAGGTGGTCATGGCCGGCGATGGCCAGGTCACCTTTGGAGAGACCGTGATAAAGCACCGGGCCCGCAAGGTCCGCAAGCTCTACCACGACCAGGTATTGGCAGGTTTCGCGGGGACGACGGCCGATGCCTTCACACTATTTGAGCGCTTCGAGCGGAAACTCGAGCAGTACAGTGGGAACCTCCTTCGTTCCGCCGTGGAGCTGGCCAAGGATTGGCGGACCGATAGGGTCCTGAGACGGCTTGAGGCCCTGCTGCTTGTGGCCGACCAAGACCATTCGCTCATCATCTCCGGCACCGGCGATGTGGTGGAACCCGATGACGGGATCGTGGGGATCGGTTCAGGTGGGCCTTATGCGGAGGCCGCGGCGAGGGCCCTGGCTGCGCATTCGGGGCTTTCGGCGAGGGAGATAGCTGAGGAGGCCATGAAGATCGCCGCCTCCCTCTGCATATACACCAACGATGAGATAGTGGTGGAGGAGCTATGAAGGAAGAGAAGGCCTTACCCGTGGTCCGCGAGTCAGAGGATGAAGCGGGACGCCCCCTTACGCCGCGGGAGATCGTGGAAGAACTGGACAAATACATCGTGGGGCAGGAAGAGGCCAAGCGCTCGGTGGCCATAGCCCTGAGGAACCGATGGCGGAGGCAGCAGGTCCCCAAGGAACTGCAGGACGAAATCGCCCCCAAGAACATCATCATGATCGGGCCGACCGGCGTGGGAAAGACCGAGATATCCCGTCGGCTGGCCAAGCTCGCCCAGGCGCCCTTTTTGAAGGTGGAGGCCTCTCGTTTCACCGAGGTGGGATACGTCGGCAGGGACGTGGAGTCGATGATCAGGGATCTGACGGAACTGGCCGTCAACATGGTCCGCAAGGAAGAGGAGGAGAGGGTGTGGGACAAGGCCAGGGAGCTTGCCGAGGAGCGGGTCCTGGACCTGTTGCTCCCTCCGGCCCCTCCGCCTCCGTCCCTTCAGGTGACCTCATCCGAAACCGGAGAGGCCCGATCCCGTACCAGGGAGCGGTTACGGCAGATGCTCAGGGAGGGCAAGCTCGACGACCGCATGGTGGAGATAGAGGTGGAGGAGAAGCTCTTCCCGGTGGTGGAGGTCTTCACCCCCCAGGGGATGGAGGAGATAGACCAGAGCCTTAAGGAGATGCTCTCAGGGCTTCTGCCCAAACGCATGAAGAGGAAGCAGGTCAAGGTCTCCGAGGCCCTGGAGATCCTGGCCCACGAGGAGGCCCAGAAGCTGATAGACATGGACAAAGTGGTGCGGAAGGCCATCCAGCGGGTGGAACAGTCCGGGATCATCTTTCTGGACGAGATCGACAAGATCGCCAGCCGCGACACTACCCATGGACCGGATGTATCCCGGGAAGGGGTTCAGCGGGACATCCTCCCCATCGTGGAGGGGACCACGGTGATGACCAAATACGGCATGGTCCGCACCGATCACATCCTCTTCATCGCCGCAGGAGCCTTCCACGTCTCCAAACCCTCGGATCTGATTCCAGAGCTGCAGGGGCGTTTCCCCATAAGGGTGGAGCTCAAGCCCCTGGGCAAGGAGGAGTTCATCCGCATCCTCACCGAGCCCAAGAACGCCCTCATCAAACAATACGTGGCGCTCCTGGAGACAGAAGGGGTGAAGCTCACCTTCACCGAAGACGCCATAGCCGAGATCGCCGAGGTGGCCGCGAGGATAAACGAACGCACCGAGGACATCGGGGCCAGGAGGCTCTACACGGTGATGGAGAAGCTGCTCGACGACATCTCCTTTCAGGCGCCGGAGCTCAAAGGGCAGGAGGTGGTAATAGACGCCAAATACGTGAGGGAAAAGCTCCAGGAGTTCCTGGAGGACGAGGACCTGAGCAGGTATATTCTGTAGTCGTTTTGAAAAATGGAAAAAAGGTTGAGGTTGCCCTAAGAAAGCTTTCCACTGGGCGCCATTGAGGGGAGAGATCGTCCTTGAAGACGAGGAGATAAAGGGGAGCTCTCATGGAGGAATACCTCGAGAAAAGTCGAATCCTGATCGAGGTCCTGCCGTACATAAGGCGCTTCTACGGCAAGACCATGGTCCTCAAGTACGGCGGAAGCGCTATGGCAGAGGCCGAGCTCCAAGAGGCCTTCGCCATGGACGTGGTCCTGATGAAGTACGTGGGGATAAAACCCGTGGTGGTCCACGGCGGGGGGCCGCAGATCGGGGAGTTGCTCCGACGGTTGGGAAAGGAGTCCATCTTCGTAGGTGGGATGAGGGTCACGGACCCCGAGACCATGGAGATTGTGGAGATGGTCCTGGGCAAGATCAATAAGGACATCGTCTCCCTGATCAACCGCCACGGGGCGAAGGCCGTGGGTCTGAGCGGCAAAGACGGGGATCTGTTGAGGGCGAAGAAGCTGCACCTCCCGGAACACGTGGACGTAGACCTCGGCCTGGTGGGGGAGGTCGAGAGGGTCGCGGTGGAGGTGATCGAAGCACTTCAGGCGGGGGGGTTCGTCCCCGTTATCGCCCCTGTAGGGATCGGGGCAGATGGGGGAACCTACAATATAAACGCCGACCTGGTGGCGGGGGCGGTGGCCGCGGCCTTGAAGGCGGAGAAGCTGATCCTTCTGACGGATGTCCCCGGGGTGATGAACGAGGAGGGGGATTTGATCTCCACCCTTACGGTCTCCGAGGCCAGGGCCCTGGTGGAGCAGGGGGTGGCCCAAGGGGGGATGGTGCCGAAGCTTCGGTGTAGCCTTTTGGCGTTGGAGGGAGGGGTCAGAAAGGCCCACATAGTTGACGGCAGGGTCCCCCATGCGGTGTTGCTCGAGATCTTCACCGATGCCGGCGTGGGCACGGAGATCATCGGGGAGGGATGATATGGACAGGTGGATAGAGGAGGCTGAACGCTGGATCCTTCATACCTACGACCGCTACCCCATCGTGGTGGTTCGGGCCAAAGGGACCAGGGTCTGGGACGATTCAGGCAGGGAGTACATAGACTTCGTGGCCGGCATCGCCGTCTGCAACCTCGGGCACTGTCACCCGCGGGTGGTTGAGGCGATAAGGCAGCAGGCTGAGGAACTCCTGCACATCTCCAACCTATATTACACCGTGCCCCAGGTGGAGCTTGCCCGAAGGCTCTGTGAGCACTCCTTCGCCCAAAAGGTCTTCTTCTGCAACAGCGGCGCCGAGGCCAACGAGGCGGCCATAAAGCTCGCCCGCAAGTACGCCAAGATGCGCTGGGGGGAGGGGCGCTACGAGATCATCACCATGAGGGGGTCCTTCCACGGGCGTACCCTTGCCACCCTGACCGCCACAGGGCAGGAGAAGGTACAGCGGGGCTTCGATCCCCTGATACCCGGTTTCCGCTACTGCCCCTTCGACGATCTGGAGGCCGTGGCCTCGGCCATCGATGAGCACACCTGTGCGGTGATGGTCGAGCCCATCCAAGGGGAGGGGGGTGTGAGGGTGCCCTCCGATGGGTATCTGCGGGAACTGAAGGAGCTCTGTGAGGAGCGAGGGGTGCTGCTCATCTACGACGAGGTCCAGACCGGGATGGGCCGCACTGGTCGCCTCTTCGCCTACGAGCACTGGGGGGCTGAGCCCCACATAATGACCCTTGCCAAGGCCCTGGGAGGGGGACTACCCATCGGGGCGATGGTCACCACCGACGAGGTGGCCCAAGGGTTTTCCCCCGGGGATCACGCCTCCACCTTCGGGGGAAACCCCGTGAGCTGCAGGGCCGCCTGTGCGGTGCTGGACGAGCTCACCGAAGGGGGGATTCTGGAAAACTGCCGGAGGGTAGGGGACTACATAATGGCTGGCCTGAAGGACCTGGCCTCCCGCGATTCGAGGATTCAGGAAGTCCGTGGCAAAGGCCTCATGATAGGGGTAGAGCTCGAGGGGGTCTCTGCCAAGGCGGTAGCGATGAAGTGTCTGGAGGGCGGGGTGCTGATAAACGCCATAGGCGACAGGGTGCTGAGGATGGTCCCCCCTTTGGTGGTGACGGAGGCAGAGGGCGACAAGTTGCTCGAGGTCCTCGAAGGCGCCCTCAAGGTCCTTTGAAGTCTATCCCTCGAGTTCGTAAGGCACGCCCACCTCTTCGGCGATAGCCCTGAGGTCCGCGACAACCTTCGGGTGAAGGGGTATCCCCTCTTTGCGACGGCGTTCCTCCATCTCGAAGGCCTTCTCCCCGTGGATGTAAATCCGGTCCTGGCCCTCGGCCTTGGGGGAGTCCTTCAGGCGCCGCAGGAGGTCGTCCATGGTCTCCTTGAAGTCTTCCAAAGGCCTGAAGGCGTCGATCCGCATGGCCCCAAAGAAGTGGCCCACGTTGGCAGGCAGAGGACGTCCGTCCGGGGCCTTGGGGTAGATGGTGTCCGCGTAGCCTGCCCCGGGCAGGACCCCGCAGAGGATGTCTACCAATAGGGCGAGGCCGTAGCCCTTATGTCCACCCATGAGTTCCCCTTCGCCGCCAAGGGGCAGCAGTCCACCCCCTGCTCGGGAGGCGAGGTTCTTGAGCACCCGACCGGGATCTGTTGTCGCCAGCCCCCTTTCGTCGGTGGCCCAGCCGAGGGGGATCTCTTTGCCCTCCCGGTAGTAGGTCTCCAGCTTCCCGCGAGGTACGGTGCTTGTGGCCATGTCCAATACGTAAGGACGCTCTTTTCCCGCCGGCACGGCTACACTGATGGGGTTGGTGCCCAGCATGGCCTTTTTGCCGAAGGTGGGGACCACGAGTACATCGGCGTTGGTCATGGAGACGCCGATGAGGTCCCGCTCCAGGGCCATCATGGCGTAATAGCCGGCGATGCCGTAGTGATTGGAGTTGCGCACGGCGACGAGGCCCACGCCCATGGCCTCCGCCTTGTCCATGGCCAGGAGCATGGCCCTGTAGGCCACCGGTGGGCCTAATCCTCCGCCCCCGTCGATTAGAGCGGTGGTCGGTGTCTCGTAAATCCGCCTCACCTCCGGTCGAGGTAGCATCTGCCCCCGTCTTATGCCGTCCACATACCTCCTCAACCTCGCCACCCCGTGGGAGCCTATTCCCCTGAGGTCCGCCCTCACCAGGACATCGGCGGTTATCTCCGCGTCCTCCGACGGCACATCGAGCTTCTCGAAGACGCGCTTACAGAAGGATTTGAGGGCCTTCAACGCTACGACGACCTCCCCTTCGGCCATCTCCTCGCCTCCTACGAAATGGGGATCTCCTCGAGGAGCCTGTGCAGCTCCTTCCGCAGGTCCCTTTCCAGTTCGCCCATCACCTCTCTCCAGCGGGGATGGAAGCGGGGGTTGGGGTCCACGGCCGACCCCTTGATCCCCCTGCGGGCCAAATCCTGGAGCAGCTCGGCCTTCAATTCGCTCCCTCTGGCCTCCCTGCGCCGACGATAGCCTTCGAGGGCCTCTTCGATCCTGCCCTTGCCTTGGGGTCCAAAGACCACCTCCAAGCCCCTGGCGTAGCGATCCGGAAGGGCTCCATCCAGCGGGATCTCCTCGGCCACGAGGCGGAGGAACTCCTCTCTGGCGACCCCCTCCAGCTTGCGCACCTCCCGCTTAAGGGTGTCCCAATCCCTGCCCTCTCCCTTGAAGTAGCGGTGGAAGAGCCTCTGGGCCTTCTCCCGCTCTTCCTTTTCCCGAAACTGCCTCTTCTCCTCTTCGGTGACCTCCATGTCCTTCAGTTTTTCCATCACCAGGTCGAGGGTGCTTTTTATCTCAGCCATCTCTCCTCCTTTCAATACCTGACTTCCACCGCCTCGGAGGGCGGGCTTTCGTTCCCCTTCGGAGAGGCGTCGACCGCCGAGACCGCGTAACGCCAGCAGCCCCTGCCCGGGAGGACGTCGGTGTAGAGGGTCTCCTGCACCGGTGACTTGGTGATGCGGGACATCCCTTCCCCGCAGCGCCCCCGCCAGACGTGATAGCCTCTCACCGCCTCGGCCTCTACAGGGAACCAGTCGAGTTCGACCTCCCGTCCCCTCCTGAAGGCCACCAGTCCTTCGGGGGGTGGGGGAGGGGTTAGGTCTTCTGGGGTGATGCAGACCTCTTCGGATCCACCTCCTTCTATGGGGACCTCTGCAGCAAAGACCACACTTCGGACCTGATAGCAGAAGGTCTTGCCGTTCTCAACCCCCCGGTCCGTAAAGGCCGTCGTTCTGACCGTCGCTATGGGGTCGAGAGGATAGGGATCTGAGGCGGGACGCCTGTAGACGTGGTAGGCTTCCGCCCTCGGAGCCCCGTCCCAGTGCAACTTGGTCATCCTGTCACCGCCTTCTCCCCTCAAGCCCTCCGGAGGTGGGGCGGGGGGAATCCAGAGGATGGCGAGGTCCTCTGAGGGCGGCCCTGCGTACCCCCACTTGTTCAGCCCTCGGACGCGGTATATGTATGTCTCACCGTCTTGTAGGGGATTTTCCTCAAGCCACAGGTATTGCCCCCGCTGGGGCGAGAAGGGGACCTCCCCTACCACTTCGAACTCCCCGGGGCAGGTGGGACATCCCCGGCGCCTGAGCACCTGGAAGCCGATCAATTCAACGGGACGGCTCCCATCGACATTTTCCTCCGGGGGCCTCCACTCGAGGTAGAGCTTACCCTCTCTGACCTTGAGGGTAGTCCCCTTTGGGGCATCGGGCACGAGCATATCCCGGGGAATGGGAGGGGCCTTGACCCCACAACTGCACAGCAACAGAAGGGCCAAAAGCAGGGGGATCACAGCCCGAGTTCCTCCTTGGCGCGCTCGATGGCCTCCTTGACGCGTTGAGGGGCCGTCCCCCCTTCGAGCTTCCGGCGCTCCAGGGCCTTTTGGGGCTCGAGCCAGGAGAAGACGTCCTCCCCTATCTCGGGGTAGAACCTGCGCAGCTCTCTGAGGTCGAGTTCCCTGAGGTCTTTCCCCCTTTCCTCGGCGTAGCGCACGATCTCCCCCGCTATGCGGTGGGCCCTGCGGAAGGGGATGCCTCTTGAGACCAGGTAATCGGCGAGCTCCGTGGCCAAAGTGAAGTCCTGGGTGGCGGCTTCTTCTATCCTCTCCCTCCGGACCTCTATCCCCTCGACGAGGCGCGCCATCACCTCGAGGGATCTGCGGAGGGTATCCGCGGCGTCGAAAAGCGGTTCCTTGTCCTCCTGCAGGTCCCGGTTGTAGGTGAGGGGAAGGGCCTTGAGCGTCATGAGCAGTGCCACGAGGGACCCACATATCCTTCCCGTCTTGCCGCGGACGAGCTCCAGCACGTCGGGATTCATCTTCTGGGGCATGATGCTGGAGCCGGTGCAAAAGGCCTCGGGCAATACCAGAAAGCCGAACTCGCTTCCCGACCAGAGGATCAGCTCTTCGGCCAGGCGGCTTAAGTGTGTCATCGCTATGGCGGCCACGGCGAGGTACTCCAAGACGAAGTCGCGGTCGCTCACGGCGTCCATGCTGTTGGCGCTTATGCGGGAGAACCCCAGCAACTCCGCCAGGTATCGGCGGTCTATCGGATAGGGGTTTCCCGCCAGGGCGGCACTGCCGAGGGGCATCACATCCACCCTTTCGAAGCAGGCCTTGAGCCGCTCCCGATCTCGTTTGAACATCTCGTAGTAAGCCATGAGGTGGTGCGAGAGCAGCACGGGCTGGGCCTTGCGCAAGTGGGTGTATCCTGGGGCGACAATACCGAACCACTCCTCGGCCTTCTGGACGAGGGCGATCTGCAGTCCCCGCAGGAGGTCGTCCTGCCTTTCTATTTCCTCCTTGAGCCAAAGCCTGAGATCGAGGGCCACCTGGTCATTGCGGCTTCTGCCGGTGTGGAGCTTTCCCCCGATCTCGCCCACCTTTTCTATGAGGCGGGCTTCGATCAGCATGTGGACGTCCTCCCAACGGGGATCAAGGGCCACCTCTCCCCGCTCCATCTCTCGGGCGATCTGCTGCAGGGCCTCTTCGACGCGCTTCCCCTCTTCCTCGCTGAGGACCCCTGCCTTCACCAGGGCCTTGCAATAGGCGCGGTTGCCGGCGATGTCTTGTCTCCAAAGCCGGTGGTCGAAGGGCAGCGAGGCCGTGAACTCCTCCACGAGCTCCTCAGTTTCCTCTTTGAAACGCCCACCCCACGGCTTTTCCACCTCAGTACCTCCTCGGGCCGAAGATGGCCGTTCCGATCCTCACCATGGTGGCACCCTCCTCTATGGCCACCTCGAAATCGCCGGACATCCCCATGGATAGCTCCCCCAGGGGGAGGCCCCGTTCCATCAGGCGATCCCTCAGCTCCCTCAAGGCCCTGAAGAAGGGCCTCGCCCCTTCGGGATCGTCGAAAAAGGGGGGCATGGTCATGAGCCCTTTGAGCTCTAAGTTCGGCATCTCCACGATGTCCCGGGCTAGCCCCTCCACTTCCTCAGGGGAGACGCCGGCCTTGGTCTCCTCCCCAGACAGGTTTACCTGGATCAGGACTTCGATTCGCTTTTCGTTTTGGGCTGCCCTTTTCTGGAGTTCCTGGGCGAGCTTCAGGCTGTCCACCGAGTGAACCATTTCGAAGAGCTTCACAGCGTGGCGGGCCTTGTTCCGCTGGAGTCTGCCGATCATGTGCCATTTTACCCTTTCACCCAGCACCTCGTATTTTCTCTGGGCCTCCTGGACGTAATTTTCACCGATGATTTCGAGACCGGCATCCACCGCTTCCGCGATCCTCTCGGGCTCCACCCCCTTGGTGGCCCCGATGAGCTTGATCTCCTCCGGGTCCCTTCCGGCCCGCCGGGCCGCCTGAAAGATGCGCTCCCTGACCTTTTCGAGGTTCTCCTTGATCCTCAAGGCCTCCATATGCCGATCTCCCTGAGGGGGCCGAGGATCTGGGCCACGGGCAGTCCCACCACGTTGGTGTAGGATCCCTTTATCCACTCGATGAAGGCACCTCCTGCCCCCTGTATGGCATAGGCACCGGCTTTGCCAAGGGGCTCCCCGGTGGAGACATACCAACGGATATCGGCCTCCTGAAGGGGGATGAATTTTACCTTGGTCTCCTCCACCCCTTGAAAAGATCTGCCCTCGGCGAGGTTGAGCAGTGAGAAGGCGGTAAGCACCTTGTGAACCCTCCCGGAGAGTCGCCTGAGCATGGATGCCGCTTCTTCCTCGTCCCTGGGCTTGCCCAGGACTTCCTCGCCGAGCACCACTACCGTGTCTGCCCCCAAAACCCAGGCCCCAGGGGCCCTCTGGGCTACTTCTGTCGCCTTTTCCCTGGCTATCCGCTCTACAAAAGCACGAGGAGTCTCGCCCCTTCCCAACTCCTCCTCTACCTCGGGTTCCATTACCTGAAAGGAAATCCCCATCCTCTCGAGGAGCTCCCTTCTCCGCGGGGACCTGGAGGCGAGGATGAGGATCGGGGTCATGGGGGAGGGCTTGGCTACTTGCGGGCTTCTTTCACCACAAGGAGTTGCGATTCCCCTTCCCCTGTGCTCTCCCAGCGATAGAGGAGGTTCCCCTTCACCAGAAGGGCGTCCCCCTCCTCCATGGTGAATGTGTCCTTGTTGACGTTGATTTGAAACTTCCCCTTCAGGCAGAAGAGGAGTTCATCTCCCATCTGGCTGCCCTTCTTCAGGCCCTTACAGCCCTGCCTGGCGGTGATGACGAAGCCCTCCAGACCCTGCTGTACCAGCCCGACGCCCAGGCTCTCCACCTTCACGCCCTTTTCCTTCATCTCCACCACCGTGCGGGCGTCGGCCTTGGTGAAGAGGAGGTCCTCCGTGCGCTCCTCGTCGAAGAAGTGGCTGATCTTCACCCCCAGGGCACGGCTGATGCTATAGAGGGTGTTGACCGTGGGGGAGGTTATGTTGCGCTCGATTAGGCTCAAGGTGTTCACCGAGAGCCCGCTTAACTTGGCGAGGGTCCGGAGGGATATCCGCCTCTCGTTGCGCAAAGCCCTCAGCTTTCCTCCGATGTCCAACCGCCTCTCCATCTTCCTCTCCTGTCCAAAAAGGTTATTTCACCATAAATATAAACAAGCCACTGGTAAATGACAACCAGAATTTTTCACCGAAGGGGTCAGTGGGCCAGGGAGATGAAGAACCCCGCGGCCATCAAGGTTCCGATGACCCCGGCCACGTTGGGACCCATGGCATGCATCAAGAGGAAGTTCTTGGGGTCGGCCTCCGCCCCCAGTTTTTGGCTCACCCGTGCGGCCATGGGGACTGCCGACACCCCGGCGCTGCCGATCAAGGGGTTGATCTTCTCCTTCAGAAATAGGTTCATGAACTTGGCGAAGAGCACTCCCCCCGCAGTGCTGAAGATGAAGGCCACCAATCCCAGCCCGAAGACCATGAGGCTCTGGGGCCTGAGGAAGCGGTCTGCGGACATGGTGGCCCCGACGGAGATCCCGAGGAAGATGGTCACGATGTTCATGAGTTCGTTTTGGGCGGCATCCGACAGCCTCTTGACCACCCCTGATTCGCGGAAGAGGTTGCCCAGCATGAACATCACCATCAGCGGGGCCGCAGCGGGGACCAGCAGACAGGAGACCAGCGTCACCGCGATGGGGAAGAGGACCTTCTCCGTGCGGGAGACGGGGCGCAACTGCCGCATGATGATCTTGCGTTCTTTTTGGGTGGTGAGGAGTTTCATCACGGGGGGCTGGATGATGGGCACCAACGACATGTAGGAATAGGCGGAAATGGCCGTAGCCCCGAGGAGATGGGGGGCCAGATGCACGGTGGTGTAGATGGTGGTCGGACCATCCGCTCCGCCGATGATCCCGATTGAACAGGCCTCCGGGATGGTGAACCCCAGAAGTAGCGCCCCGAAGAAAGAGATGTACACCCCGAACTGAGCAGCCGCTCCCAGAAGGAGCGTCTTGGGGTTGGCAATAAGGGGACCGAAGTCGGTCATGGCACCGAGACCCAGGAAGATCAGGGGTGGCACCACCTCCCACTCGAGGCCGTAGTGGTAGAAGATGTAAAGGAGCCCCTTGGGTTCCTTTTCCATGAGGCCGGTCAGGGGGAGGTTCACTGCGAAGATGGCGAAACCGATGGGCAGCAACAGAAGCGGTTCATAGTCCTTCTTGATGGCCAAGTAGATGAAGGTGAAGCCGATGGCCCACATTATCACGTGCTTCACCTGCAGGTTGAGCACACCAGTTTTCAGCAACACCGCTCCGAGAAAGCCTTCCATGATCCCCCTCCTTATCTCACTTCTTCTCCCAGAGACGCACCAGGGCGCTCAGGGCATAGACCGACAGACACAGCAGTGCCAAGGTCAAAAACACCCCCGGAAAACCGATGCCAAAAATCCTGAAGGCCTCCTTCCACATCATCTCCTCCTTGAGAAATAGGTCACAAATTATTAAAAGCATAGTTGGAAGCATTTGACAACCTCAGGAGGTGAGAGATGGCGAGGATTTGGTTCAGGTGTGCTGCGGTCCACGATCCGGTTTGTCCGGTACTCGTTAGGCCTGCCCTCATCGGATGGGATGCCAAGTTTCGACAGATAGACCTCGTCATAGAGGCACCTCTTCGCGGAGAAGAGCTCCTCCGGAGGATGAAAGGGTGGATCACCGTGGACCCCGAAGAGGTGATCCGGATCCTAAGGGAGTTCGGTGCCGAGCTCACGGTTTCAAAAGACGGACGCCTGGAGGTGTCCCTCGAAAATACAAAAGACCCTTCCTCTCTACAAAGGGCCCTTCAAGAGCGTTTCGGCCGTGAGGTGGACCTTGAGCTGTGATCAGGTCTTGTCGCTCAGCAGTTTGCCCTCGGAGGCCAGATTATGCCGGGGATGATCGACGATGACGATGCGCACATCCTCCGCCTTGGCCCCGGCCACCCGCACTAAGGTGTCGGTTATCTCCTCGACTATCTTGCGCTTTTGCTCGATGGTCCTGCCCTCGATCATATCTATCCTGACGATGGGCATCGGCCTCCTCCTTCACACAAGCAGATATTTCTTTCTCACCTCTTCGTTTTGCCGCAGGTCCTCGATGCTACCGTGGTAGCGGATTTGGCCATTGTCGATGATGTAGCCGCGGTCGCTTATCTTCAGGGCCGACCTCACGTTCTGCTCGGCCAGAAGGACTGTCAGGCCCACCTCCTTCAGCTTGAGGATCTGTTCCTCCAGCGCCCGCACCATTACGGGTGCCAGCCCTTCAGTGGGTTCGTCGAGCAGTAGCAGTTCCGGATTTGTCATCAGGGCCCTGGCGATGGCCAGCATCTTCTGTTCTCCACCGCTGAGGCATCCACCCCTGCGGTCCTTGATCTCCCTGAGGGCGGGGAAGAGTTCATATACCCTTTCGCGCGTCCACCCATTGCCGTCCCTTCGGCGTTCGGCGATCTCGAGGTTTTCCTCCACCGTCAGGTCGGCGAAGATCCGCCTGTCATCTGGCACATAGCCTATCCCCCTGCGGGCTATTTGATAGGCTTGAAGGCCCGTGATGTCCTCCCCCTTGAAGACGATCCGCCCCTGCCGTGGGGGGACCAACCCCATGATGCTCTTCATAGTGGTGGATTTACCGGCGCCGTTTCTGCCCAGGAGACACACCACTTCTCCTCGTTCCACTTTCAAGGAGACCCCGAACAGGATGTGGCTCAGGCCATAGTAGGTATGGATGCCCTCTACGTCGAGCATACCTCCCCTCCCAGGTAGGCCTCCTGCACCCTCGGGTCGTTTCTTACCTCCTCGGGCGAGGCCTGAATGAGGGTCCGGCCCTGGTGCATCACCATGATGCTTTTGGCGATGGAGAAGACGATCTCCATATCGTGCTCGCAGAAGAGGATGGTCAGGTCCCTTTCGGTGGCCAGACGTTTGATGAGTTCGATGGTGGAGGCCGTCTCCTCCGGGGACATCCCGGCGGTGGGTTCGTCCAGGATCAGAAGCTCGGGATCATTGCCCAGGGCGATGGCTATCTCCAGGACCTTTTGGTCCCCGTGGGAGAGGGTCCCGGCGACCTCGTAGGCCTTGTCCTCGAGGCCCACGGCCCTGAGCAACTCGAAGGTCTCCTCGACTGCCATCTTGCGCGCCGGCTCGAGGAGCCGTTTGCTCTCGCCCTTATGGGATAAAACCGCCACCTGCACGTTCTCGAAGACGGTCAGCCGGTGGAAGATGTTCACGATTTGAAAGGAGCGAGCGATGCCCTTCTTGCATATCTCATAAGGGGGTAGCCCGGTGATCTCCTCATCCTTGAAGACGATCCGCCCACGGTCCGGCTTGAGCTGTCCGGTGATCAGGTTGAAGAGGGTGGTTTTGCCCGCCCCGTTGGGACCGATTACGGCGACGATGTCCCCCCGCTCGACCAACAGGTTGGCGCCGTCTACCGCCTTAAAGTCCCCGAAGGACTTCTCGACCCCTTCAACCCTGAGCACGGCTCCTCTCCTCGACCACGTGGGCTTTGAGACGCGGTGCGAACTTCTCCATCAGAAAGCCCATGACGCCCTCCGGCAGGAAGAAGATGAGCAATATCAGGATGGCACCGAGGATCAGGGTCCAGTATTCAGTATACATCCCCACGAAGGTCCTGAGGGAGACGATGATGGCCGCCCCTACGATGGGCCCGGCGAAGGTGAACCACCCTCCCAGCAGACACATGATGAAGATCTCCAGGGATAGCACCCAGAAGAGGAGATCCGGAAAGACCGATCCCTCCAGCACCACGAACAGCACCCCTGCCACTCCGGCAAAGAAGGTGGCGATGACGATGGCCGCAAGCTGATGTCTCCTGACGTTCACCCCTACAGCCTCGCAGCGGCCGGGGTTGTCCCTTATGGCCTGAAGGGTCCTGCCGAAGGGGGAGTTGACGATTCTGTAAAGCACGTAAAGGCAAACTATGAGGACGATGAGGATGAAGTAATAGGCGTTCTTCAGGGAGGATAGGATGTCGGGCATGGGGATGCCGTGGATGCCGTCGTCTCCTCCGGTGAGGCTGTACCATCTGAAGACGATGGCCCAGAGCAAAGACCCCAGGGAGATCTGGAGCATCCCGAAGTAAAGCTGGGTCAGCCTCACGCAGAACCCCCCGATCAAAAGCCCCGCTATTGCGGCTACCACAGGTCCTGCGCAGAAGGCCACCCAGGCCGGGAGCTTCGTCTTGGTGATGATCAGGGCCACGGTATAGGCACTCACCCCGTAGAAGACCCCGTGGTGGAATTGAAACATCCCGCCGTAGCCCACGGTGATGTTGAGGCTCATGGCCAGAAGGGCGGTCACGAAGATCAAGGCGATGATGTAGGTGTAAAACCGAGGGAGCACCGAGGGCAGCAGAAAGAGCAGGATCACCAACCCAACCAGTGCCAGTCGTCCTTTTATCCCTCCCATCAGACCTCCTACCAGACCGATTTCAGCAACCCCCGCGGGCGCAAAAGGAGCACTATGACCACCGCCGCATAGGGGAAGACGATGGCGAACTGGGGCCAGAACAGGACGCCAAAGGCCTGGGTGATGCCAAAGATCAGCGACCCCACTAGGGCCCCCCACATGTTGCCGAGTCCCCCGATGGTGACGATGAGGAAGGCCTCGATGATGATGTCGTGGTCCATTCCCAAGGTTATGCTCACAGTGGGGGCGACCAGCGCCCCAGCGATGCCCGCCAGGTAGCATCCCAAGACGAAGGCGGCGGCGAAGATCCAACTGACGTTTATCCCCAGGGCCCCCACCATCTCACGGTCTACCGCTGCAGCGCGGCATATCTTCCCCACCTTGGTCCGATTGGTGAAGAGCCAGAGGAAAACCGCCACCAGCGGGCCCACCACCAGGAGAAAGAGATTGTACTTTGGAAAGGCTGAGCCGAAGATGGAGATCGAACCCTTCAGCCCTCCAGGGGGCATGATGGAGCTGTACTCCGGGCCCCAGACGATTTTCACCAGGTCTCCGAGGATCAGCATGAGGGCAAAGGTGAAGAGAAGCAGCATCAGGTGTTCCCGCTGATAGAGGTGGCAAAAAAGGGCTCTTTCGGCTACGAAGCCGACCAGCGCCACCAGAAAGGGGGCCAGAAGGAGGGCTAACCAGAACCCCGTCGATCCTCCTCCGAAGTAGTTGTAGACGCTAAAGGCGGAGAAGGCCCCTATCATGTAAAGCGATCCGTGAGCCACATTTGGTACCCGTAAGACCCCGAGGATGAAGCTCATGCCAGCCGAAACTATGAAGAGGATCATCGAACGGCTCAGGCCGACTAAGAGCTGGGTGAGAACCGAAGCGAGATCTACACTCATCTGCTACACACGCCTTGATTGAGAAGACGTAAAGGGGGAGATCCCTCTAAAGATCTCCCCTTTTTTCCATCGTTACTTCTTCGCTTTGGCCCTGAGTGCCATTATCTCTTCGCAAGAAGGCATGATCTCAGGCCCCGGAAGGGTCACAATGTCCGACGCGATCAAGAAGTTGTACTTGGGGGATTTCTTGGTCACGCCGAGGAACATGGGCTCGACCACCTGATGGTCGCAGGCGCGCATCTCTATTTCCCCGACGGGGCTCATGATCTTCAGGCCCTCCAAGGCGTCGATGAACTTCTCAGTGTTCACGGTTCCGGCCTTTTCAAACGCCTTGGCGATGAAGTGAGCGGTGTTCCATCCATGGAAGGCGGGGAATCCAGGGGGCTCGCCGTAGGCGGCCTTGAAGGCCTCGACGAAAGCCTTGTTCTCGTGGGTTTCGGGGAAATAGAAGTGATAATCCATGGTCCCCATAACCCCCTCGGGGGCTTCAGGGCCCAGCGCCTTTAGTACCGCATGATCGGTAGCCGTGTGGATGCAGATCGCCACCTTTTTGGCCATTCCCGTGGCCTTTATGGCCTTCAGGATGTTGGCCATGCTCTTGCCGCCAGTGCAGAAGATCACGGCATCTGGCTTCGCGGCCATGATGGCGGTGAGGTAGGGGATGAGGTCCGGCTCGCCCACCTTCCACCAGGACTCGCCGATCTTCTTCACCCCGGGTTTCATCTTCTGCAGGTTCCTCCACGCCGCGCGGGCGATGGCGTGGCCGTATTCGTAGTCGTCACCAGCGATCCAGTACTTGGTGTAGGGCTTCTTGGACAGCCCCACCGCCATTGCTTTCCCCGCCATCGCGGTGTTCTCGCTGGTGCAGAAGACGTAGCGGTGGCCGAGTTCTCCGGTGATCCTCTCGCTCTTGGAGATCCAGACGATGAAGGGGACCTTCTCCTTGCGGGCCAAATCCGAGACCGCCAGGGCGACACCGCTCGATATAGTCCCCACCAGGACGTCCACCCCTTCGCGCATGACCAGCTCTTTGGCCATGCTCAGGCCGATGTCCACCTTGAACTTGGTGTCCCGGGTGGTGAACACGATCTTGCGTCCGAGGACCCCTTTCTTGTTGATCTCCTTGAGGGCCAGTTTGAAGCCGTTCAGAGCGTCCTTGGCATATACCGCAGGTGGACCACTGTAACAATCAATTATGCCCACCTTGATCTCCTTCCCCCCGGCCAGGGCACCGGAGACGAAGGCGACGAGGAGGGCGCCGATGAATATCAACGAGGCCAATCCAAAACCCCTCCCTCCATGCTTCATGGTTCACCTCCCACGAAGAAATTGGTTTTCAAATCCATCGCCCATTTTGATAAGGCGAGGCCTCTATGTCAAGGACGGACTTGCCCTCCCGAGGGTAAACCCCCGTTTGACGGCCTCTACGTTCACTCCCTTCAAGGCCGGCGGAACCAGCTGGGAGACGGCCTCGAGGATCTCTCCTTCGCTGAAGGGAAGAAGCCCCAGGGAGGCAGCAAAGCTCATCAGCACGAGGTTGGCGGTCCGCGGATCCCCCACCTCCTGGGCCAGCAGGTCTGCCTCTACGGGATAGAGCTCTATTCCCTCGACCTCCGGTACCTCCCTGGCGTTGATCACCGCGGCTCCTCCCTCGTGCAGCATGGGCAGGTTCCGCAATCCCTCCTCCCTTTCGAGGCCGAGGAGCAGGTCAGCCATCCCCCGCCTGATCAGGGGGCTCGTGAAGGAGCCGATCTTGACGTAGGAGATGACCGAGCCACCCCTCTGGCTCATCCCGTGGGTCTCGGCCCCGAAGACCTCTTCCCCCCTCAGATGCGCGAGGTGGTAGAGGAGCCTCGCTGCGAAGAGCACCCCCTGCCCCCCCACTCCGGCTATGACGATCTGGAGCTTCATCCTTCCCTGATCGCTCCTTGGTGGCAAGCGAAGACGCACAGGCCGCAGTCTACGCATATCTTGCGGTCTATCCGGACCCCGTGGTCCTCCATCATCAGGGCCGGACAGCCGAAGGCCTGAAGGCAATACCCACAGCTCACACATCCGCCCGCCAGGGGCATCTCTATGACCCCCCGTGGGCAGGCCACAGCACACAGGCGGCAGAGGCTGCACTTGCTGAGGTCCACTCTGTAGGCGCCGTCTTCCTTCGAGATAGCCCCCTCAGGGCAGCTCAGCATACAGAAATCGCACTCGGTGCAACTGCCGCAGTGAAAGCAGCGTTCCGAGGCCTCCCTTACCGCATCTTCTTCGGATATCCCCCCTACGATCTCTCGAAACCCCTTCCTCGCCTCTCGGGGGCTCAGATGGGGCGCCTGAGGTCTATTGCCCGGGGCGAAGGCACTCAGGTCTATGGCCTCAAAGGGCACCTCCTGAGGGGATCTGCCCTGCTTGGTCCGTTCTTCCCCCGTCAGGTACCGATGGATCTCAAGGGCCCCTTTCTTCCCCGAGCCTATGGCGTGGGCGACGGTTCGTGGCCCTCCCACCAGGTCACCGCCGCGGAAGGCCTTTGCCTCTATCTCCTCGGGGAGCATCACGGGCTCCGGTACCTCCCCTGTGGCTATCACTACTCCGTCCACCTCGAGGGAAAAATCCGACCCTACCACCGGTTCCACCCCCCGACGGCCGTCCCGACTTCTTGGACCGGGGCGCATCCGCTGAAGCCTTATGGCCCTCACCTTCTCGGGGCCCACGATCTCCACCGGGGATAGGAAGAACTCCATCTGCACCCCTTCCGCCTCTGCCTCTTCCACCTCTGAGGGGTGGGCGGGCATATCGGCACGGCCCCTTCTGTAGAGCAACAGCGGCTCCGCCCCCAGCCGAAGAAGACACCGAGAGACGTCTATGGCCGTATTCCCTCCGCCTATGACGGCGATCCTGCCCTTCAGTTCAGGGCTTTCCCCGCAGTTGATCGCCTCGAGGAGCTCAAGCCCCCTCCATACCCCCTGAAGTTCCTCTCCCGGGAGGCCCAGAGGGCGGGGGACATGGGCCCCCGTGGCCAGGTATATGGCGTCGTAGGCAGCAAGCTCCTCCCAGGACAGTTCCTTTCCCAGCCTGGCGCCGGTCCTGATGGTGATTCCGAGGGATTTGAGGCGTTCGATCTCCCTGTTGAGCACGTCCTTGGGCAGCCTGTAAGGGGGGATGCCGTAACGGAGGAGTCCCCCTGGCTCCGGTAGGGCTTCGAAGACCTCAACCGTGTGCCCGAGGAGCCTCAAGCTGTAAGCACAGCTCAACCCCGCCGGCCCGGACCCTACGACGGCCACCTTGAAACCACTCTCGGGGAGGGGCTGGGGAAGGTGATCTACAGTGGCCCTGTCCCCGAGGAGGCGCTCAATGGCCTGAATGCTCACCGCCTCGTCCCAGCGGCCGCGATTGCAGGCCTCCTCGCAGGGGTGAAAGCACACCCTCCCACAGACCGAAGGCAAGGGGTTTCCCTCAAGGAGCAATTTGACCGCCCCGTCCACCTCCCCCCTTGCCACCAGGGCCAACACCCCCTCCACATCGTTCCCCGCGGGGCAGGCGAGATTACAGGGCGGCGTCTTTTTGACGTATACGGGCTTGAGGGCCTCTTTCTGAGGGGGTTCTTCGAGCAGTTCCACCTCGACCCTACGCGGATGCTCCATCCGTTTGATGAGTTGAAAGCAGGGATGTCGTGCAATCACCGCCGCCACCCCGCCGTGCTGTCGTATTTGACGCTCTGCCCTCCTCAGGGCCTCCATCATCCGCGGGATCTCATAGGGGTCGACCACCTCTATGAACTCCACCCCGCAGGCCCTGATGAGGTCCTCGGGGGACAGGGGTCTGCCCTCGCTTCCGTCGGCGAGGGTGGCGCTTGCCGGCGTGGGTTGCATCCCGGTCATGGCGGTGGTGCTGTTGTCGAGCAGCACCAGTACGAAGCTCGCCCCCGTATGGACCGCGTCCAACAGCCCCGGCAATCCCGCGTGAAAGAACGTAGAATCCCCTATGGTGGCCACGATGGGCACCCCCTGGCCGTCCTGCTTGTAAGCGTGCCACAGGCCCGTGGCCATGGTGATGGCCGCCCCCATATCGAGGACTATGTCGACCGCCCCCTGATTGAGGCCCAGGGTGTAACAGCCGATGTCACTGGTGAAGATCGCCTGGGGGAACACCCGTTTGATGGCGTAAAAGCTCGCCCGGTGGGGGCAACCTGCACAGAGGGTAGGGGGCCTCTGAGGGGCCTCGGTGGGGGAGGGGATCTCCTTGGGCTTCGGGGGAAGCGGCTTCTGGATGTCGGCATCGCTCCACGCCCTGCGGAGGATCTCCTCGACCACCTCCGGCAAGAGCTCCCCGGCCCGGGGGACGAAACCGTTGAACCTCCCCAGGACCTTTTTCCGCTCGGTGATGAGGAGCTCGAGGAAGGAGTCGGGTTCCTCCAGGACCAACACCCTTCTGCACGAGCTGACGAAGCCATCAACGAGCCCTCGGGGATAGGGCCACGGCGCCCCCACCTTCAGCAGGGGGACTTCATCGGCCACCCCCAGGTCCTCCAGGACCTCCTTGATCGTGCCGAAGGCCGCTCCTCCGGCCACTATCCCCAAGGGGAACTCCCGCGAAGGATCGAAGGGCCCCAGCACGTAGTTGAAGGAGACTGTTTCCAACTCCTGGGCCATCGCCTCGAGCTTTCTGTTCAGGGCCTCGTGGAGCCTGAAGCGATCCCTGGGGGTGGCGGCCCATCGGTTGGGGTCCTTGATGAGGGAAGCGCGTTCGCCTTTCGCCCTGATGGGGCCGAAGGTCACGGTCTGCCGGGCATGGCATATCCTGAGGGTGGGCCGCAGGAGGACGGGGATTTCATAACGCTCGGAGAGATCAAAGGCCCACGCCGCCATGTCTTTGGCCTCCTGGGGGCTCGAGGGGTCGAGCACCGGGATCTTCGCCATGAGCCCCCAAAGCCGCGAGTCCTGCTCCGTCTGGGAGCTGTGAGGGCCAGGGTCGTCGGCCGCCACGACCACGAACCCCCCCTTCACCCCGGTGTACACGGAGCTGAAAAGCGGATCTGAGGCCACGTTCAGCCCCACCTGTTTCATGGCCACGGCGGCGCGCTTGCCGGCGTAGGCCGCCGCCAGGGCGACCTCGTAGGCCACCTTTTCGTTGACGGACCACTCGATGTAAATCTCCGCGTCCTCTTCGCGGCGGAAGGAGAGCACCGCAGGCAGGATTTCCGTGGCAGGTGTGCCGGGGTAGGAGGCCATCACCTGGCATCCCCCTTCAACCAGGCCCCTGCCTATGGCCTCGTTGCCGAGCAGGACCCGCCTCACGCCCTTTGCATACAGTATACAATCAGCTTTGTAAACCCTATTTGAGAGAGATGGGGGAGTGTTTTACCTTGGTTCATCGTAGCCCAGGATTTCCTCGGGGCTGCGTGTATCGAGGTCAGGGAGGGAACTGCATCTTCTGGAGATCCTCATTATCTCTTCGTAGAGATCCATGGCCCGCCTTTTTCCCTTTATCCGTTCGAGCCGTTCTTCGAGGGCATGGATCACCGCCTGGGTCAGGGTTTCCCCGGTCTTTTCGGCTTTTCCCTCGCCAACTTTTCTGCCTTTGGGTTCCTTATCTTCAGGGCCATAAGCACTTCCTTACAGGTGTGTTGATAATGTAGACTCCCAGGCGCTAAGTCAACCGCCGCTCTCTCAACGGATGCTAAAATGAGCCCGTCATGAAGCTCCATCACATAGGCATGGTCGTCAGGGATGTGAGGAAGACCGCCGCTGCCTTGGAGCGCCTCCTCGGCCTCAAGGCCCTCACCGGGCCGGAGGAGGATCCTATCCAGCGTGTTAGGGCCATCTTCCTCGACCTGGGATGGGGAGATGGGGTGACCCTCGAGCTCCTCGAGCCCACCCAGGAGGACTCCCCTGTGAGCAGGTTCCTGGAGAGGGGCGGGGGGCTACATCACATCTGTTTCGAGGTAGAGGACCTGGACGCAAAGATCGCCGAGCTGAAGGCGAAAGGTCTGAGGGTGGTCTGCGAGCCGGTTCCCGCTAAGGGCTTTGGCGGCCGGAGGATCGCCTTCGTCTTCCCAGTGGAGGGCATCCTCGTGGAGTTCGTCGAGGCCGAACCCCGACCCGATCCAAAAGAAAAAGGGCCTTTTGGCCCCTGAATTTCCCTCTTGGTGGCGGTGCAGGGATTCGAACCCCGGACACTGCGGATATGAGCCGCATGCTCTGACCAGCTGAGCTACACCGCCAACCGTAAATAAAAATGGCTCAACCACACGCCCATGTCAAGCCCTCTGCAAGGGAATCGGAAAGTCAGAATATCCCTGTACGCATGCCCTTGCCTCCGCTTTACTAAGAAGCTATACAAAATGTTAAGTATCCCTGCTTAGAAAAGTGCCCCGTGATCTTAAGCCCTTGGGGGAATTCTTTACCCTTGACGACATGGTCACCCTACTGGGGGTAGACCGCAGATCGGCTCAGGTCCTTTGCAGCCGCTACATAAAGAGCGGCCGGTTCATCCGCTTAAAAAGGGATTTTTATGTTCTCGAGGAGAATTGGGTCAGTTATTCACAAGAGGACTTTTTGCGTATCGCCAATTTCCTTCAAGTCTGGGTTTAAGGTTAGGATTTGAGGTGGTTTCGGC
>CAZGDM010000004.1:0-46049 GCA_964525275.1 uncultured Thermodesulfobacteriota bacterium | reverse complement strand
CTATCGTCCCTACATTCACATGCGGCTTCTTCCGCTCAAACTTCGGCTTGCCCATAACACAAACCCTCCTCTATTGTTGACATGAAATGGAGCCCACGATCGGGATTGAACCGATGACCTCTTCCTTACCAAGGAAGCGCTCTACCACTGAGCTACGTGGGCCTTGAAGCCTCCTGGAGCGGGAAACGGGATTCGAACCCGCGACCCTCAGCTTGGAAGGCTGATGCTCTGCCAGGCTGAGCTATTCCCGCCTTCCTTACCTGGTGGAGAGGGGAGGATTCGAACCTCCGAAGGCTGAGCCAGCGGATTTACAGTCCGCCCCCTTTGGCCGCTTGGGTACCTCTCCTTTTTTTATGGAGCTGGTGGTGGGACTCGAACCCGCAACCTGCTGATTACAAATCAGCCGCTCTACCAATTGAGCTACACCAGCTCCTTTCTATTCTAAGAGAAGAGGAAACACAGGGCAACCCCTCGTGTTTCCCCCTTCATCCTTCCCTGATTGTTCCGCTCAATATAATACAACCTCTCTTTCCGAGAATCAAGGGGTAATGATCGCCTTGAGCTTTGGGTAGGGATGTAATATAGAAAGGTCCCATGGAAGTCAAGGCTGTAAGGGGATTTGCCGACATCCTGCCTGAAGAGGTGCCCACCTGGAGGAAGGTGGAGGAAGAAGCCAGAAGGACCCTTGAGGCCTTCGGCTTCCAAGAGATCAGGGTACCAGTTCTTGAGCGAACGGAGCTCTTCCAAAGGGGGATCGGTGACGAAACCGATATCGTCCAAAAGGAGATGTACACCTTCGAAGACAGAGGAGGGGATTCGGTCACCCTGCGGCCCGAGGCCACCGCTTCCATTGCCCGTGCCTATGTGGAACACAGGTTGTACGCCCGCGATCCCGAGGCCCGTCTCTACTTCATCGGCCCCATGTTCCGCTACGAACGCCCTCAGAGAGGCAGGCTCAGGCAGTTCCATCAGATCGACGCCGAGGTGTTCGGCGTAGACCATCCCATGGTGGACGCCGAGGTAATGGCCCTGTTGATGGAGCTTCTTAAAAGGGTTGGGGTACAGCAGTGCGAGCTCCAGCTGAACAGCCTCGGTTGCCCGTCGTGTAGAGGTCCTTTCAGAAGGGAACTACAGGACTTCCTCCAGAGACGCCTCGACGAACTTTGTCCCGACTGCCGCAGAAGGGCCCAACGCAATCCCCTCAGGACTTTCGACTGCAAGGTCCCCCAGTGCCGCAAGGTGATGGAGGAAGCACCCCTGCTGGAAGACTATCTCTGCGACGCATGCAGGGGCCACTTTGAACAGGTGAGGGCTCATCTTGAGGAACTCGGGATCCCCTTCGTGGTGAACCCACGGATGGTCAGGGGCCTCGACTATTACACCCGGACGGCTTTTGAGGTGGTAGCAGAGGGATTGGGCGCCCAGAACGCCGTGGCCGCGGGGGGAAGGTATGACCGTTTGGTGTCCGAACTGGGCGGACCTGATATCTCCGGCATAGGCTTCGCCATCGGGATGGAGAGACTTTTGCTTCTCATCCCCCCTGAACCCGCGCCGCCGACGGCCCTCCTCTTCATCGCCGCCTTGGGGGAGGAGGCTCAGAAGATGGCTTTCCGTTGGTCATGGGCCTTGAAGCGACAGGGCCTTCCCACCATGGTCGATTACCGCGGCAGGAGCCTCAAGGCCCAGCTGCGGAGGGCCGACAAGTTCGCCATCCCCTTTGTGGCCATTGTGGGGGAGGACGAAATCGCTCAAGGTGAGGTGATTCTACGGGACATGAAAAAGGGGACCCAAGAAAGGGTCCCCCTCGAGGGCTTTCCAGAAGAGGTCCTCAAGCGGCTCCTCTGATCACTCCACGAAGCTCTTGAGCTTCTTGCTCCTGGATGGGTGGCGGAGTTTCCGTAAGGCCTTGGCCTCTATCTGACGGATCCGCTCCCTGGTGACGTTGAAGTTGCGCCCGACTTCCTCCAAGGTGTGATCGTATTTCTCCCCTATGCCAAAGCGCATCCTCAAGACCTTCTCCTCTCGCTCGGTGAGGGTGGAGAGCACCTGGCGGACCTGTTCCATCATGTTCTTCTGGATCACCGCGTCCAGGGGTTGGACCGTCCCCTTGTCCTCGATGAAATCCCTCAGGTGGGTGTCCTCGTCGTCCCCTATGGGCGTCTCCAGGGAAATGGGCTCTTTGGCGATCTTCAAGATCCTGATCACCTTCTCCACGGGCATCTCCATCCTCTCGGCGATCTCCTCAGGCCTGGGTTCACGGCCCAATTCCTGAACAAGCTGCCGCGAGGTCCGCACCAACTTGTTTATGGTCTCAATCATATGCACCGGGATCCTGATGGTACGGGCCTGGTCGGCGATGGCCCTCGTGATGGCCTGACGAATCCACCAGGTGGCATAGGTGGAGAATTTGTAACCGCGGCTGTATTCGAACTTGTCCACCGCTTTCATCAGGCCGATGTTGCCCTCCTGGATGAGGTCCAAGAACTGCAGCCCTCGATTCATGTACTTCTTGGCTATGCTTACCACGAGGCGCAGATTGGCGCGGACAAGCTCGTTTTTGGCCTCCTTGGCCTTCGTCTCCCCTTGACGTATTTCCTCGATGGCCTTCTTCAACTCGGGCACGGTGATCCCGGCCTCCTGTTCGATCCGCTCTAGCCGTCGCCTGAGTAACCTGTAGTTCCTCTCCAACTCCACGAACTGTCCCTCGTTGAGGCCCCGCTCTCGGAAGACCGCCTTTTTCTTGGCAGGGTGGGCCTTCAGCTCCTGGAAAAATCCCTCGAGGCCATCGGGGGTGGTCCCTAGACGATCAGCCACCCCCTTAATCTCCCCCTCGACCCGCTCGACCTTGTCCAGCAGTGCACGGAGTTTGCTCACGATGGCCTCCACCTGAGACTCCTTGAGGTTGATCTGGGTGAGGAGCGAAACCATTTCCTCCTCTTTGGCCCGAAGTTCCTCCTGGGAGTGCTGGGGATCGGCTTTCAGCTGACGGATCTCCCCTTGAAGCTCCCGCACCCGATCTATCACTTTGAGGATACGCTCTTTATAGACCTCTTCTTCCTCCTGGAGGTCCTCGTCTTCCACATCGTTGGTGATGTCCTTGAGGCTCAAGGTGCCCTCCCTTAGGGCCTCTCCGAGCTTCAGAACCTCCCCCACCGTTACAGGGCAGTTGAGGATCACCCGGAGGACCTCCTTTTTCCCCTCTTCGATCCTTTTGGCTATGGCCACCTCCCCCTCACGGGTGAGCAAGGACACTTTGCCCATCTCCTTGAGGTACAACCTTACAGGATCGCTCGTGTGACCGAACTCGAGGTCCTCCAGCTCCTCAGTGGTCTCGGAGAGCTGTATCTTCTCCTCGGCCACCTTCTCCTCACCGAGGGCCTCGAAATCCACCTCGTCCAGCGCAGTGAGGACGTCATCCAAGCTCTCCACCTTTTCCTCCATGAATTCCTCGTCCATCACGGCCTCCCTCCTTGAAGACGGGGTAGCCTTATTCAGCGCCCCTAACGAGGGCGCGTTCCTCCTTCAGGAGGATCTGTTGGCGTAAAAGCAGGGCTTGAAGGAGCTTTTCGTCTCCTTCCCTCTCCGCCCTGCGTATTTCCTGCAGCAGCCCTTCCCTCTGTTGGCGTAGGCTTTTGAGCTTGATCCTCCTTACACAATCCTTGAAGATCCTATCGAAGGCCTCCTCCCCTTCGGTAAAGGCGGCGGCGAAGACCCCTTCTCCCACCCCTCGCTCCTCAAGCAAGGGGGGAATTTCCATCCTCGGATCGCCCCCTTCCTCCTCTATCCTGAGGGCTTCTTCCGCCACCTCCCTCAAAACAGGGGAGCTGAAATGCTCTAGGACCGCTGCTTCCCGCACCCAGGAGATCACCTCGGGATGCTGAACCATCAGGGCAACCAAGGTCTCCTCTTCTGTGGGGAGAAGGGCCTTGTGCTCTGTCGATGGCGGAGGGGAAAAATCCATCCGGCTGAGCAACATTTCCTCCTCAATGCCCAGGGCCTCCGAGGCGTACCGGGCGTAAAAACGCCTTCGCATGGGGTCATCTATCCTCTGGAGGAAGGAGACGACGGCTCCAGCGGCCTTGAACCTACCCTCTGGGGAGTCGAGATCGAAGCCCTTTATCAGCTCCTCAAGGTAGAAATTCAAGGCAGGCCTGCGATCCCTCAGGAGTTCCTCCCTCCCCCTGGTGCGGATGAAGCTATCGGGGTCCTCTCCCGGCGGCAGGATCACCACCTCCCCCTCCATCCCCTCCTCTACGAGGGCCTCCACCCCTCTCAGGGCCGCCTTTTTGCCGGCTTCATCCCCATCGAAAAGGAGGATCACCTTCTCCACCAGGGGCTTCAACAGCCGGAGTTGATGGACAGTGAGGGCAGTGCCCAGGGGAGCCACCACATTCCTCACCCCGTTCTGGGCCAGGGAGAGGACGTCGAAATACCCCTCCACCACGATGGCCTCTTTCTCCCCAATAATATAATCTCGCGCTGGCCTCATGCCATAGAGGACCTCGCCCTTGTGATAGATGGGGGAGTCAGGGGAGTTGAGGTACTTGGGCTCTCCCTCCCCAAGGATGCGCCCGCCGAAACCGAGAACCCTCCCCCGCTGATCCTCGATGGGAAAGATGAGCCTCGAACGAAAGCGATCGTAAAGTCCTTTAGTACCCTTGATGAGAAGGCCTACCTCCTCGGCGTCCTCGAGGCGTGCCCCTTGGGCCTGAAGAAAGGCCTTAAGGCCCTCCCAGCCTGGGGGAGCATAACCCAATGAATAGGTCTCCCACATCTTCGGTTCAATCCCCCGCCCGAGGAGGTAATCCCTGGCAGGTCTGCCCTCTCGTGGATGGAGCAGTCGCTCCCTGAAGTAACGCAAAGCGAACCTGTTGACCTGCAGGTACCCTTCCCTTCTCGAGCCTGTGCGGACCTCCGGGACCTCGATGCCGTACCGCTGGGCCAAGGCCTTGACGGCCTCCTGGAAGCTCATGTGCTCGTAACGCATGAGGAAGGTGAAGACGTTGCCACCGGCTCCGCAGCCGAAACAGTGAAAGAGCTGTTTCTCGGGGCTCACCACGAAAGAGGGGGTCTTCTCCCGATGGAAGGGACACAGCCCCTTGAAATTCCTCCCGGAGGGCTTCAGCCGCACATAGTCGGAGATCACCTCGACGATATCGGCCCGCTCCCTTATCCTCTCTACGACATCCCGGGGGATCATTTGAGCTCCACTATCGTCACCCCCCCTCCACCCTTGTCCAGGGGAGCCGACTTCAACCCCTTTATCCAGGGGATCTCCTTGAGATGATCCCTTATGGCCTTGCGGAGCCTGCCTGTACCTATACCGTGCACTATCTGGACCTCGTCCCAACCATGGATCAGGGCCTCGTCGATGAGCTTGTCCACCTTGGGCAGGGCCTCTTCCACCCTCAACCCCACCACATTGAGTTCCCGTGAACCCATCCCCTCGGCCTCCAGGACCACCCTCCCTTCGTCTCTCGTTGCCTCTTCTCGGGAAGCGGCCTCCAGTTCGCCTCTTGACACCTTCACCTTTATGGAGCCGACGAGGACCTCCACCCTGCCGTCTGTGCCGACCCTGAGGACCTCACCGGAGCGCCCCAGACCGCGGACCCTCACCCAATCCCCCTCCCTTACCTCTGTCAGAGACCTCCCTGAGGTCCTCGGAAGGAGGGGGCTCGTCGAGAACGCCTCCTTGATCCTCCTCACCTCTCCCTTGATAGCCGCAGCCCTTTCAGGATGCAGGGAGGCCTCTCTGATGAGCTTCCGAAGGCGTTCTTCGAGCTCCGAGAGCCTCCTCTTCCCCCGTTCCTCGATCCGTCGGAGGATCTCCCTCCGTTTGGCCTTGATCCCCTCCAAGATCTCCCTCAGGCGCTTCTCGCGCCTTCTGGCCTCCTCTTTTAAGGCCCGGGCCTCCTCGAGCTCCCGCTCGAACCTGGCTTTGATCTCTCCGAGTTCCTCGAGCACCCCCTGCTGGGGGTCCTCTATTTCGGCTTGATAGGCCTTGGCCCGGCAGATCACCCCCTCAGGCATCCCCCAGCGCTCGGCGATGGGAAAGGTCCAGCTCCTGCCCGCCTGCCCGTAGAGCAACCTGAAGGTCGGTGCCATGGTCTCGGGGTCGAACTCCACGGCGGCGTTGGTCACCCCCTCCTCTCTGTAACCATAGGCCTTCAAGGGATCGAGGTGGGTGGTCACTGCGGCGTAACCGCCTCTGGACCTTATCTCGTCTAAGACGGCCATCGCCAGGGCCGCCCCCTGGACGTAATCGGTACCGGTGCCTATCTCGTCGATGAGCACGAGGGTGAAGGGATCTACCTGAGGGATGACGTCCTTCAGCCAGATCACGAAGGAGGAGAAGGTGCTCAGGTGTTCCTTCAGGCTTTGTTCGTCCCCGATGTGGGCGAAGACCTTGGAGAAGATGGGGAGGGAGCTATCGGCAGAGGCTGGGATGAGCATCCCCGATTGGGCCATCAACACGAGGAGTCCCAAGGACTTAAGGGCCACGGTCTTACCGCCTGCATTGGCTCCACTGATGATGAGGATCCTCTCCCGGGGACCGAGGAAGAGGTCCACCGGCACCACCTCCTCTCCCCCGAGCTCCAACAGCGGATGGCGCGCCTGGATGAGACGGACACCTCCCTCTTCGGATAGGGCGGGAGGGTAAGCCCTGAGGTCTATGGCCAATCTGGCCTTTGCATAGAGCAGGTCGATCTTGCCCTGCAATTGGAGGTCCTCGCGCAACTCGATGGCTTTCTCCGAGACCCTGAAACTCAGGTAGCGGAGGACCCTCTCCTCCTCTTCCCGCTCCCTTTGACGCAACATACCCAGTTCGTTGTTGAGCTCCACCACCTCCATCGGCTCTATGTAAAGGCTTGCACCAGAGCTGGAGGTGTCGTGCACGATCCCCTTCATCCTCCCCTTGGCGTCGGCGCGTACGAGCAGCACAAAGCGCTCATTTCGCTGGGTGATGAGATCGGACTGGAGGATCCCTCTGCGCAAACCCTCGGACACAAGGGCCTCGAGCCTCCTCTGGATCTTATCCCTCTGACGCCTGAGCTTCCTCCTGATTTCGGCCAGCTCGGGGGAGGCATCGTCGAGGATCTCCCCTCGAGGGGAGATCGCCCGTTCTATCTCCTCCGCCAAACTCCTGGGGGCATGGATCCCTTTGGCAAGCTCCCTCAGGCGCCAGAACCGATCCTCAAGCCCTCGGAAGGCCTCCTTCAAGGCCTCGGAGGCCCTGATGGAGGCAGCCACATCCCTCAGATCTTGGGGGCCAAGGGGGGCACCCTTGCAGACCCGATCGAGGAGGCTTCCTATATCCTTGAAGCCCCCCTCGGGGACCCCGAACTCCTCCACATAGGCCTTCATCTGGGCCGTCTCTTCGAGGGACGCCCTCACATAGAGGGGATCACTGCAAGGACGCAGTTCCCCCGCAGCACGACGACCCAACTCCGATGTGGCGAGGGACTTCAGATGCTCAAGAAGTTGAGGGAATTCGAGGAAGTCCAGAGACCTCCTGTCCACTCCGCCCTAATCCCTTCTGCTTGGATATTCCCTTTTCAAGGGGAATCTTCGACGGAAGGCGCCCCTTCAAGCCTCTTCCTGACCGTTTCGCTCACCAGCTTTCCTTCGGCCCTTCCGGCCACACGGGGCATGAGGATCTTCATCACTTTGCCGAGGTCCCTCGGCCCTTTGGCCCCCACCTCCTCTATAGCCTCGTCGACCATCCTCTCCAATTCCTCCCGGGAGAGACGCTCTGGCAAGAAGGACTCAAGGACGACCACCTCCCTCTCCTCTTTTGCGGCCAGATCCTCCCTCCCTCCTTTGCGGAACTGCTCGCTCGCCTCCCTGCCTTTTTTTATCAAGGAGTTGAGGACCTGATAGACCTCTTCGTCCTTTAAGGGTCTCCTGAGTTCCTTCTCCTTATTTTGCAAGGCCGCGAGGGCATACCTGAGGATGGATAGCCTTTCCCTGTCTCCGGCCTTTGCCGCCTCCTTCATCTCCTCTCGAATCCTCTCGAGAACCGCCATTTCTCCCCCAAAACACAAAAAGACCTTGCCTCTCGCAAGGCTTTTCTCATTATAGCTCGAAAGGTATAGAAGTCAACTGCGAAGGATCTTGCCTACAAGGGCCTCCCGATCCAAGCCCTCGGGGAGGGGGGTCTTCTCCCCTATTCTATCGATCAACTGCAGGATCGTTGGGTCGTCTAGAAACCTTGAGAGCCGCTGAAGGGTCCGGATCCCACCCCTCGAACTCTCAAGGGCCATGGTCAGATAGAGCTCCTCCTTGGCACGGGTTATGGCCACATATAGTAAACGCCTCTCCTCCTCCAAATCCTCCTCCGAGATCTGGCTATAGGAGATGGGGATGTGGCCATCGGCCACCCCCATGATGAAGACCACTTGCCACTCAAGCCCCTTGGCCGAGTGGATGGTGGAGAGGGTCAGGGGAGGGGTGTCAAGCTTCAGGTCTTCCCTTTGCAACACCCCATCCTCAGGAGGCTCTATGGCCACCAGGTCGAGCAAAAAGCGCTCCGCGGAGCGGTACCCCATGGCTATCCCTCTCAAGGCCTCTATGTCCCCTATGCGCCTGGGGTAGTCATCGTACCTGGCCTCGAGGATGGGCAGGTAATAATCACATAACGTCGAAACCGCCTCGGGGAAGGGAAGGCCCGCCGCTGCCTCAAGGGCTTCTCGCAACCTCCTGATCCAGCGTCCCGCCCGGGGGTGACCCTCCTGCTCCGCCAAGGCCCTCCGCCAGTCCCCCGAGGCCATCTCGCCGATGATCGCCTCTGCGGTCCTCGGACCCACCCCGTTGAGAAGGGTCAAAACCCTATGCCAAGCCAGCTCGTCCTTGGGGTTGACCAAGACCTTTACATGGGAGATGAGGTCCTTAACATGGGCCGTCTCCACGAACTTGAGCCCTCCGTAGGTGCGATAAGGGATGCCGCGACGGGCCAGGGAGATCTCCAACGGCCGGGCTATGTACATGCTCCTGAAGAGCACACCGATTCTGCCCAGCTCCACGCCCTCATCCCACAGCTCCTTTATCCGCTCGGCGATCCCCTCGGCCTCCGCCTCCGGGTCTTTGAAGAAAAGGAGCTTGGGCCTGGGGCCCTCCCCCCTTTCGGCCTTGAGCACTTTCGTATACTTCCGGCCCGCCCTTTCGATTAAGGCGTTGGCCAGGTCGAGGATCTGTTGGGTGCTGCGGTAGTTCCTCTCGAGCTTTATCACCTTCGCCCCTGGAAAGACCTCCAGGAAGTCGAACATATTCTGATATCGCGCCCCCCGGAAGGCGTAGATCGACTGGGCATCATCACCTACGGCCATGACGTTGTGGTGTTCGGATCCGAGTAGGTAGACGATCTCGGCCTGTATCTTGTTGGTGTCCTGGTATTCGTCCACCATCAGGAAGCGGTAACGCTCCCCGAGGGTTTTCCTCACCGCTTCCTGTTCCAGGAGCATCTTCAGGTAAAGCAGCAGATCGTCGTAGTCGAGGAGGTTGTGCTCTATCTTGTATCGCACATAGGCCTCCTTGAGGCGTTCGATCTCGGCGGCCCAATGGAGAAAATGGGGATAGTCCTTGAGGAGGACCTCCTCCACAGTCTCCCCCCGGTTGAAGGAGGCGCTGATCACCTCGCGCAACGTGGCCTTAGAGGGGAAACGGACCTTGCGCCCCGTGAAGCCGAGCTCCGCAGCGAGACGTTGAAGGAGGGTCTCGCGGTCCGCCTCATCGAGGAAGGAAAGGGGCCGCCCCAACCCCAACAGGTGGGCGTAGCGGGAGATAACCGCGTAGCCGAAGCTGTGAAAGGTCCCCCCCTCCACCTGCTGACAGAGGGGGTTGTGGCGGGAGGCCCTGGTGAGCATCTCCCTGGCAGCCCTCCGGGTGAAGGTGAGTAGGAGGATGGAACGCGGGTGAACCCCTTGGGAGACGAGGTACAGAACCCTGTATTCAATGACCCTGGTCTTGCCTGTACCAGCCCCAGCCACCACCAGGGCAGGGCCCTCAAGGTGGGTGGCGGCTTCATATTGCTGGGGATTCAGATCCCTCCGCAGGAGCTCTTCGACATCCACAGGGAAAGTTTAACACGCCAGAAGGCCAACGGTTAGCCCTTCCGCCTGAGGAAGGACTCAAGCCTTTTGCGAAAGTCATCGGTTCCGGAGAGCTCAGCTACCGCCACCCGCTCCCTTTCGAGATGGGCCTCGAGCCCTTGAAAGAGGGCGTCGTTGACCAGGCGCTTGGTCCAGGCGACGGCATGACGGGGCAACCCCCCCAGCCTGTGGAGCAACTCCCTCGATCTATCCTCGAACTCCCCAGGGGGAAAGACGAAGTTGACCAGTCCCAACTCCTTGGCCCTGAAGGCATCGATGTCCTCGGTGAGGAGGAAGAGCTGCATGGCGGCCTTCAGGCCCAAGATCCTGGGTAAGAGGAAGGTCGCCCCTGCATCGGGCGAAAAGGCGATCCGCATATAGCCCATGTTGAAGATGGCCCCCTCCTCGGCCACTGCGAGGTCACATGCCAAGGCCAAGCTGAAACCCGCCCCCACCGCCGCCCCCCTGATCAGGGCCACCACCGGGGCCTCCAGTCGCCTTATCCGAGTGATCACCCCATTGAGGAGGCCTGCTATATGAAAGACAAACTGCGGGGTGTCTTCGGCCCGGTGGAATTCCACCAGATCGGCCCCTGCCGAAAACGCCCTGCCCGCCCCTGTCAGGGCCACGACCCGTGCCCCTTCGGCCTCCGCGAGCCGCAACCCCTCGAGGAGCCCCTCCAGGAGCTCCGGATCCATGGCGTTTAGGCGCTCGGGGCGGTTCATGATCAGGTAGAGGACCTCCCCTTCCCATCGCTGGACGATCGCATCCGCCATTTGACATCCCCTCTGAAAGGGAGCTTATAGCCCCTCTTCATCTCCAGGTCAACGCTTGACCTAAGATGGAGGCCGGATACAATGGCCTCCGATGCTGAAGTACCTCCTGCGGCGGCTCCTGGGGATGATCCCCCTGCTTTTGGGGATCACCATGATCTCCTTTGCCGTGATACACCTGGCCCCGGGGGAACCCACAGGGCTTCAAGCCGAGTTCAACCCCAAGATAACCAAAGAGGCCCGCGAGCGGTTGAGGGCCTACTACGGACTGGACAAACCGCTGCACATCCAGTACCTGCTGTGGTTGAAGAGGCTCGCGACCTTGGACCTCGGGCGCTCCTTCAGCCCGGACCGAAGGCCTGTAAGCGAGAAGATCCTCGAGCGGCTTCCCATAACCGTGACCATCAACCTCCTGTCCATGCTCCTCATCCTGGCAGTGGCCATCCCCATCGGGGTCTACTGCGCCACCCATCAAGGGTCCATCGGCGATCGGGCCCTGACGGTTTTCGTCTTCGTAGGATACGCAACCCCCACCTTTTGGCTGGCCTTGGTCTTGATGCTGATCTTCGGGGTGAAACTCGGCTGGCTCCCCATCTCCGGAATCCGCTCCCTCGTTGGCTACGAGGCCCTCAGCCCCGTGGGGAAGCTCCTCGACATGGCTAAACACCTGCTGTTGCCGGTCTTGGTGTCGGCCTTCGGCGGTCTGGCAGGGCTAAGCCGTTACATGAGGACGAGCCTCCTGGAGGTGATCCGCCAGGACTATATCACCGCCGCAAGGGCCAAAGGGCTCCCCGAGGGGAAGGTCATTTACAAGCACGCCTTGAGGAACGCCTTGCTGCCGGTGATCACCATCCTCGGACTCTCCGTCCCAGGGCTGATAGGGGGAAGCGTAATCTTTGAAACCATCTTCTCCATCCCCGGGATGGGACAGCTGTTCTTCTACAGCGTCATGGCCAGGGACTATCCGGTGGTGATGGGGATGCTGGTGATCGGGGCCGTGTTGACTTTGCTCGGCAACCTCCTGGCCGATCTGGCCTATGCATGGGCGGACCCGAGGATAAGAGTAGGATGACGTTCTGGGGGAGGTTCTACGAGAACAAGCTCGCGGTGGCAGGGGGCGCAATGGTAGTGGTGCTGCTCATTACGGCCTTGTTCGCCCCGTACATAGCCCCCTACGACCCCACCCAGATCCACGTAGACCGGGTGCTGATGCCCCCTTCCAGGGAACACCCCCTGGGAACGGATCAGCTTGGACGTGATGTATTGAGCAGGATCATCTGGGGGGGGAGGATATCCCTGTTGGTAGGCTTTGTGGCCGTGGGCATAGCCACGGCCATCGGGGTGATCCTCGGGGCAGTGGCTGGCTACTACGGTGGATGGGTGGACGGGCTGATCATGAGGCTTGTGGATGTGATGCTGTGTTTTCCGGCCTTCTTCCTCATCCTGGCGGTGGTGGCGTTGCTCGAGCCGAGCATATGGAACATCATGGTGGTGATAGGCCTGACGAGCTGGATGGGGGTGGCAAGGCTCGTGAGGGCGGAATTCCTATCGGTCAAAGAGCGGGAGTTCGTCCTGGCGGCAAAGAGCCTCGGTGCCAGCGCTTCGAGGATCATCTTTCGCCACATCCTCCCCAACGCCATGGGTCCCGTGTTCGTGTCGGCCATCCTCGGCATCGGCAGCGCCATCCTCACCGAATCCGCCCTTAGCTTCCTCGGCATCGGCGTCCAGCCCCCCACCCCGAGCTGGGGAAACATGCTCACTGCCGGCAAGGACCATTTGGAGATCGCCTATTGGCTATCGCTCTTCCCAGGACTGGCCATCCTGCTGACCGTCCTCGGCTATAATCTCTTGGGTGAGGGGATAAGGGACGCCCTTGACCCCAGGCTACGGGATTAAGCCCTGCTGTACCTCCTCAGGTAATCTATGCCCGAGATTACCGTGAGCAGGACTGCTATCCACAGGATGTAGGTCCCCAACCTATGCACATCAATGGAAAAATAGGGATGATGGAGGATCAGCAGATTGGTGGAGGCGACTTGGAAGAAGTTTTTCACCTTGCCCAAGGCAGAGGCAGCGATGATGACCCCTTGCGAGGCAGCAATCCCCCTCAAGGTGGTTATGGCAAGCTCCCTGGCCACGATCACCGCCACCGCCCAAGCAGGAACCCGCCCCAAGGGCAAGAGGAAGATGAGGGCTGTGACCACCAAGAGTTTATCGGCCATGGGATCTAAGAGCTTCCCGAGGGAGGTAACCGTCCCCCTGCGCCTGGCTAAATAGCCGTCAAGGCTGTCGGTGATAGCGGCGAGCAGAAACAGCGCAGCAGCGACGAAGTTGGGCAGTCGCTGAGGGGAAAGCAACAACAGAGCCACCACCGGGATGGCGGCGATGCGGAAAAGGGTGAGCTTATTGGAGAGGTTCCACAACCGCTCCCTGCCGTCCATGTCCACCTCTGAAGGAACGGTAGTACTGGAGGACCCGAGCCACATAGGACCTGGTCTCCGGATAATCGGGGATTCCCCCTCTTTCCTCAACCACCCGGGGGCCTGCATTGTAAGCAGCCAGGGCCAGGGGAAGGTTGTAATTGAACCTCTCGAGCAGCGACTTCAGGTACCGCACCCCCGCCTCTATGTTCTCAGAGGGATCGAAGGGATTCGAAACCCGCATCAGGGACGCCGTTGAGGGCATGAGTTGCATCAGCCCCATGGCCCCCTTGCGGGAGACGGCCCGGGGGTTGAATTCGGATTCAGCCTTGATTATCGCCTTCACTAGGGCGAAATCGACGCCGTGGCGTTCACATATCCGTTTTATTATGGGATCATAGTCCCTGCGCACAGGGGCCTCGCGGAGGTAGAGTTTGTAAGGCCTTTCGCCAGTGGGTACATTGGTGAAGTAGATCACTCCATTGGGACCTCTATAGCAGTAGATGTCAGCCCATCCGGATGATGGGCTGAGGCAAAAAAGCACGAGGGCCAGTGCCGAAGCCTTTGCAACCATGGCCGAGGTAGCCAGATTATAGCCTATCCTTCTTATCGGAGGAAATGGGTCGCAAGAAGAGGATCACGCTGAAGCGAAGCGATTACGCCATCATCCTCGACAGCATTGCCGAAGGGGTTTTCACGGTGGATCTGCAATGGCGGATCACCTCCTTCAATCGCGCGGCCGAGAGGATCACCGGGTTCAACCGTGATGAAGCCATAGGTCAGTATTGCTACGAGATCTTTCGCAGCGACCAGTGCTTCGAACGCTGTCCTCTGAAGGAAACCATGGAGACCGGCAAGACCATCGTGGACCGTGAGGTGCGGATCTTGAATCGCTATAACCGCGAAGTCCCGGTAAGCGTGAGCACGGCACTGCTCAGGGACGAGGAGGGAGAGATCATCGGGGGTGTGGAGACCTTCAGGGACCTCTCTGCCCTCAAGGAACTGCAAGACGAGGTGAGGGAAAAGTACACCTTCGGTGACATCGTGACCCGCAATCCCCGCATGCTCGAGATCCTCAAGGTGTTGCCCGAGGTGGCCGTAAGCGATGCTACGGTCCTCATCCAGGGCGAAAGCGGAACAGGCAAGGAGCTCTTCGCCCGGGCCATCCATGACCTAAGCCCCCGCAAGGATGGCCCTCTTGTAAAGGTGAACTGTGCTGCGGTCCCCGAGACGCTCCTCGAGAGCGAGCTCTTTGGATATGTAAAGGGGGCCTTTACGGACGCCAAGCGCGACAAACCGGGCCGTTTTAAACTGGCGGAGGGAGGGACGATATTCCTGGATGAAATTGGGGATATGCCCCTGGCACTGCAGGCGAAACTGCTCCGGGTCCTTGAATCCAAGGAGTACGAGCCCCTGGGGGCTACAAAGACGGAGAGGGCTGATGTCAGAGTCGTCGCCGCAACCAACCGGGACCTCGAACAGATGGTTAAGGAGGGACAGTTCCGGGAGGACCTTTACTACCGCCTGAACGTCTTCAAGATCGAGTTACCCCCTCTGAGGGAGCGCAGTGAGGACATCCCCCTGCTGGTGGAGCACTTCATCGCCAAACTCAACCGCAAAACTGGTAAGGATATCCAGGGCCTGAACGAGGAGGCCATGCGACTCCTGCTGGATCACCCATGGCCCGGAAACGTCAGGGAGTTGGAGAACGTGCTGGAGCACGCCTTCATCCTCTGCAAGGACCGATGGATAAGGCCGGAACACCTCCCCGAATACCTCCGCAAAGGGGACACCGTGATCTCCGGAGGCTCCCTTCGCCAAATGGAAAGGGAGCTGATAGAGAGGACCCTGAAGAGCTGCCAGGGCAACATCAGCCACGCCGCCCGCCAGCTGGGCATCCATAGAACTACCCTTTGGAGAAAGCTCAAAAAGTATAACCTATTGTGATGCAAACTGCACAGCTTCTGCAATTTGCATCAAACGTCCCTCAAAAAATCCGTTGACTTTGGTTGCATCTTGCAATAAAAGAAGGGAGGGGGCTGTAGAAAACTACGAAAAATCGGCCTTTCGCCGAGGGTTTCCCTTTGGCACGCACTATGCTCACTTCAGGGCGTGAAGGTAGCCATACCCCTGTATAGGGGGCGGGTGGCCCCGCGGTTGGCTTTTGCGAAAGAGGCCCTGATTGCGACGGTAAGGGGGGGGAAGGTGTTGGGAAAGGAGCAAATGGATTTATCTGGCCTCTCCCCCCTGGAAATACCCAGGGCCTTGGCTGAACAGGGAGTAACAGTTTTGATTGGAGGGGGAATTGAACCTCTCCTGGGTAGGATGTTAAGGGCCCACAACATCGAAGTGATATGGGGAATCATTGGTGAGGTAGATGACGTACTATCCCTTTACCTATCGAATGGCCTTCGGGTGGGGATGGGCCCATGTCCAAAAGGACGCAGGCGCTGGAGAAGACCTCCATGAGGCCTTAAATTTATTAATGAAGAAAGAAGAGAAAGGAGGTGAGGTAGATGCCTTGGGGCGATGGTACTGGTCCAATGGGATTGGGGCCTATGACGGGTAGGGCTGCCGGCTACTGTGCCGGTTACCCCGTACCCGGTTACCTCAACCCGTGGGTCCCGGGTCGCGGTTGGTGGGGCCGTGGTCGGGGCCGCGGTTGGGGATTCTGGGCTACGGGCCTCCCCGGTTGGGCCCGCTGGGGTTGGGGCCGTTGGAGGGCACTGCCCTTTGCTCCGCCTTGGGGACCATGGTGGTAAGAGTTGGGGCTACCGGTCTGTCTTAGGCCGGTAGCCCAACGCTTTCAAGCCAAGGGTAGAAAGGAGGTGGGGTAAATGCCCTGGTGGTTTTACGGTCCTGGGTGGGGTTGGCGAGGCAGAGGTAGAGGATGGCGTTGGAGGTTTTGGGCCACCGGCATCCCGGGATGGGCCTGGTGGGGCTGGTGGCCATGGGCCTATAGCCCATGGGGATTCTGGTGGTAAAGGTTTCCCCTGGCCAGTAGGCCCGGCGTAGTAGCAACTAACCGGAGAAAGTCTCGAAAGGAGGTGAAAGAGAAATGCGCAGAGGCTGGGGGCCAGGGTGGTGGTATATGGGACCGCGCTTTCAGAGCGAGACGGCAGGGGAAACGGCAAAGGGAGAAGCCCAAGAGGGTCCCTCCTGGGAGGGGCCCTATTGGCCCGGACCCCCATGGGGCTTTTGGCCATGGGGGCCGTGGGGAATGGGACCGTTCTTCGGTCCTTTCTTTCCCGTGCCGCCTTTCTTTGGGCCGTCCTGGGGTGGACCTCCTCAGATGACGAGGGAACAGGAAAAGGAATTGCTCAAGGACCAAGCGGAGTTCCTCAAGGAACAGCAGGAGATCTTAAGGGAGCAAATAGAGGCGATAAACCAAAGACTCCGTGAATTGGAAATGGAGGAGTAACGTAAGAGGGGACGGGGACCCTCCGTCCCCTTCTCCAGGAGGAAAGGGAATGGAGCGTTGTGAAAAGGATAGGTCCTGTGCTACATGTCCCGAAGCCAATAAGTGTAGCGAGGATGTCAAGCGTGCCCACGAAGAGGAGCGATTGAGGAAACGCCTCGCGGACATACGCCATGCCATGATGGTGATAAGCGGAAAGGGCGGGGTTGGCAAGACCACCATAGCGGTCAACGTAGCAGCCGCTTTGGCAAAGGAAGGGCATGTAGTGGGGCTACTTGATGCCGATATCCACGGGCCCAACGTCCCCAAGATGTTCGGCATCGATTGGAGGCCCCTTATGGGCGGTGAGGACGGGATAAAGCCCGTGGAGGTCTTTCCCAACCTCAGGTTGATCTCCATGGCCTTCCTTTTGCCCAATCCGGACTCACCGGTGGTTTGGAGAGGACCTTTAAAACATACAGCCATCAGACAATTTCTGAGCGACGTAGACTGGGGAAAGCTCGACTACCTCATCGTCGACCTCCCCCCCGGCACCGGCGACGAACCGTTGAGCGTGGCCCACCTCGTCAAGGACAAGATGGACGGGTCGGTGGTGGTGACCACGCCCCAGGATGTAGCGCTACTTGACGCCCGTAAGGCCGTCAACTTCAGCCGCATGCTCAAGGTCCCGGTCCTGGGGATCGTTGAGAACATGAGCGGCCTTAAGTGTCCCCATTGCGGGAAGACCATAGAGCTGTTCAAGACCGGGGGGGGTGAAAGGGCCGCGAAGGAACTCGGGGTGCCTTTCTTAGGAAGGGTCCCTATAGATCCCGAGATCGTCCAGCGGGGAGACAGCGGCCCTCCCTATGTGCTGTCGGACCCGGAGTCCGAAGCTGCCAAGGTCCTGAGGGAGATCGCCCTCAAGTGTATGGACCTCATGGAAAAGGGGGTGAAGGAAGGATGAGAATCGTTTTGGCGAGCGATGACCCGAGGGGGCTTGATGGCTCCCTCAGTCCCCATTTCGGCCGATGTCCTTATTATACCGTGGTGGATGTAGAGGACGGCCAGGTGGTGGATGTCAGGGTGGTGGAAAACCCCTACTACCAGTCCCACGCACCTGGGGTGGTCCCCCAGTACATCAAATCCCTGGGGGCAGATGTGATCATAGCAGGTGGGATGGGTCCCAGGGCCATGACCCTCTTCGAAGAGTTCGGAGTGGAAGTCGTAACTACGGGAGGCCCTGCCCCTATCCAAGAGGTCCTTCTGGCCTACCTGAGCGGTAGGTTAAAGGGGGCTGTGGCTTGTGAAGAACACGGCCATCACGGTCCGTGCTAACAGGAGGTGGAGATGAAGGTAGCAGTCACTGCCACGGGAAAGGATCTTGATGCACAGGTGGATCCGAGGTTTGGGCGTTGTCAATTTTTCATCTTCGTAGACCCGGAGACCCTCGATTTTGAGGCGGTGCCCAATGGGGCTGCCATGGCCCCCGGAGGTGCGGGCATACAGGCTGCGCAGACCGTCATAGACAAGGGGGTGGAGGCGGTCATCACGGGAAACGTAGGGCCCAACGCCATCCAGGCCCTTCAAGCTGCAGGGGTGAAGGTCTTCGTAGGGGCCCAGGGCACCGTAAGGGAATCCGTCGATCTCTTCAAGGCGGGCAAGCTCCAAGAGGCCACCTCCGCCACAGCTCCTCCCCATGGAGGGATGGGAAGGAGGAGGGCCTTTTAGAGGAGGTAAGAGATGCCCATTTACGAATTCCGTTGCCTGCATTGTGGGAAGGTATCGGAGATCTTTCAGGGGATGGGCGACAAGGACGACCCCCTGCAGTGCAAGTACTGCGGCAGCAAAGACATAGAACGTATCCTCTCCCCCACCGCTTTCACCTTCAAAGAGGGCGGTTTTTCTGCGAGCAGCGAGGGGCGAGGGCGGTGTTGTGAGCAGGGGGTGTCCTGCGCCAATCCCAAAAGGTGCTGCGAGAGGAGGTAAGATATGCCCAGAGGAGACGGAACCGGACCCCCGGGAGGGTTCGGCAGAGGAAGAGGATTGGGAAGGGGACGGGGAAGGGGTTTAGGCAGGGGATTGGGGCCAGGTGGCGAGTGCATCTGTCCCCAGTGCCAGATTACGGTTCCTCACCAGCCAGGAGTCCCTTGTTTTCAGGTGAAGTGCCCTAAATGTGGCACACCCATGGTGAGGAAGGCCTGAAGATGATCGTAGCCGTCGCCAGCGGCAAGGGGGGCACGGGTAAGACCACCGTGGCCACCAACTTGGCGGCCGTCCTCGAGGAGGCCCAGTTGGTGGACTGCGACGCCGAAGAACCCAACGCCCATCTTTTCCTGAACCCCGAGATCGAGGGATCCCATGCGGTCATCCTGCAGATCCCCCAAGTGGACGAAGCCAAATGCACCCACTGTCGCAAGTGCGCTGAGGCCTGCGAATACCATGCCCTCATGGTGCTGCCGCAGCAGGTGCTGGTATTTGAGGAGCTCTGTCACGGCTGCGGGGCCTGCTCCTTCGTCTGTCCCGAAGGGGCGATCTCCGAACGCCCTAAGGAGATAGGACGAGTGGAGGTAGGAAAAAGGGGAAAGCTGCGGTTCATCCGGGGCATTCTCAACCTCGGAGAGCCCATGGCCAGCCCTGTTATCAAGGGGGCCAAGGCGGCGATGGAACCGGGACTCCCAACCATACTGGACGCCCCTCCGGGTACCTCCTGTCCGGTGGTGGAAACGGTGAAAGGGGCGGATTTCTGCTGTTTGGTGACTGAACCCACCCCCTTTGGCCTTCACGACTTGCGCCTGGCCGTGGGAATGGTCAGGAAGCTCGGGGTCAAGATGGGGGTGGTGATAAACCGGGCCGACGTGGGAAAAGGGGTCAAGGAGTTCTGCCTCAAAGAGGGGATACCCGTTCTCGGCGAGATCCCTTTCAGGGAGGAGATAAGCCGTGTCTGCTCCCGAGGAGGGCTGATCGTCGAAGAGATCCCCGGTTACAAGGACTTCTTCTCGGAGCTGTGGAAAAAGATCGAGACCTTGGCGGAGGGGTGAAATGGAGGACTGGAAGAAGCTCTACGAGACCCCCCCTGAGACGGGCGTCCTGTTCTACAACGAGACGGTGATGGATCACTTCCGCCGCCCGCGCAACGTGGGCGAAATCCCCGACGCCGACGGGGTGGCAATGGTAGGGGACCCCCGCTGTGGCGATCACATAAAGCTTTACATCAAGGTAAAGGACGATCGCATTACCGAGCTCCGCTACAAGGTCTTCGGTTGCGCAGCGGCCATCGCCACCACCAGCATCTTGAGTGAGCTCGCCATAGGCCGCCGGATCGAGGAGGCCTTGGAGATCACCGACGACGAGGTGATCAAGGCCGCGGGGGGCATTCCCTCAGGGAAGGCCCACTGTTCGTTGCTCGGGGTGGTGGGCCTCCATTATGCTATCTCCGATTACCTGAGGAAGAAAGGTGAAGCAACTTCTGGTGATAAGCGGTAAGGGAGGCACGGGCAAGACCACCCTCGTAGCCTCCTTCGCCCGCCTGGCTCGAGGGGTGGTGCTGGCCGATTGCGATGTGGACGCAGCCGATCTTCACCTTTTGCTCCAGCCGAGGGTCGTTGAACAGGGCCCCTTTTACGGCGGTCGCAAGCCCCAAGTCGATGTCGAGCGTTGCACTCGTTGTGGCCTTTGCACAGAACTCTGCCGTTTCGGGGCGATAGAAGCAGGGGAAGTGGACATCATAGAATGCGAGGGTTGTGGCCTCTGCGCCTTGGGATGTCCTGAGGAGGCCATCGTGATGAAGGAGCACCTCTCCGGCCACTGGTATGTCTCTGAGACGGACGTCGGCCCCATGGTCCATGCCCAGTTGGAGATGGGCGAGGAGAACTCGGGAAAGCTGGTGGCCGAGGTCAGAAAGAGGGCCAAGGAGATAGCGGAGACCGAGGGAATGGATCTGGTCCTCATCGATGGCCCCCCTGGAGTGGGGTGTCCGGTCATATCCTCCCTCAGCGGTGTGGACATGGCCTTGGTGGTAACCGAGCCCACGGTGGCGGCCCTTCACGACCTCGGACGGGTGTTGGACCTGTGTGAGAAATTTCAAGTACGGGCCATGGTCTGCATCAACCGTTACGACCTCAACATGGAGAAGACTGCAGAGGTGGAGGACCATTGCAGGCGGAGGGGGATCGACATCATCGGAAGGATCCCCTTCGATCGGGCGGTTATCGACGCCCTAACCCATGGGAAGACGCCCCTTGAACATCCTTCAAAGGCGGCGGGTGCTATCTCAAAGATCTGGGATACCCTCTACCAAGAAGTCTTCGCCTCGGAGCGAGGGCAATCCAGAGAAAGGAAACTCTTGGAGCAAGGGTGGACGAGGCGCTTTGCCGCTTCCGAACCCCGTCTTAGCGAAGCGATCAGGCTCTATGAAGAAGCCGGCTTCGAGGTGCACCTCGAGCCCCTCTCCCATGTGGGCCCCCCAGGGGAGGAGTGCCAGAGCTGCCGCCTGTGCTTTGAAGGGCCAGAGGATGAACCCCTCGTAATCTACACCCGTCCCAAAGGGGAAAGGTCCCGTTGAAGATCCTCCAAGAACTCCTGGAATCCCTCCCCGAGGAAGAAGGGCCTGTGAAAAGGGTCTTGGCGGGGGCCTTCTGGACCCTGGTGAGCAGCAAAAGGACAGGCCTGGCCTCTACCTTTCGAGAAGACCATCCCCACCGGAGGACACCTGTCAGGGATGCAGGAAGACTTGAAGGTAAACCGGCCAGGGAGGTGGCCCGACTTGCCCTCTCCCCTTCCCTCCTCGAAGCCTCAATAGGGATGGCAGCGGTGAACTCGTTGCTTCCTGTTAGGGAGGAATGGTTCATAGAAAAGAACGCCTTTGAGGTCCTGGCAGAAAGAGGGGAGGGAAAGGTGGTGAGCATAGTCGGGCACTTCCCCTTCGTGGGGGAGCTCAGGAAGTTTGCCAGGGAGCTCTACGTCCTCGAGCAGAGGCCTTATGAAGGGGATCTACCCGCCGAGAGGGCTCGGGAGGTATTGCCCAGATCGGAAGTAATAGGGATAACTGGGACGGCTTTCATCAACCACACCCTCGAAGGGTTGCTCAAGTTGTGTCCCCCGAAAAGCTTCATCATGCTCATCGGTCCCACCACTCCTTTGACGCCGCTGCTTTTCGATCACGGCATCGACGCCCTCTCCGGGTCGCTGGTAGAGGACGAGGGCGAAGTTCTGAAGTACGTCGCTCAGGGGGCCACCTTCCGCCAGATCCACCGTCACGGAGTAAGGTTGGTCACCATGACAAAGAAACGATGAGGATCCCCCGCGACGCCCGCGTGGCCCTTACGGGGCTCCTCTTCAACCTCTTATTGGCCTCCTTCAAATACTGGCTCTCGACCCTTTCAGGCAGCGTAGCCCTTAAGGCCGACGCCATTCACTCTCTGACCGATGTGATCTCCTCGGGGACCTTGTTCATCGGGATATTGCTCTCCAAACGTCGCACGAAGACCTTCCCTTACGGCCTTTACAAGCTGGAAAACCTGATTTCCCTCGGGATGTCCTTTTTGATCCTTTTGGCCGGGTACGAAATCGCCCGGGAAGTCTTCCTCTCGAAGGGAAGGCTCATCACCGGGGAAATCCCAATAGCCATGGCTGGGGTAGGCGGGACAGTACTTGCCGCTTTTCTCTTCTCCCGCTGGGTGAAGGAAAAGGCAGCGGAGTTCAACTCCCCGAGCCTCACCGCCGAGGCCTTTCATATAAGGAGCGATATGCTCTCATCCCTGGTCATCCTCGGTGGCCTCACCGGGGGGCTCCTCCGGCTTCCTCACCTCGACAAAGCTGCTGCCTTAGTGATGGTCCTATTGATCGCAAAGATGGGCTTCGGCATAGCCCTTGAGGCCACCAGGGTGTTGCTCGACGCCTCCCTTGACTTCCAGACCCTGGACCGTATAAAGGCCATACTGCTGTCGGATCCCCGGGTGGCGGAGATCAAAGGGCTGTGGGGGAGGAATTCAGGCCGTTATCGCTTCATAGAGGCGGACGTGATCCTCACAGTGAGGGACTTCGAACGGGCCCATCACGTGGTCACCTCCCTGGAGGAGAAGATAAGGAAGGAGGTCCCCTTCGTGGACCACATCCTCATTCACTACGAACCTCTGAAGAAGGAGGTCATCACCGTCGCCGTCCCCCTCGAGGCGGACAAGGCGCATCTATGCGAACACTTCGGGGAGGCCCCTTTCTTCTACTTCCGGCGTTTGCGGGCCTCGGATGGCAGGGTCCTCGAAGAGAAGATAGTCCCCAATCCCTTCGCTGAGGAGGGAAAGGGAAGGGGAATGAAGGTGAGCCAATGGCTCCTTTCAGAGGGGGTGGACAGGGTTTTAACCAAGGTGGACCTCGAAGGAAAAGGACCCTATTACGTTCTCTCCAACGCAGGGGTGGATGTGCAGAAGATCGAGGCATCCACATTGCAGGAGTTGGAGGTTGAGACCGCAACCCAAGGGCTTTCTACTGGTCGATGAGGGGAGGCGAAGGGCCCTCGTCAAGGAACCCTACCTCTATTACCTGCAGAAGAAGGGGCTCCTTGACCCTGGCGGGATCTTCCGGGACATGAAAGAGGCCCCCTTTCGGGGACGGGGGAGTCTATTGCTCCTGGAGGGGGAGGTGGCCCTCGTGATGAGGCAGTACCTTCACGGAGGGCTCCTCCGGGCCCTCAACCGCGATCTCTTCTTCTTCGGCGATCGTCCTTTGAGGGAGCTGTCCATTATGGTACGGTTACTCGAGGCGGGCGTCCGGACCCTGGAACCCGTAGCAGCCATCAAAGAGCGGGTCGGCCCTTTCTACCGGGGTTATCTCGTCACGAGATACCTACCCCGGGCGGTGGACCTTTTGACTTACCTACAAGGGAATCCTCCCCTCGAGGAGAGACGCCGGGTGCTACGAAAGGCAGCGGAGGTCACGAGGAAGGTTCACGACCTGGGGGTGTTTCATCGGGATCTCCACCTGAGGAATTTCTTGGTCGACGGCGGCGAAGTCTATCTCATCGACTTCGACCGTGCCCTTGAGGGAGACCCCTCTAACCTGCGTCTAAGGATGAAGAACCTCTCGCGCCTCCTCCGCTCGGTGGAGAAGTTCAGACGTCGGGGATTACCCATCACCTTGAGCGACGAACTCGCCTTCTGGCGGGCCTACAGCCGAGGGGACGGGGACCTCGAGAGGGCTTTAAGGGATTACCTGCGACGTCAGAGGTTGAGGATGACCCTCTGGAGGGTGGGATGGTGGGTTGAGGGTATCCTCTACAGGGCGTGATCAATCTGGCGGCCAGAGGGGGGAAAGGGCGCGTAGCTCCTCCACGACTGTAGGGAGCTCCTGCAGTACGTAATCCACCTCCTCTTCAGTGGTGAAACGGCTGAGGGAGAAACGGATGGCCCCGTGGATGGCCGGTTCCGGCACCCCCATGGCCTTAAGGACGTGAGAGGGCTCCCCGCTGCCCGATGAACAGGCCGAGCCGGCCGATACCGCTATCCCCACCTCATCGAGCCTCAGCAATAGGGCCTCCCCCTCCACTCCTTCGAAGCAGAGGTTGGAGGTGTTGGGGAGGCGCCCATGGGGATCACCGTTCACCAAGACCCGCGGGACCCTTTCGAGGATGCCCCTTTCCAGTTTATCCCTGAGGGACCGCACTTCGTCCACGCGCCGTAATTCCTCTTTGGCGAGCTCGGCGGCCTTCCCCATCCCCACGATGCTCGCGGCGTTCTCAGTACCTGCCCTTCGGCCCCTTTCATGGTGTCCCCCTATGATCAAGGGTACCCAAGGGGTCCCCCGGCGTACGTAAAGGGCCCCTACTCCCTTGGGACCATGGAACTTGTGGCCAGAGATGGCAAGGAGATCGACGGGGAGGGTTCGGAGGTCTATGGGTATCTTCCCCACGGCCTGCACCGCGTCACAGTGCAGCACCACACCCCGTTCCTTCACTATCTCCGCCACTTCTGCCAAGGGGAAGATAACCCCAGTCTCGTTGTTGGCCAACATGATGCTGACCAGGGCGGTATCCTCCCTCAAAGACGCCCTTAGCTCCTCGAGGTCCAACCTTCCCAGCCTGTCCACTGAGAGGTAAGTCACCTCGTATCCCCTCCCCTCGAGGTACCGACAGAGGTTGAGAACCGCCGGGTGTTCGACTCTGGTGGTGACTACGTGGCGCTTGTCGGGCAGGGCCTCCAGAGCTCCTCGCAGCGCGGCGTTGTCACCTTCGGTACCACCGCTGGTGAAGATCACCTCGTCGGGATGAGCTCCTAGGAGCTCGGCGACTTGCTCCCGTGCCTCCTCGATCGCCTTTCTCACCACCCGGCCGAAGCGGTGCAGACTGGAAGGATTGCCGTAGTGCTCCCCCAAGAAGGGAAGCATCGCCTCCCGCACCTTCGGATCCACAGGGGTGGTAGCGTTATTGTCCAGGTAGACCGCCTTCACAGACGGCCCTCAGGAAGAGCCCTCTCGGCTCCGCTTTATGAGATCCCCCAAGGTAATGGGGGGTATTTCCTCCTCCACCTCATGTCCCCTCGCGGCGAGGGCCTTCATGCTCAGCCCCATCCGCCGCTCCCGGGGGTTGATATGGATGATCATGGCGGTGACCTCATCCCCCACTTGCAGCACATCGGATGGCTTTTCCACCCGCTCGCCACCCGAACCCATCTCCGAAACATGAAGGAGGGCTTCCAGGTCTTCTTCGATCTCGACGAAGGCACCAAAGTCGGTGAGGGTCGTGACCTTTCCAGTGACCACCTGCCCTACCCTGTACCTCTCGCCGACCGTCTCCCACGGATCGGGCTTAAGCTGCTTTATCCCCAAGGAGATGCGCTCGTTTTCCCTGTCTATCTTCAATACCACCGCTTCCACTTCTTGTCCCTTGCGGTAAAGCTCGGCGGGATTCTTGGCCCTTTTGCTCCAGGACATCTCGGAGACGTGAACAAGGCCGTCTATGCCTTCCTCTATCCCGATGAAGATGCCGAAATCGGTCACCGTTTTCACCTGGCCGATGATCCTGGTGCCCACGGGATAACGCTCCTCTATGGTATCCCAAGGATTGGGCTCCAACTGCTTCATCCCCAACGAGATCCTCCGCCTCTCCGGCTCCACTTTGAGCACCACCGCTTCAACGATGTCGCCCACGCTCACATACTTGGAGGGGTGCTTTATTCTGCGAGTCCAGGACATATCCGATACGTGGATCAGCCCCTCCACTCCCTCCTCCAACTCCACGAAAATGCCGTAATCGGCGATGCCGACCACCTTACCTTTCACCCTCGTCCCCTCAGGATACTTCTCCGGGACCTTCTCCCAGGGATCCGGTTCGAGCTGCTTGATACCAAGGGAGATCTTGCCCGTTTCGGGGTTGAACGTGAGGACCTTCACTCTCACCTTCTGGCCGACCTCCAAGCGTTCCGAGGGGTGTTTCACCCTCCCCCATGAGATATCGGTTATATGCAAAAGGCCATCTACCCCTCCCAGGTCGATGAAGGCACCGTAATCGGTGATGTTCTTGACCACTCCCTCCACTACCGCCCCTTCGTAAAGCTTGCTCAAGGTCTCCTGACGACGGCGTTCACGTTCCTCCTCGAGATAGGCCCGATGGGATAGCACCACGTTGTTCCGTCTCCGGTTCACCTTGAGGATCTTCAACTTAAGCTTCTTCCCGATATAGGATTCGAAGTTACGCACGGGGCGCACATCCACCTGAGAACCTGGTAGAAACCCCTTGACCCCTCCGAGGTCCACCATTAGGCCTCCCTTTACCCTCTCACAAACCACGCCCTCGATGACACCGTCGCCCTTTTGGCAGGCCCCCATTATCCGTTCCCAGACCCTGATGCGGTCTGCCTTTGTCTTAGAGATGATCACCTCCCCCTCATCGTCCCGCCGCCGTTCAAGAAGCACTTCCACCTCGTCTCCTGGCTTGACGGAGACCTCGCCGTCCGGCCCCACGAACTCCGAAAGGGGCAGGAGCCCCTCGGACTTGCAACCCACGTCCACTGTGACAAAATCCTTGCCGACTTCGATGACCTTCCCAGTGACGATCTCCCCCTCTGCGACCTCCTTGAAGGCCTTGTCATACATTTCTTTTAGTTCTTCGATGTTGACCTCTGTTGCCTCCATCTTCTGCCCTACCCCCTAAAGATTTTCGACCTCTCCCCTTATACCACAAAAGGAGCGGGAAACCAACGCATCCCGGACTTCCTTTATAGCCCATAAGGGGGTAGAAGCCCCAGCCGTGATCCCCACCCTCCTCACCCCCTCAAACCACTCCGGCCTGAGTTCCGAGGCGGTCTCCACATGGAAGGTCCGGGGTTGGACCCTGCGGCAGAGCTCGGCCAACCTCCTGGTATTGGCGCTGATCCTGCCGCCCACGACCACCATGCAGTCCACCTTCGAGGCCAACTTGAGGGCTTCCTCTTGGCGCTTGGAGGTAACCTCACAAAGGGTGTTGTAAACGACCATCTCCTCCGCGAGGGGCAGTAGGGCCTTTATCACCTCCCCCACCCTTTTCCTCTCCTGGGTCGTCTGTGCCACCACCCCGATTTTGCGTCTCCTCGGGAGGCGATCCACCTCCGCGACCTCTTCCACCACCGCACCCTCCCCCTCTACATAGCTGAGGATGCCCTTCACCTCAGGATGGTCCTTCTCGCCGATCACCACGACGAAGTACCCCCTGCGGCTGAGGGAAGAAGCCCACCGCTGGGCCCTCTTGACATATGGGCAGGTGGCGTCCACGACCTCCACGCCCCGCCCCTTCATATCCTCCAGGATCTCCCTGCTCACCCCGTGGGAACGGATGACCACCGGCCCCTTACCTACCCCCTTTACGTCCTCTACCGGCTCAAGCCCTCGCTCCTTCAGTATGGCCACCACTTGGGGGTTATGGATAAGGGGGCCGAGGCTAAAGGCCCTGCCGTGCTCCCTCAAGGTGCGCTCGGCGATGTTCACCGCACGCCTCACCCCGAAGCAAAATCCCGCCTCCTTGGCCACGATCACCTCCATCAGAGCCTCCTTCGAACCTCCTCCAGCATCCGCTCCACCACCTCCTCAGGACTTAAGTGGGTGGAGTCCAAGTAGAAGGCATCCGGGGCCCTCTTCAGCGGTGCGATCTCGCGCTCCATATCCTGGCGGTCGCGCCGACGGACCTCCTCGAGGACTTCTTGGAAGGTAACCCCTTTGCCCCTCGACAAGAGTTCTATGTACCTACGCCTAGCCCGCTCTTGCAGGGTTGCGTCCAAGTAGAACTTTACCTCCGCATGGGGAAAGACCACCGTGCCGGTATCCCTCCCCTCGGCCACGACCCCTCCCCCCTCCCCCAATCTTCTTTGCAGCTCCCAAAGCACCTCTCTTACCGCCTTCCTCTGGGAGATGAGGGAAGCCGCCATCCCCACCTCTGGTTCCCTAATCCTCTGGCTTATATCCTCTCCATCGAGCAAAACCTCCCCCGCAGGACCAAAGGATATGGCCATCCCCCGACAGAGTTCCCTCAAGGCCTCCTCATCTTGCGGGGATATGCCCTCCTCTATGGCCTTCAGGGCCACCACCCGATAGGTCGCCCCTGTGTCCAAATACCGGTACCCCAACCTCTCGGCCAGCATCCTGGCCACCGTGCTCTTTCCAGCCCCCGCAGGGCCATCTATGGTGATCGTCACCTTACGCAAGCCTCTAACACCTCCAGCAACTGGCGGTTTTCCTCGGGCAGCCCAACGGTCACTCTGACGTATTCCGGCAATCCATAGCCCTTCATGTCCCTCACCACCACCCTGGCCTCCCTGAGGAGTCGCACAAGCCGTTCCTTCCTTCTCCCCACCTTTACGAGGAGGAAATTGGCCTCCGAGGGCACGAACTCAACCCCCAGCCTTTTAAAACCCTCGGTGAGGAAGCGCCTGCCCTCCTCTATCACCTGCCGGGTCCGCCGCTGGAAGTCCTCGTCCCTCAAAGCCCCAAGGCACCCCGCGACTCCCAGGATGCTGACGTTGAAGGGTTGATGGACCCTGTCCAGGACCTCGATGACCTCCTCCCGCGCCACCCCGTATCCCACCCTCAGTCCCGCGAGGCCGTAGAACTTGGAAAAGGTCCTCAAGGCCACAATAGTTCGCCCCTGACGGAGGTGATCTCTGAAAGTGGGGTACTCCGGAGAGGAAACGAATTCCCCGTAGGCTTCGTCCACCACTATTACCACCCCCTCAGGAATTCTCCCCAAGAAGCTCTCGAACTCCCCCTTGGTGAAGATCGTCCCGGTGGGGTTGTTGGGGTTGTCGACGAAAACGAGGCGGGTGCGCTCGGTGACGGCCCGGGCGATGGACTCCAGGTCCACCCTGAAATCCCTGAGGGGGACCTCCACCACCCTCCCTCCCCGGGCCCTGACGGCGATCCTGTAATAGGCGAAGGAGGGGGTGGGGATGATCGCCTCGTCCCCTTCCCGGAGGAAGACCTTAACCACCATCTCGATGACCTCATTGGAACCGTTGCCCAAGACGATGTTGCCTTCCCTCAGGCCGAGGTGCTGGGCCAGGGCCCCTTTGAGCTCCCCGATGGCGCCGTCGGGATAGCGATGGATGCGCCCGAGGCAGCGCTTGATCTCCTCCAGGGCCCTCGGAGGCGGTCCAAGGGGGTTCTCATTGGCCGAAAGCCGCACTTCATCCCCCTCCCACGGCTTCCCCAGGGGATAAGGAGGGATGTCCAGGATGTACTCGGGGATCAGCGGAGACATCTCGAGGCCAATTCCTCCATGTGCCTCAAGACCTTTTCCACCTCCTCCCTCCCAAGGCCAGCCCCGAGCCCCACCTTGACCACCTCCTCCGGATCCAAGATGTCCTCCGGGGAGTGGGCATCGCTCGAGATCACCAGTTTCGCCCCGACCTTCTTGGCCATCCTTGCCACATGCCCGTTGGCGAGGCAGTGACCCCGTCGAGAGCTGAGCTCGAGGGAAACCCCTCGCTCTGAAGCCAGGGCCGCTTCCTCTTCGGTGATGAGTCCGGGATGCGCCAGGATGTCGGCACCGTGCTCGATGGCCACCCGGTTGGTCCCCGGGGAGACCGGCTCCACGAGGGTCTCACCGTGGACCACCACCAGCTTGGCACCGAGTCGGCGAGCTCGTTCTATGAGGCCGGGGATCAAGGAGGGCGGGCAATGGGTGAGCTCTACCCCAGGGACAACGCGAAGGGAGGCGTGAGGCCCCACTTCCCTGACGAATTGCAATAGCCGCTGCAGCACCCCTTCGAGGTTGGAAGGCCCCACGTGATCGGTTATGGCCAAGAAGCGGTATCCCTTGGCCTCATATCTCCTGAGGAGTTCCTCGGGAAGGAGCTCCCCATCGCTGAGAAGGGAATGGGTGTGTAGGTCTATCATCGGTCAAAAAACGCCCCCTTCCCTGGAGAAAGGGGTAAGGGGGCAAAAGATCTCTTACATCTTGTAGCCCTCTTCGTCGAGCCTCTCCAGGAGCTCGTCCAGGTCCCTCTCTTCCTCCGATTTCACTTCAACCTTCCTGGACTTCTCTATCACCTCTTCGTTTACAAAGATAGGGGCCCCCGTCCGCAGGGCCAGGGCGATGGCATCCGATGGACGGGAATCTATGGCATAGTGCTCGCCATCCAGCTCTATATGGATGAGGGCGTAGAAAGTGTTCTCCCTGAGATCGGTGACCTCTATCCTCAGGACCTTGGCCCCTAAGGTCTCTAAGATGTTCCGCATGAGGTCATGGGTCATGGGGCGGGCAAGCTTTACGTTCTCCAACTGGGTGGCTATGGCCGAGGCCTCGAAGAAGCCGATCCAGATGGGCACCACATCCTTCTCTTCCAGATCCTTCAACAATACGATAGGGGTATTGGTGTAGGGATCCACCGTCAACCCTCCGACCTTCATCTCCCTGAACTTCTTCTCCTTCTCCTCCATCACGCGTTCGCGGCCTCCTTCATCTCCCATGGGGGTAGTTCACCGCGGAGGGAGTTCTGCAACCCCTCCGTTATCCTCACCCAGACGACCCGCCCGATGAGTTCCTCCCTCCCCGGGAAGTTAACCACCCTGTTGCAACGGGTCCGTCCCCTGAGCTGCCCGGGCCTCGAGCCAGTCCCTTCCACCAGTACTTCCATCAACTCCCCCTCAAGGGCCCGGTTCTTCTCAAGGGTAATAGCCCTCTGGAGCTCCTGAAGTTCCTCCAGACGCCTCTGCTTCACCTCCGGAGGAACATCATCAGGCCAGCTGGCGGACACCGTCCCCTTCCGAGGACTGTATTTGAAGGAAAAGAGCCCGTCAAAGCGGACCCTTTCCACGAGGTCTAAGGTCTGGCGGAAATCCTCCTCCCCTTCCCCTGGGAAGCCCACCATTACATCTGCCGTTATGGCGATCCGTGGGACCTCCTCCCTCAAACGCTCCACCTTCCTCAGGTAGTCCTCTCTTGTATACCCCCTTCCCATCCTCTCGAGCACCCTGTTAGAACCGGCCTGAAAGGGCAAATGAAGGTGCTCACAGAGCTTGTCGATCTCTCGGAAAGCCCTGATCAGTTCCTCGGAGAGGTCCTTGGGATGGGAGGTGGTGAAGCGAATCCGCTCTATGCCCTCTATCTCGGCGACCCTGTAAAGTAGTTCCGGAAAGGTCATCTCGCCGGGGGATTTCTTCCCGTAAGAGTTCACGTTCTGCCCCAAGAGGATGACCTCTTTGACCCCCCTTGAGGCGAGAAGGCGTATTTCCTCGAGGATCTCGGAACTCGGACGGCTCTTCTCCGGCCCCCTCACGTAGGGGACGATGCAGTAAGTGCAAAAGTTGTCACACCCCTGCATGATGTTGACGAAGGCCTTGACCCCCACCTTTGGCGGGAGGAGGACCCCCTGAGATGGATCATCGTGGAAACCCACCACACACAGCCTCTGCCCTTTTTCAAGGCTGAGGAGGGCTTCCGGCAGCCGCGGGATCATGTCCGGCCCCAGGACCAAATCCACTTGGGGGAAACGCTCAAGTAGCCTCTCGCCTTCTTGCTGGGCCAGACAGCCCACCACGGCTATCTTCATCCCTGGCTTCCCCTCCTTCAGCTGCCCCAGGCGACCAAGGAGGCTGTAGACCTTCTGCTCCGGCTTCCTTCGGACAGTGCAGGTGTTAATGACCACCAGATCGGCCTCTTCAGGCGAGTCCACCTCCCTATATCCCCTCTCAAGGGCGAGGGTCAGGACCCGCTCCGAGTCCCTCTCGTTCATCTGGCAACCGAAGGTCCTTATGTAGATACCTTTTGGCTTCAACCCCTAACCTTGAACTTCTCGTCGAGTTTCTTCAGCTTCTGCACGATACCACCGTACTCCAGCTCGCTGTACGGCAGCATTGCGGCCCCGGAAAAGCCCTGCTTGCGCATCTCAATGGCCTTCTCTGCGACCCTCGCTCTCACATAATCCCAGAAGGGGTGATCGAAACAGTCGGCAGGCTCGGTGAACTTCCCCTCGTGCACACAGAAGGCCACACATGATACCAGCGGGGGACCATCGAAGTAGGAAACCGGGGAGTTGATCTTCACGGGCATAAGCGGCCCGGTGTGACTGCCCCTCATGAAACCAGCCACATAGTGGCCGATGGTGAAGGGGGACAATACCTCACCCGTGGCTGGAAAATCCCCCTGGACCCTTACAAGCATCACCGGGTCGTCCTTCCCCGTATAACGCCCCGCGATGTTGTGAAGCCTCGTGGTGCTCACCGCCACGGCGATCTCCCCCGTACGTCGGGAATGGATGGTCTCTATCACAAAGCGCTCATTATCCCTCAGAAGGGCGGCGATGTCGTAGATCTCCTCCGGGGCGTTGAGTTCGATGACCCTGTCTCCCTCCGTGTACTCCACATCCATAATGGTGAACTTGAAGCCGTCCGCCATGGAAGGGCTCAAGGTCAGGCCTGAACAATGCATGGGATCGGCGAAGGCGAGGTAAAGGGGCAGGTTGTAGGCCCCGGGATCGGTCTTGTCAGCGGCGAAGAAAAGGAAGGGCTCATTGGGCCTCTCCTCGAACTCCATCTCGGCCACCGCAGGCCCCATCCCCCTGACATTGCCGGAGAAGGCGTCCTTCAACAGGTCCTGGCCCGCCCCATAGAGCCCTTGGGCCTTGGCCACCTCGGTGCCCGCTCGGAACGCGTCCCAAGCCAGCTTGTGGACGTCTGCATCTCCGACGCCCCTCTTATGGGACATGAGGATGGATATGTCGTCTCCTGTATGGGAGACGAAGAAATCCTCTACCAATCCTTTGTCCTTCCCCTCTTTCTGCACGTACTCCCGCACTCGGGCCATGAGCTTCTCAGAGGGTTTGATGTGTCCCCCGATGGACCCTATGTCGGCCTTGATAACGCTCAACGTGATCCTCATCTCTCTCACACCTCCTTTCTCTTCTTCCTCCCCTTCCCCACCAACTCAAGAATGGAAGGGGTACGGTACCCACTCATTCCCCCGTCGACCACAAGGACCTCACCGTTTACGTAGGAATCCTTCATGGCCAGAAAGAGCACAGCTTCCACCACTTCGTGAACTCGTGCAAACCGCTTTAGGGGCACACGGCTGGAAAGGGTGTTCACCAAGGCCTCGTGGCGCAAAACGGGCTCGTTCATCCCCCCAGCGACAAAACCCGGAGCCACGGCGTTGACCCTGATACCGTAAGGAGCCCATTCGTAGGCGAGACAGCGAGTCAGGGAGAGCAGAGCTGCTTTGCTGACGCAATAGGGCATAAGCCCCGGCTCTCCAAAGAGGCCCGCCTGGGAGGAGACGTTGACAATCCGACCACCCCCTCGTTCCCTCATCACCGGGAAGACCTCCCTGGAACATAAAAAGGCCCCCTTCAGGTTCACCGCCATAACCTGATCGAGCCCGTGGGGCTCCACCTCTTCAGCAGGCTGGGGAGGTAGACTGACCCCTGCGTTGTTCACCAAGACGTCTATCCCCCCAAAGGCCTCGACTCCTCGACGGATCAGCTCCTTCACGGCCTGAGGATCAGCTATATCTGCCCCCACAGCCTCAGCCTCTCCCCCTCCTTTTCTGATCTCCTCGGCCACCCGCCCAGCGACCTCGGCATCTCTGCCATTAACCAACACTTTGGCCCCTTCCCGGGAAAAGGCCTCAGCTAAGGCCTTTCCTATTCCCCGGGTGGAACCGGTGATGAGGACGACCTCCCCTTCGAAGCGCTTGCTCTTCATTCGAACCTCCATCTCTTTAACCCCTCCAACTCCTCATAAGCCGTAAGGTCAGCCTTCAACGGTGTCACCGAAACATACCCCTCAGCTACTGCGGCGAAATCGGTGCCCTCCCCTCCCTCGTAACCCGTATCGGCCCCCCCTATCCAATAGTATTTATGCCCCCGGGGGTCAACCCTCTCGACGATGCAATCGTTGAAGATCCTATGGCCCAAACGGGTGATCTTGAATCCCTTTACCTTCCCCTCAGGCAAATTGGGGACGTTCACGTTCAAAAAGACCCTGGGGGGCAATCCCTCCTCTAAAACCCTTTTCGCAACCCTCAGGGCCATACGGGCCGCCGTATCGTAGTGATGGCCTCTCCTGGCGGCTATCGAGACGGCCATGGCCCGTAACCCCAAAAAGGTGGCTTCGAAGGCCGCCGAGACCGTCCCTGAGTAGACCACCTCCTCTCCCATGTTGGGGCCGTTGTTGACACCGGAGACCACCAAAGCTGGTCGTTCGCCGAGGACACAATGTAAGGCGAGATGGATGCAGTCCACCGGGGTGCCGTCCACAGCCCAAAGGTGCTCCCCCACCTGGCGGATCCTCAGAGGGCGATCAAGGGTCAGGGCATGGGAGATGGCCGTCCGCTCCCGATCAGGGGCTACCACGTATACATCACCTAACTCCTGAAAGGCCTCTCTAAGGACCCTGAGTCCCTCTGCCAAGACGCCATCGTCGTTGGTGAGGAGGATCTTCATCGGAAGGAGCAGGGGAACAAAAATAAAAAAGCTGGTCGGGGCGAGAGGATTTGAACCTCCGACCACTGGCACCCCATACCAGTGCGCTACCAGGCTGCGCCACGCCCCGCCTTTCTAAATATGGCAAAAAACCGACTATCAGTCAAGGAGAGCACGGATCTCCTTTAGTTCTTCGACGAGCTCCCTCAAGAGCTCCTTTCGTCCGCTTTCCCTTGAGAGCTCCCTCAACTTCCTCTTCGCCCCGGCGATGGTGAACCCCTCCTCGTAAAGGAGCCTCCTTATGGTCTTCAACCGCTCCACCTCCTCCCGAGTGTACCGCCTTTGCATCCCCGCTCCCCTCTTCGGCCGGAGGTTGAATTCCTGCTCCCAATAGCGTATCACGTGCGGCTTCACCCCGAGGATCTGACTCACCTCTCCGATCCTGAAGTAGAACTTCTCCTTTTTCATCCACCGCTCTGGTTGAGCACCTTGCGGAGGACGGGGCTCGGCCTGAAGACCAACACCCTCCGTGACGAGATCTCGATCTCCTCCCCGGTCTGGGGGTTGCGACCCTTACGGGGCTTTTTCTCCCGCACCACGAAGCTGCCGAAACCCGACACCTTCACCTTCTCACCCCGCTCCAAGGCCTCCTTCATGAGTTCGAAGACGGCATCCACCGCTTGGGCTGCCTCCCTCTTGGAGAAGCCCACCCTCTCATACACCCTCTCCACCAAATCGGCTTTGGTCATCTCCCCTCACCTCAAGGTGAAGCCCGCCTCCTGGAGGCGAGCGACGATCCTCCGCTGGGCCTCATCGGCCTCCTCATCGGTAAGGGTCCGCTCTGGATCCCTGAAGAAGAGGCGTAAGGCCAGGTTCTTCTTGCCCTCGGGCAAGGGAGGACCGGTGTAACAGTCGAAGATCTCTACCCGCTCCAAGTACTCTACCTCCGCCGAGGTGACCAGCTGGAAGACCTCCCCTGCGGAGACCCCTTCGTCCACGAGGACGGCGATATCCCGGTAGATAGCCGGGTGCTTTGGTAGGGGGGCGAACTTCCGGAAACGGGACGCCATCTTGAGTACCGGCTCGAGGTCCAATTCGATGAAAAAGAGGGGATCTTCGATCTCAAAGGCCTCCGCCACCTCCGGATGAAGCCTCCCGAGGACCCCCACCCTCTCCCCCTGCAGCCTCACCTCCGCCCCCTGTCCTGGGTGAAGGTAGGAAATGCCTTCAGCGGGGACGAATTGCGCTTCGGGAAGGTGAAGGCCCCTAAATACCTCCTCCAGGCACCCCTTCATCGTGAAGAAATCGGCGACCTTCCCCTTCTCCTTCCACCACGAGGGGATGAATTCTCCCAGGGCCACAGCCCCTAAGGCCCTCCGCTCATCGGGGAGTTCGCCTTTCCCTGAAGGGATGAACACCTTACGGAGCTCGAAGATGCGGATGTCCTTCGCCCCTCGCCGGAGGTTCCACCTAACGACCTCCAGCAACCCGGGCAGTAAGGTCGTCCGCATGACGGACTGATCCTCCGACAATGGGTTCAAGAGCTCAAGGGGACGGCTCCGCGGGTCCCCCTCATCAAGCCTTAGGGCTGCCAACCCCCTGGGGGAGACGAACCCATAGGTTATGACCTCGTAAAAGCCCATACCCACCATCAAGCGCCTCAGCTCTTTGAGCGCCCAATTCTCCCCTCGCCTGGGAGATGCCAACAGCCTCGGCGGCACCTCGGGGACCTCGTCGTACCCCTTAAGCCTCCCCACCTCTTCAGCGAGATCCACCTCCTCTTGAATATCGAAACGCCAAGAGGGAGGTCTAACCTTCCACTTTCCCTTCCCCTCCCTCTGGATCTCCATGGCGAGCCGCTGCAGATACCCCTCGACCTCGTCCTCCGTGACCTTTACCCCCAAAAATCGCCCTATCCACCGAAGTCTGAGGGAAACCTCTGGCCTCTTCCACGGCCGGGGATAGACATCGAGAACCCCTCGCGCCACTTTCCCCCCGGCCAGTTCCGCCATAAGCGCTGCTGCCCTTGCCGATGCAAAGGATACGCCCTCAGGGTCCACGCCCCGTTCAAAACGATAGGCGGACTCAGTTTGCAACCTGAGGACTCGTGAAGTACGCCTTATGGAGGACGGTGTGAAAAAGGCGCTCTCCAACAGGACCCTTGTAGTCCCCTCCTCTATCTCCGAGTCCAGCCCCCCCATCACCCCTCCTATGGCCACTGGTCCCTCGGCGTCGCATATGAGGAGCATCTGGCCATCGAGGACGCGTTCCTTACCGTCCAGGGTCACAAACAGCTCCCCCTCTCTAGCCCGCCTCACCACGATCTTCCCCCCTCGGATTCGATCGTAATCGAAGGCGTGTAGAGGTTGCCCCAGCTCCAGCATCACGTAGTTGGTCACGTCCACCACGTTGTTTATGGCCCTGATCCCCGAACGCTCCAGGCGTAAACGCATCCACAGGGGGGAAGGGCCGATCTTTACATCCCAGAGATATCTAGCGGTGTAACGGGGACAGAGATCAGGGTCGAGGATCTCGACGGAGATGAAGTCCTCTACCGGCACAGCCTCCTCCTTCAAGGACACCTCCGGCACCTTTAAGGGCGCCTTGGTGAGGGCGGCCACTTCCCTGGCCACCCCCAGGACGCTGAGGCAGTCTCCCCTGTTCGGGGTGGGGGAGAGGTCAAGCACCCAGTCCTTGAGGTCGAGGTACTCCTCGAGGTCCGCCCCTACCGGGGCCTCATCGTCGAGGATCATGATGCCTGATGACTCAGGGGCCAGCCCTAGTTCCTGCTCAGAGCAGATCATCCCCTCGGAGGCCTCCCCTTGAATCTCTCTTCGTCGAACGCTCCCCCCTGGGAGTTCGGCCCCCTCCAAGGCCAGGGGGACCTTAATTCCAGCCCTGACATTAGGGGCACCGCACACTACCTTCTTCTCCCCCCCGGGCAATTTGACTCGACATATCTTGAGGCGTTCTACTCGCGGGTGGGCTTGCACATCGAGGACTTCCCCCACCACTACCCCCTTGAAGTCCCCTTTGACCTCCTCCACTCCCTCCACCTCTATGCCACCCATGGTCAGGAGCTCCGCCACTTGATGGGGACTCAGGCCGGGGTCGACGAATTCCTTGAGCCAGGAGAAGAGGAGCTTCATCTCTCAAAATTGCTCCAGAAACCTCAGGTCGTTCTGGAAGAAAAGACGGATGTCGTTGATGCCGTAGCGCAACATGGCGATCCTCTCCACTCCCATGCCGAAGGCGAAACCCGTTAGACGGCCGAATTTATACCCCACCGCCCTGAACACCGCCGGATGGACCATACCGCATCCCAAGATCTCCAGCCATCCCGTCCACCCGCAGACGCCGCACCCTGAACCCTTGCAGATCACACATCCGATGTCCACCTCGGCACTCGGCTCAGTAAAGGGGAAGAAACTCGGGCGAAAACGCATGGGCGTATCGGGGCCGAAGAACTCCTTCACGAAGAGGCTGAGGACCCCCTTGAGCTGAGCGAAGGAGACCCCTTCATCAACCACCAATCCCTCCACCTGATGGAACATCGGGGTGTGGGATACGTCAGAGTCGCGCCGGTAGACGACCCCTGGGGAAATGATCTGGATGGGAGGGCTCTGCCGCTCCATCACCCTCACTTGCACCGGCGAGGTGTGGGTCCGGAGCAACATCTCGGAGGAAAAGTAGAAGGTGTCGTGCATGTCCCTGGCGGGATGGTCCTTCGGTATGTTCAAGGCCTCGAAGTTGTAGTAATCCCACTCCACTTCCGGGCCCTCCGCCACGCGGAAGCCCATAGAGGTGAAGATGTCCACAATTTCATCCATCACCTGGGTGATGGGATGGAAACGTCCTCGCGGTACAGGAGCACCAGGGAGGGTGACATCCACCCTCTCCCTCCGGAGCGCCCGTTCCCTCTCGAGCTGAGAGATCCCCTCCCTCGCCTCTCGGAGCCTTTCCTCGAGGGAGGCCTTGACCCGGTTGGCCTCCTGGCCCAGCTTAGGCCGCTCTTCGGGGGGGATGTCCTTGAGGCTCCGCAGTAGTTGGGTCAGGGCCCCCTTTCTGCCGAGATACTTCACCCTTAAGCTCTCGAGGCCCTGGAAGTCCTCTACCTTCTTTACAGCCTCAAGGGCTTCCTTTTCTAAGCGACGGAGGCGCTCCTCGAACTCACGAGGAGACATGGGCCTTGGCGATCTCCACCAGCTTGGCGAAGCCTTCCTGGTCCCTGACCGCCATGTCGGCGAGGATCTTCCTGTCCACTCCCACCTGGGCCTTCCTCAATCCCTCCATGAAGCGACTGTAGGTGATCCCGTGGGCCCGGGCGGCGGCGTTGATCCTGGCTATCCAGAGCCGCCTAAACTCCCGCTTACGGACCTTGCGGTCTCTATAGGAGTAGCGCAAAGCTCGCTCCACCGTAAGACGGGCCACGCGAAAGAGCTTACCCCTGGAACCCCAATAGCCCTTGGCCAACTTCAGGATCTTCTTCCTGCGTCTGGCTCGTCTTGGTCCACCTTTGACCCGCATCGAGACACCTCCTTATCCGTAGGGGATCAGCCGCTTCACCGCCTTGAGGTTGGCCTCATCGACCAAGGCCGGGCGACCCAGCCTCCTCTTCCTCTTGGAGCTCTTCTTCCTCAGAAGATGGCTCGCCCATGCCTTGAAACGGCGGATCTTCTTCCCCGATCCCGTCATCCTGAAGCGCTTCGCCGCTGATCGGTTGGTCTTCAACTTCGGCATCTGAACCTCCTTACCCACTTGATCGAGGACTCAACATCACCACCATCTGTCGCCCCTCGAACTTGGGCTGGTAGTCCGGTTTCCCCCATTCCTTCGTCTCCTCCAGGATCCGCTGCATCATCCGCTCACCAGCCTCCTTATGGGCCAACTCCCTGCCCCTGAAGACGATGCGTATCTTGGTCTTGTGACCGCTTTTGAGGAACTCCTCTATCTTCTTCAGTTTTATCTGGAGGTCGTGTTCCTCCGTCCGTGGCCTCATCTTGATCTCTTTTATCTGAGTGGCACTCTGTTTTTTCTTGGCCTCCTGAGCCCTTTTGCTCTGGAGGTACTTAAACTTCCCGTAATCCATGATCTTGCAGACCGGAGGGTCTGCATTGGGCGCCACCTCCACTAAATCGAGGCCGTATTCCTCGGCCCTTGCCAAAGCCTCCCGGAGGGGCATGATGCCGAGCTGTTTTCCCTCCGGGTCCACAACCCTTACCGTCCTGGCCCTTATGGCCTGATTGACCCGAAACCTCTTCTCTATCTCCTAATCACCTCCTCCCAGGGATGGAATGCCACAGTGAGGGAGGATCCTTTCGATGAAAGCCTCGAGGGCCATCGGCCCCAGATCCCCCTCCTCCCGGCTCCTCACCGATACCGTCCCCTCCTGGACCTCCTTATCCCCTACGATGAGCATATAGGGGACCTTCTCCAATTGGGCCTGGCGGATCTTGTAGCCCAGCTTTTCGTTGCGAAAGTCCCCTTGCACCCTGATCCCTGCGCCTTCGAGCCTTTTGCACACATCCTCCCCATAGGGGATGTGCCTGTCGGTGATGCTCATGACCCGCACCTGCTCTGGTGCAAGCCACAGGGGAAAAGCCCCACCGTAATGTTCGATCAATACCCCTATGAAACGCTCCAAAGCCCCCAGGATCACCCTATGGATCATCACAGGACGATGCCTCGAACCGTCCGGTCCTATATATCCCAAGTCAAACCGCTCGGGCAAGGAGAAGTCACACTGGACGGTGGCACATTGCCACTTCCTGCCCAGGGCGTCCTCGAGCTTGATGTCTATCTTTGGACCGTAAAAGGCACCTTCCCCCTCGTTGATCTCGTAGGAAAAGCCCTCCTGCTCAAGGACCTCCCTGAGGGCAGTGGTGGCACGCTCCCAATCCTCGTCGGTCCCGATGGACTTCTCCGGCCGGGTGCTCAACTCCGCCTCGAAGTTGAAGCCGAAGAGCTCCATAGCCTCCTGGACGAACTTGAGGATGCCCCTTATTTCATCGTGCAACTGATCGGGTCGGCAGAAGATATGGGCATCGTCCTGGGTGAACTCCCGCACCCGCAAGAGGCCATGGAGTACCCCGGAGCGTTCATGCCTATGGACGGTCCCGAGCTCGAAGAACCTCAAGGGGAGGTCCCTGTAACTCCGCTGCCTGGACTTGTAAACCATGATGTGGGCCAGGCAGTTCATCGGCTTAAGGGCGTACTCCTGGCCTTCCACTTCCGTAAAGTACATGTGCTCGCGGTAGTAGTCGTAATGACCAGAGCGCTTCCACAGATCCGCCTTCAGAATGTGGGGACCTACCACAAACTGATACCCCCTCTTCAGGTGCTCGCGACGCTCGAACTCCTCCAGCAACCACCTGATCATAGCCCCTCGGTGATGCCAGATGACCAAGCCCGGACCGACCTCCTCGTGGGTGGAAAAGATCTCGAGCTCCTTGCCCAGACGGCGGTGATCCCTCTTCCTGGCCTCCTCCAAACGGTGGAGATATCGTTGAAGCTCCTCCTCCGTCGGGAAGGCCGTACCGTAGATCCGCTGCAGCATCCTGTTGCGCTCATCTCCCCGCCAATAGGCACCAGCGACGCTCAAGAGCTTAAAGGCCTTTATATGACCGGTGGACGGCAGATGGGGACCTCGACACAAATCCACAAAATCTCCCTGGCGATAGATGGTCACCTTCTCGTCGGGGATCTCCCGAAGGATCTCCACCTTGTAGGTCTCCCCTAACTGCTCAAAGAACCTAATAGCCTCTTCCTTGGACATCTCCTCTTTCACAAAGGGGAGATCACGCGCCACGATCTCCCTCATCTTCTCCTCGATCCTCGGGAGGTCCTCCTCGCTGAAGGTCCCCTCGTAGTCGAAGTCGTAATAAAACCCCTCTTCTGTGGGAGGGCCAATGGCGAGCTTTACCCCTGGATAGAGTTCTTTGACCGCCTGAGCCATCACATGGGCAGTGCTGTGACGCAAAATTTCCAGTTGTTCGGCCTTTCCTGCCATTTTCCCCTCAAAAGACATTAAAAGGAGGCATCACCGCTCGATGATGCCTCCTCGCCCTTATTTCCCTCAATGAGAACCTTCTTCCGACATCCAACCTTTGGTAGGCACGGGCGGCTTCGAACCGCCGACCTCTACCGCGTCAAGGTAGCGCTCTCCCCCTGAGCTACGTGCCTGCTCTCCTTTTACCCCTAACAAGTTCTCCACCCCTCTGTCAACCTTTTCCCGGGGTGGAGAAAACTTTTTCCACCTCTGGAGCGGGCAACGGGACTCGAACCCGCGACCCCAAGCTTGGGAAGCTTGTGCTCTACCACCTGAGCTATGCCCGCCTCCTTTAATTTCATAAGACAAATCCTCCCTTTTTGTCAAGCAAAACTCCAAGCAGATTGGGCCCCGTGGCATTTTATTTGCTGTATCAACATCAGATGGACGATTGCCCTCGCATTATACACAAAAGTAAAGCGTGGCGCCCCAATTCTGAAGGGGTACTCCTGTCAGGAGGGGAAATTAGCTACTCCGACAATTCAGAACTTTATCTGAAAAACGTCTTTTCGCAAGTTTCGGATCTCAGCTCTAATTCCCTCCAGCTGGGCCAATATATCAAGGATTGGCCTAGTTTATACCACTTATCAAGACAGCGTCCAAATTTTTTGCGTCCCCTTGGGTTACCACAGGGAGCACAAGTATTGGAGATTGGGGCTGGTTGCGGAGCTATAACGAGATGGTTGGGAGAAAACTTCAAGCGGGTAGATGCTGTAGAAGGTAACAAAGAAAGGGCGCTTCTCGCCAAAAAACGATGTCGTGACTTGGATAACGTCGCCATATATTGCGCAAACATTAAAGATCTTTCCTTCCGACCTCAATACGACATAGTGTTGCTTACCGGAGTCTTAGAGTATGCCCCGCGCTTCATGGGGATAGAGGATCCCCATGAAGCCTGCCTCTCAATGCTCACCAAAGCCGCTTCAGCCCTCAGAAAAGAAGGACTATTGTTGTTGTGCATAGAAAACAGATTAGGGCTTAAGTATTGGTCCGGCTGCCAAGAAGATCACACCGGGCGTCCTTTTGAGAGCCTTTACAACTATCCTCACAGAGAAGGAATTTTGACCTTTTCACGCCAAGAGTTAAGAGCGATTCTGCAAGAAGCAGGCTTCCGCCACGTAGAACTCGTAGGTCTCTTTCCAGACTACAAGCTTACGGAAGTTATGGTGCGAGACACAGAGGGACTTGAAAATTATTTCCCTCACAACTGGCTTAGTTATCCATTTCCCGACAGAAACAGAAATGGGAAAAGACCACACATCTTTTTCGAACCCCTCGTCTCCAAGTCATTGGTACGTTCCGGATTATTCATGGAATTTGCTAATTCCTTTTTAGCGATAGCCTCAAAGGATGGAGAATTACAGCTACCATCTTGGATTATTTGCAAAATAAGGAATTTTGACCAACAAAGGCTTGAATTGGACCATTTAACAATGCTTATCAAAGACGGCACAAAAGCTATAGTTCGCCGACGTCCATTAGTAAGTGATAGTAAAGAATACAGACTTGGGAACTTAGTCTTACGTATCCAAGATGAGGAATTCATCCCTGGAGATCTCTTGCTTTTCCACTTCTTCGAAAAGATGGTTACCATTGGGTGGAAAAGGGCTTTAGTTGAAACTTTGCAACGCCTTCGCTCTTTCCTTGTGAACAATTTCTCTCTAGCCGGCAATCATCTGCCTCCTCATACTTTTGATGTCACTTTGTGGAACACTATAATCCACAAGAATCAACTCAAAGTTATAGATAGGAAATGGGAAGCTACAAAGCCTTTATCTGTTGACTTCATATTATTTAGAAATGTCTTTCACATCTACCAGCGCTTTCATGAATATTTTCCTCCTATGTCTCAAAAAGACTTTTGTCTCAAAATTTTACGTGAGATTTTTCCAAAATACCATGAAGAGAACTTTAAAATCCATAAACAAGAAGAGGTGAATTTCCTCAAGGCTATTCCCGCTGTATTAAACCCTATCATTATTCGTCCTGATAAACCTCTTGTTAGTATTATTATACCCGTTTATAATAAATTGGAATATACTAAGCAGTGCCTCAATGCCCTTCTTGAAACTATAGAAGTTGGAAAAACTGAGATAATAATAGTAGACAATGCTTCAACCGATGATACCCCTAAATGGCTACACGACTTTTCCAAAAAGTGGCCCCACATTAAAGTTCTTAGGCAGAAAGAAAACCTTGGTTTCGCAAAAGCTTGCAATATAGGAGCGAAGATAGCACGTGGCAAATACTTACTATTCTTGAACAATGATACAGTCCCCTTACGGGACTGGCTTGATGAATTGCTCCAAGCAATTGAATCAGACAATCGTATAGGAATCGTTGGATCCAAGTTACTCTTCCCAGACAACACTATCCAGCATGCAGGGGTTGCTATAGCCAACACTCCCAATCGTATTAGTCCTTTTCATATCTTTTACAAAAAGCCTAGTAACTATTCTCCGGCTAATATTAAGCGGTATCTACAAGTTGTAACTGGAGCATGTATGCTAGTTAAAAAAGACCTTTTTCAAGAATTAGGAGGATTTGATGAAACATTTATAAATGGATACGAAGATGTTGATTTTTGCTTACGTGCGGTAGAAAAAGGCTATAAAGTATTATACAATCCCAAGAGTGTTCTTTACCATTATGAATCCGTTACTCCTGGTAGATTTGATCATGTGTCTCACAACGAGAAAAGATTGAGGGAAAAATGGCTTGGAAAAATAAAGTATGACATTCGTGTCGACCTTCCAAAGGTGGCAATTGTCATCGTCAACTTCAAAAATTACAATGATTTAACGGAATGTATCGATTCTCTCAATCAGTTAGAATACGATGCGTACGATATAGTGATCGTTGATAACACCGAAGATACATCATACCAGGAATGGATAACAAAACATGCCGGTCATCTGACCATGTACAAAAATACAACACATGAACTCAATTTCACTGGGTCCATCATCTATATCAAAAACGCAACCAACGATGGCTTTGCAGCGGCTGTCAACAAGGGGATCCGCCTGGCGATAGCCAGCGAAGCCGATTATGTGTGGATCTTAAATCCCGATACTGTCGTTGATCCCAGAGCTTTATGGGAATTGGTCAATATCGCAGTGTCAGATAAAAAAATAGGCATCGTGACCTCGGCTGTGTTTAGCTATTATGAGCCAGATAAATTACAATATTTTGGAATGGGAGTAGATTATGACGGCAAGTCAATGGATGTAAATACTTTGAAACCATATGCTGCAGAAACGCTGACTGGATGTAGCATGCTCATAAACCTCAGGATGGTTAAAGAAATCGGATTCCTTAATGAAGATTACTTCTTGTATTTCGAGGAAAATGACTTATTTGAAAGGGCAAAAAGCAGAAGATGGAAAGCTATTTTCCAGCCTTCTTCGAAAGTTTACCATAAAGGGGGGGCATCCATAGGGAAGTGGCTTACAACCCCACTTAGCGTTTATTATGCTGTAAGGAACTTGTTACTATTTACCGAAAAGTTCTATCCCGAACGATTTGCATCTATTATCGACACAATTGAAATGGTCTTTTGGCCTTCTGTAAGACAAAAAAGCATACTCGTTGAAGCATTCGGTAAAGCATTGCGAGATTTTCTAAGGAATAAAAAGGGAAATTCATTCAATGAGCAATCCTCAACAGGCCGTTTCTTACCATATAAATTCAGATCTCTGGGAGATCAGTTTAATAAAACATTCTCAGAACTGATAAGAAATCCATCAATAGAGGTCTTAGATAAACTTATGGCCATATTTCTTTTGGCTTACAGAACAAAACAGCAAGAAAGAACTAAGAAGCTACAGCGGTTATGTCAAAAAGCTGAAAATCTCCATCAGAAAGGAAAGAGCGATAGGGCACTGAGGATACTTCATAAAATCATCGAGATTCATCCTTTTGCACGTGCCTATAGCGATCTGGCGGTTATCTACTGGGAAAAAGACGATGTGACAAATGCCCTTAAATACATAGAAGAAGCTCTAAAGTTGGCCCCTGATGATAAAGACATCATATGGAATTGTGGCCAAATTATGCTGGGATTGGGACGGCCAAATGAGGCCTATGAGGTTTACAAAGGTTACTTGCAAAAGCACCCGGGTGAACAAGAATTTGAACAAGCTGTTCTTCAAATAGAGAGTATGCTCCAGGACAAACAGCATTCATGTGCAAACTGAGGAATGTAGGATGACAAGAAGGCATGAAAAACCGCAATTATCGCTCTGTATGATCGTCAAAAACGAAGAAAAGGATTTGCCCCTTTGCCTCCAGAGCGTACGGGGGTTGGTGGACGAGATCATCGTGGTGGATACCGGCTCTGAGGATCGCACCCCTGAAGTCGCAAGGGAGCTTGGGGCCAAGGTTTACCCTTTCAAATGGATCAACGACTTCGCCGCTGCGAGGAACGAATCGATAAAGCACGCCA
>CAZGDM010000003.1:0-50236 GCA_964525275.1 uncultured Thermodesulfobacteriota bacterium | reverse complement strand
GGAACGCCTCCCCCCGGGATTCCAAAGGCCAGCGCGGGCCCATAGAAGAGGCCCTCGTTGGGGTGCCGGTGCCCGATCCTACGGCACCGATAAACGTCCTCAGGCTGGTCCGCGCCTTCGACCCCTGACTTGGCTGTGCCGTGCACGTGGTGCACGCGGGCAAGGGCGCTGTGGAGATCAGGGCCATATAGTTCGACACGAAGGGGAGAAGTCGTGAGGAGGGGACTTCCACCCCTCCTCTTTTTTTCCGTCTTCCTTGACAGCCTTCCCTTACCCTGTTAGATCTCTCGTGGAGGTGCGCGGGGAATGGCTATAGAGTTCAAAAAGACGGTGGAGAAGACCGTTGTGCTCGACCCCTCAGCGGGGTTTGCACCCAAGGAGGTCTCCCTTGAGACCCGGTGGGACCCCTTAACCGGCGAGACCTCTCGCCTCTTCGAGGTGCAGTGGAAGGGGGAGAAGCCGAACCTCAGGGAGATGTACAGGGCCGCCATAGAGGGCTTCTGCCCTTTCTGTCCCGACAACCTTGAGCGGGTCACCCCCAAGTTCCCCGAGGAGTTCATACCCGAGGGAAGGCTTAAACGAGGTCGGGCCGTGGTCTTCCCCAATCAACGCCCCTTCGATAAGCTCGCAGCGGTGGTGGTATTGGGGGAACGCCATTTCGTCACCCTGGAGGAGTTGGACCTGGATGTACTCTTCGAAGGCCTTCTAGCTGCCCAGTCCTTCCTCCAAAGGGCTTCGCAGTGGGACCCTTCCCTTCGTCATTTCGCCATAAACTGGAATCTACTGCCTCCAGCGGGCGGCAGCGTAGTCCATCCCCACCTTCACGCCGTGGCCGGAGGGCATCCCACCAATCACGTTAGGAAGGTAGAGGAAGCGTCCCTGGCTTACTGGCGTGCCCACGGACGCCCCTACTGGCTCGACCTCTGGCAGGAGGAGAAAAAAAGAGGGGAGAGGTACCTCGGAGAGGTAGAAGGTCTGCCATGGATCCTCACTTTCGCCCCGAAGGGCTATGGAGAAGTCCTCACGCTGTTCCCAGGGGAGGGGTCGCTGCTACAGCTGCCCGAAGAGCGTCTCGGAGCTTTTGTCAGGGGGCTTGGTCGTCTCTTGAACTTTTGGGGCGATTACGGGGTCTACAGTTTCAACTTAGTGCTTTACGGTGGAGGAAGAGAACCCGTCGAAGGCTTTTGGGTGCACGCGAGGGCATTGGTCCGCAGGGTCATCCCTCCGGCGGGGGCCAGCGATGTGAGCGCCTTCCAGACGCTTCACGATCAACCCATCATTTACACCTTCCCCGAAAAACTCCGTCAAAAGATGCAACCCTACTTCGAGGCCCAACGATGATATCCCTTCCGCCCCCTGCGATCACGGGCACCGTGAGCTTGGAAGAGGCCATCAGTATGCGCCGGACAGTGCGATCCTACCGCCCCCGTCCCCTCGATCTGCGGCAGCTCTCTCAGCTCCTCTGGGCCACTCATGGGGTAATTGACCCCGTGGAGGGGAGGAGGGCAATCCCTTCAGCCGGGGCCCTCTACCCCCTGGAGGTATACGTGGCCACGGGGAAGGAGGGGGTGGAGGGACTCGAGGCCGGAGTTTACCACTTCCTGCCTGAGGACCATGCCCTTGAGATGATCCTCAGCGGGGACAGGCGCAGGGAGGTGGCGGAGGCATCGCTCTGGCAGATGTGGATGGCAGAGGCCCCGGTGACCTTCGTCATAGCGGCGGAATACGCCCGCACCACCGTCAAGTATCGCGAGCGGGGTACCCGCTATGTCCTGATGGAGGTGGGCCACGCCGCCCAGAACCTCTTTCTGCAGAGCGTCGCCTTGGGATTGGGGGCAGGCATCGTCGGGGCCTTCTACGACGACCAGGTCGCAAATGCCTTGGGGCTCCCACCTGAACACGAACCCCTGCTCCTCATGCCCGTAGGTCATCCGAGATGAAGCTTCTCCTCACCGGGAGGCCCGGCGTAGGCAAGACCACGGTGATCCGCCGCACCCTCGAAGAGATCGACTTGGACGCCGGAGGCTTTTACACCGAGGAACTCCGGGAGGGAGGAAGGCGGGTAGGCTTCGTAGTGCGGGACCTGGAAGGAAGGGAGGGACTTCTAGCTCATATAGGACTGGACAGAGGGCCGAGGGTGGGTAAATACAGGGTGGACGTCCGATCCTTTGAGGAAGTAGCCCTCGAGGCCTTGCGACGTGCCCTCAAGGAAAAGTCCCTCGTGGTGGTGGATGAAATCGGCAAAATGGAGCTCTTCTCCGAGGGCTTCAGAAAGCTGGTCCTCGAGGCCTTGAGGTCGGACAGGCACATCCTCGGGGTCATCCCCGTGGGGAGACATCCCTTCATCGAGGAGATCAAGGGACTCGAGGGGGTGGAGGTCTGGGAGGTGACGCCTGGCAATCGTGAGGAGATGCCCATCCGGATAGCCTCCTGTCTCAAGGCGGAGCTCAGATGAAGGATTACTACGCCATCCTTGGGGTAGGTGAGGGGGCAAGTCCCGAGGAGATAAAGCGGGCATACCGCCGCCTCGCCTTAAAATATCACCCCGACCGAAACCCCGGAGACCCCGAGGCGGAGGAGCGTTTCAAGGAGATCGCCGAGGCTTACAGCGTCCTCATAGACCCCGAAAAGCGCTCCCGCTACGACAGCGCCAGGCGTCAGCGGACATCCCTCAACTGGAGACAAGAAGATCTCTTGCGGGATCTCTTCGTCAACCCCGCAACCAGGGATCTCTTCGAGGAGCTATTGAGGGACCTCCAGCGCCATGGCCTCAGGTTCGACCTCCCCTTCTTCCACTGGGTCTTCTTCTCCTATTATCCGGAAGAAGTCCCCAGACGAAGGACGGCCAATATGGCCGTGAAGCGAGGCCTTTGGGACTTGGTCCTTCGCGGGCTCAGGACCCTCCTCAAAGCGCTCTGGAAGCACGTCGTGGAGGGTGGCGACCTCTACTTCTACCTCCGTCTCGACCCCGAGGACCTGAAAAGGGGGTCCATCACCCTCCGCCTCCCTCGGGGAGGACGTGTTGAAACCTTGGTTGTCAAGCTCCCTTCGGGGCTGAGGGAGGGGGTTAAACTCCGACTGAGGGGCAAAGGCAAGGTACGCCCCCTGCTCCCCCCAGGAGACCTCTATCTCACGATCAAGATGGGTTGAGCCCATGGAGTCGATAAGGTCTGTCTTCTACGACCCATCCCTCGAGGGCTACCCTTGGGGACGGAGCGTGCTGGACCGCTTCGCCACCTTCAACCCAAAACCGGTGCAACGAACAAAGCTCAAGGAGGACCTCCTCCTTCGCTCCTCCGATCCCATCGGCGAGGGGAAAGGAATCCTCTACCTGACACCCTTCCGGGGCCCCTTGGTCAAGAGGTGTCCAGGAACCAAGGGTTATACCTGCTGTGGCTATTGGGTGGCCAACGTCGTGGTGGGCTGCCCTATGGATTGCTCTTACTGCGTGCTCCAGGGCTATCTGGACGAACCTTACATAACCATTCAGCTCCCCTGGCAAAAGGTCTTCGACGAGGTGAGGTCTCTCATCCGTCCGCCGTCCATCCTCCGGGTGGGCACTGGAGAGCTATCGGATAGCCTCGCCCTCGAGCCCCTTTTAGGGTTCGTCGTGGAAGCCGTCCCCTTTTTCGCCACCATTGACGGGGCGATCCTGGAGCTCAAAACCAAGGCCGCCTGGGTGGAAGGATTGCTCGATCTGGAGCACAGGGGCAGCACGGTCTTGGCCTGGTCCCTCAATCCGGACCCCGTGATCTCATCGGAGGAACACCGGACGGCCCCGTTAAGGGAGCGCCTACGGGCGGCGCGGCGGTGCCAGGAGGTCGGATACCCCCTGGCCTTTCACTTCGACCCCATGGTCCACTACCCAGGCTGGGAAGAGGACTACAGGGGGCTGGTGGAGGAGCTCTTCCGATGGGTGGATCCCCAGGGGATCATATGGATTAGCCTGGGGACCCTCCGCTTTCCCGCAGGACTCGAGAAGATCATCAGGGGGCGCTTTCCCCGAAGCCCCATCCTCTCCGGAGAACTTCTCCCCTCTGAAGATGGGAAACAGCGCTATCTAAAACCCCTTAGGATAGAGATGTACCGGAAGATGCGCTCTTGGTTGAGGGAGTTCGCCCCTGACCTCTTCATCTACCTCTGCATGGAGCGAGAGGATGTCTGGAGGGAGGTCTTTGGGTGGAGCCCGGGGGGAACCAGGGGACTAAGGGCCCTCTTCGACCAACACGTAAGGAACTTCTTGGATGGTCGCAGATGAAGGCGGTGGGGCTCTTGTCAGGGGGGCTTGACAGCATGCTGGCTGTAAAGCTGCTCCAAGAACAGGGCATAGAGGTAATAGGCGTCACCTTCGAGAGTCCCTTTTTCGACGCAGAGAGGGGGCGAAAGGCCGCACGACAGTTGGAGATCCCCCTGCGGGTGGTGGACATCACCGACGAACTCATCCCTCTAATTAGGTCTCCGAAATACGGCCGTGGTTCCGGTATGAACCCCTGCATAGACTGCCATGCCCTCATGTTGAAGAGGGCGGGCCAGCTGATGGAGGCAGAGGGGGCCTCCTTCCTCTTCACCGGAGAGGTCTTAGGCCAAAGGCCCTTTTCCCAGACCCGCCGTGCTTTAAGGTTGGTGGAGAAGGAATCGGGCTATGAGGGACTTGTCTTAAGACCCCTGAGCGCAAAGTTGCTGCCCGAGACCGTACCGGAAGGGAGGGGGTGGGTCGACAGGGATCGCCTTCTGGACATCAGGGGACGCGGCCGAAAGCGCCAGACGGAGCTGGCCAAACGCTACGGCATACGGGATTTCCCCTCACCGGCGGGAGGGTGCCTCCTCACCGATCCCGTTTACGCGAGGAGGCTCAAAGACCTCTTCGATCACCAGGGGGAGATCACGAGGCGGGATCTGGAACTTCTGAGGATTGGAAGACACCTAAGGATCTCATCCTATACCAAGGCCGTGGTAGGGCGTAATGAAGGGGAAAATCGCGCCCTCGAGAAGTTGAGCCTCCCAGAAGACCTCCTGATGGAGGTGGAAGGGTATCCTGGCCCCCTGCTGCTCATCCCCAAAGGGGGGAGGAAAGAGGACTGGGGAAGGGCAGCGGGGATCTGCCTGCGCTACAGCGATGCCCCACCTTATAGTCCAGGAAGGGTACGTTGCCGGGGAAGGTGGGAGGGGACCGTGCAGACAATGCCTCTTAGCCCCGAAGAATGCGAAGGCCTACTCCTATGATAAGCAATTTCCATAGCGATGATAAACGACTTTTTTGCCAAAAACTCCCTCTGAGAGGGACCTCTCTTACCAAAAGTTTGGGGCTTGACAAAACCCCCTTGAGTTGTTAAAGAAAACAGCGTTTTATGATGTTATCGCTAACAAAAAACCGAGGGGGAGGTGGGTCATGAGGAAAGTGGTCTTGGCGGTGGTAGGAGGCCTCTTCCTCCTGGTGGCCGCAACATGGCCCGTGGAGGCGGGGCCGAGCAAGGTGGTCATCGGCCACCCGGTCTGTCTCTCCGGCAAGTTTGCCAAGGAGGGCAGTCAGGCCTCGTGGGGTATAAAGGCTTGTGTCAAGTGGATAAATGAAGTCTACGGTGGGGTGAGGATCGGCGGAAAGAAGGTCCCCTTGGAGTACAAGTACTACGACTCCGAATCCAAAAAAGAGGTGGTCACCAGCCTTATAGAGCGCCTTGTCAGAATCGACAAGGTCCACGGTATCATCGCTCCCTACAGCTCCGGTTTGACCATTACCGGGGCCCCGGTGGCCGAGAGATACCGCACCATTTACATGTCCCACGGCGGCGCGAGCAACAGGATATTTGAGCAGGGATATCAGTATGCAGTACAGATCCTGTCGCCTGCCACCCTCTACCAGGCAGGGGCCCTCGACATGTTCTACAAAGTGGACCCTGGCGCTAAACAGCTCGCCCTGGCCTTCGAGGACGGGGAGTTCGCCCGGATGGTGATGAGGGGGGCGGAGGAGCACGCCAAGAAGCTGGGTTACAAGATCGTCTTCAAGCGCACCTATCCGAAGAAGGTCACGGATCTGACCCCCCTGCTATCGGACCTCAGGGCGGCGAAACCGGACATCGTCTTAGGGGGTGGACACTTCCAAGACGGCCAGCTCTTCGCCCGGCAGATGGCCGATCTGGACGTGAACGTGAAGGCCCTCTCCCTCATCGTGGCGGTCACCCTGCCGGCCTTCTACGAGGCCTTAGGCCCTAAGGCCGAGGGGATAATGGGACCCGCCCAATGGGAGTACGGGGTCGCTTACAGTCCTGAGGCGGCCAAGAAGGCCGGGCTGGAGTGGTTCGGCCCCACCAATGAAGAGTTCATAAAGCTGGCCAAGGAGTTCTCCGGCGGAAAAGAACCCGATTACCATGCCGCCGAGGCGGGGGCGGTACCCCTGGTCTTCGTCAAGGCGGTGGAGATGGCCGGAAGTCTCGATCCCGACAAGATCCGCGAGGCCTTCAGCAAACTCCACCTGATGACCTTCTTTGGGGAGTTCAAGATAGATCCGGAAACCGGCCTCCAAGTGGGCCACAGCATGGTGGTGGTCCAGTGGCAGGGAGGCAAAAAGGTCATCGTATGGCCCCCTGAAGCGGCCACTGGAAAGCTCTACTACCCAATGCCCACCTTCGCGGAGAAGGCCAAGGGGAAGAAGGCCATACCTTAAAAGGAACACGGGAGGGGGCCAGCCGCCCCCCTCCCCTCTTTCGACGGAGATGACCTGGGAACAGCTCGCCGGCAACCTCATTCAGGGTCTAATCCTCGGAGGGGTCTACGGCATGGCCACCATGGGGCTGAGTTTGATCTTCGGCGTCCTGCGGGTGGTCAATGTGGGTCACGGAGCCTTCGTGATGGTGGGGGCTTTTGTGGCCTTTTGGCTCTTCACCGCCCTCGGGATATCCCCCCTCGGGGCCATACCGGTGGCCCTGATCCTGGGGATGGCCCTCGGCTTTCTCTTCTTCTACATCGTGATGAGAAGGCTTGTGGGGGCCCCTGAACTGACGTCGCTTTTGGCCACCTTCGCCATGGGGATCATCCTGGAAGAGGTGGTGAAACTCATCTTCGGCACCGAGTTCAGGGGTTATAACTGGGATGTGGGCAAGATCTACCTATCGGTCACGGTCCTTCCCCTCGCCAAGCTTTACGCCTTCATCGGTAGCGTCGCCATCGCCGTACTGCTCTATCTTTGGTTCAACAAGACCAGGGCTGGGACAGCGGTCAGGAGCGTGGTGGAGGACAGCGAAGGGGCGCGGGTCTGCGGGGTGAACGTGGGCTGGGTCTACGCCCTGAGCTTCGCCATAGGCATAGGGCTGACGGTGGCAAGCGGGGTGCTACTGACCATGTTCATACCCGTGGGGATAAATCCATACATGGGAGGAGTCTACACCCTCAAGGCCTTCGTCATCGCCGTGCTGGGTGGGCTCGCCTCGCCCTACGGTGCCTTTTTCGGGGGGCTGATCTTCGGGTTGATAGAGAACGGTTCTTACTCCCTCTTCGCTTTGATGCCCGGCCTTGAACCCTTTGCCATGACGCGCTTCCTCTCCTTCGCCATCCTGCTGCTGATCCTCCTTTTCAAACCGACGGGCCTTCTGGGGACGAAATGAAGGGAAAGTATCTGCCGCTGTTGCCGGTTTACCTCATCTATGCTGTGCTCTTCGTCATCGCCCTGGCGATGCCGGGGATGTGGCAGCTGATGGCGATGCTGGCCTTCTACTGTGCCATAGGACAGGCCTTCAACATCTTCCTCGGCATGACGGGATACGTCAATTTCGGCTATGTGGCCTTTCTGGGGTTGGGGACGTACGGCATGGCCCTCTCCATTTACCATCTCCATCGATTTCCCGGTCTCGGCTTGGGCATAGTGATTGCGGGGATGTTGCTTGCCCTGGCGATGGCCATTCTATTGGCCTTAGCGGTGGGAGCGGTGGCCCTGAGGCTGGGTGGGGCATACTTCGCCATCGCCACCATCGGTATGAACGAGGGCCTGCGTTACCTCATCGAAGGGGCCAAGATATGGGGCGGGTCCGAAGGGATCATCTTCTCAAAACAGCTCAAGGAGGCCTTCGGCAGGGCGGTGGCCAACAAGCTATCCACCTTCTGGGCCGATGTGTCGGTCCTGTTGATCGCCGCCCTCGCGGCCCTTATCACCGTCTCCTTCATCAGGGGGAAGGCGGGCTTCGCCCTGACCGCCCTGAGAGAGGACGAAGAAGCGGCCAAGGTCATGGGGATAAATGTGACGAAGTATAAACTGATCGCCTTCGTCACCAGTGCCGCCTTGGCAGGCCTTCTGGGGGCCATGGCTTGGGGGCTGAAGCTCACCTACGTCTTTCCCCCAGAGGTCTTCGACGTGGGATATACGGTGGAGGGAATCATCATCGTCATGCTCGGAGGGGCGGGGACGTTGCTGGGACCCGTAGTAGGGGGGCTGCTTTACGGCCTCGCCAAGTACTGGCTCACGGTGATCCTGCCGGGTTTTCAACTTCTGATCTTCGCCCCCATCATCATCGTGATAGTGGTGGCCTTCCCCGAAGGGGTGGTGGGCATGCTCAAAGATCGCCTCAAGAGGACCGCCCTTGAGCGGTTCGTGCTGTAAGAGGATGGCTCTACTCAAGCTTACAGGGGTTACGAAGCGTTTCGGGGGACTTGTGGCGGTCAACCGGGTAGATCTCGAGATCGAGCCCAGGGAGCTCATCGGCATAGTGGGACCCAACGGCTCGGGGAAGACCACCCTTTACAACCTCATAAGCGGCATATACCGCCCCGACGAGGGAAGGGTCTTCTTCGAGGACCGAGACATCACCGATATGCCCCCTTATGAACGGGCCCACTTGGGCATCGCCCGTACCTTTCAGATACCGAGGCCCTTCGGCTCCGCTACCGTAAGGGAAAATGTGGCGGTGGGAGCGCTGTTTGGGTCACTTCACGGCAAAGTGGGGGTGGAGGAGGCCATCGAAATAGCAGATAGATATATCGAGATGGTGGGCCTCGGGCCTCAAAGGGATAAGCCCGCTGGGAGCCTGACCCCTGTGGACAAGAAGCTCATGGAGATCGCCCGCGCCCTCGCTATGAAGCCGAAGCTGTTGCTGATGGACGAGGCCATGGCGGGGATGCACCCCAAGGACATAGACAAGCTTGTGGCCTTCCTCAAGCGGGTGCGGGACGAGGAGGGCATCGCCATCGTGGCGATGGTGGAACACATCATGCGGGCGGTAGTGGGGCTTGCCGAGAGGGTGATGGTGATGTACCAGGGGAGGAAACTGGTGGATGCCTCTACTGAAGAGGCCCTGAGAGACCCACGAGTGGTGGACATCTACCTCGGACGTCCCTTGAAGGAAGTCCATTGAGATGCTGAGGGTAGAGAAACTCGAATCCGGCTATGGCTCCATGCAGGTCCTGTGGGGACCATCCCTGGAGGTCAGAAAGGGGTCCCTCACCTCGCTCCTCGGTCCAAACGGGGTGGGCAAGACCACCCTGCTGAGGACCATCTTCGGCTCCCTCCGACCATGGGGCGGTAAGGTCCTCTACAAGGATCAGGACGTGACCTATCTTCCGACCCACAAGAAGGTGGAACTCGGACTGGTGTTGGTCCCAGAGGGGAGGCATCTCTTCACAGGTATGAGCGTCCAGGAAAACCTCGTCATGGGAGCCTATGCCAAAAGGGCACGCGACCACATCGAGGATTCCTTAGAGCTCGTATACTCCCTCTTCCCCATTCTCAGGGAGCGTTCCAGGCAGAAGGCTGGATCCCTCAGCGGGGGGGAACAGCAGATGCTCACCATCGCCAGGGCCCTGATGGCACGGCCGGAAATGATCATGCTAGACGAACCCAGCCAGGGCCTGGCCCCGAAGTTAGTGGGTGAGGTCTTTGAGGCGATAAAGCGGATGAAGGAAGAGATGTCCCTTACCATCCTGCTGGTGGAACAAAACGTGGAGGCATCCCTGGAGGCCTCCGATTACGTTTACATAATGCACGAGGGTTTGATAAAGGCCGAGGGCACCGCTCAGGAGATCAAAGAAGCCCATGACATAAGGGAGGCTTACCTCGGAGTCTGAAATAACCCCTCCCCTGAAGGCCCCTCTTCAGGAAAACACTCCACAGGATCCGTCAAAAATTTGTCGTTGACAAGCCTTCCATTTTGGGATAAAAGGTGGGAAAAGGTGGGTTAAAGTGGGCTAATCTTGTTCAGGGGGCGCTTCGAACACACTATAGACAGCAAGGGGCGGGTGAGTGTCCCGGCCCGCTTCCGCGAGATCTTACAGACCCATTACGGCAGCGAGGATTTGGTCCTGACTATCTACGACTCCTGTGTCGTGGCCTTCCCTTTACAAGAATGGCGGCAATGGGAGGACAGGATGCGCGACTTGCCCCTTTTGAGGAGGGAGACGAAGCGGTTCTTCCGCTACTTCCTCTCAGGGGCCGTGGATTCCAAGGTGGACGACCATGGCCGCCTCCTCATACCAGCCAATTTGAGGGCCCAGGCCCAGCTCAGAAAGGACGTCATGATCGTAGGGATGATGAAAGGTTTCGAAATATGGGACAAAGATCTATGGGAAGAGGAGATGGCCCGGTGCCGAGAGGCCTTCGATGAGATAAGCGAGACGGTGGCAGAGTGGATGGGCTTTTAGAGAGATGGTGGCAACCCTCAGCGCCCAAGCCAGGGAGGACGCCCTGACGGAGAAGGGAGAGGGCTTCTTTCACAAGCCGGCGATGCCTGAGGAGGTGGTGGGATACCTCAGGTGTCGCGAAGGAGGGGTCTTCGTGGACCTAACTGTGGGAGAGGGGGGGCACGCAGAGAGGATACTACGAGCGTCTCCGAAGGTCTTCCTCATCGGGGTCGACTGGGACGAGGAAATCCTGGAACGGGCGAGGGAGCGTTTGAGGCCCTTTGAGGGACGTTTTGTGCTGGTGAGGGACAATTTCGTGAACTTACCTGCCATCCTCCACGACCTGGATGTAAAGGAAGTGGACGGGATCCTCCTCGACTTAGGACCGTCCTCCTTTCACTTGGCCAAGGCGGAACGCGGCTTCAGTTTTCAAGCGGAAGGCCCCCTGGACATGCGAATGGACAAGAGCAGACCCCTCAAGGCATACAAAATAGTGAACGCCTGGCCTTTGGACGAGCTCAAGAAGATCATCAGGCAATATGGGGACGAACGGTGGGCGACGAAGATAGTCAAAGCCATTGGAGAAAGACGCCAGAAAGGGGGGATCAAGACCACCCGTGAGCTAGCCGAACTGGTTGCTGAGGTGATCCCCAAACGTTATCACCCTGAGAAAATCCATCCCGCCACCAAGACCTTTTTGGCCCTCAGGATCGCCGTAAATGAGGAGCTCAAGAACCTCCGTGAGGTCCTCGAAAGGGCCCCCCTTTGTCTGAAGAAAGGAGGGAGGCTCGCCGTGCTTTCCTTCCACTCCCTCGAGCACCGGATCGTCAAAGAGGTCCTCGGCAGGCTCTCCAAGGACTGCATCTGCCCACCGTGGTTCCCCCAATGCGTCTGCGGAGGCAAACGAAAGGTCATCGAGATCATCACGAAGACCCCTCTCACCCCGAAGGAGGAGGAAGTCCAAGAGAACCCAAGGGCACGCAGTGCCCAGTTGAGGGTAGCGGAGAGGGTATGAGGAAAAGACCCCAGGTCAAGGCTTCCCTTCAACCCCGGAGGGCACGGAAGAAGGGGCATGGAATGTTCCTCTTCCTGGGGATTGCCCTCTTCTTCGGAGGCATCCTCTTTTTGGCCTGGGTGAGGATTGCAGTACTTCAGCTCCGCTATGACATCTCCCATCTCAGGCAACAGCGAGACAAGTTGCTGCAGAAGAACCGTGAACTAACCCTCGAAAGGGCGTCCTTGAGCTCCGCTGAGGAGGTGGAGCGGCGGGCAAGGGAGGAGCTCTCCCTCACCTACCCCCAAGAGGGACAGGTCGTCATCCTCGAGGTGAGGAGATGAAGGGGGAGAAGGTGAGACTCGGAATCGTGGCGGGGGCCTTCCTCGCCTCTCTGGGGTTGTTGGGATGGCGTGCCTTCCAACTCCAGGTGGTGGATGCCGAACACCTGTTGAAAAAGGCCCAGCGCCAATATTATCAGAGGATCACCCTGCCCGCCAAAAGGGGTACCATCTTTGACAGACAAGGAAGGGAACTGGCCGTAAGTCTTCGCGTGCCCTCCCTTTATGCCCTCCCACCCAAGGTCAAGGACAAGGCCTCGGCATCCCGCCGCATCGCCGCTGTACTCGGCATCAACCCCCATGAATTGGAGGGCAAACTCCGCTCCGGACGTTCCTTTGTATGGATAAAAAGACATGTAACCCCACGACAGGTGAAGCAGGTAAAGGCCTTGGGCCTTGAGGGTATAGACGCCCTGCCCGAGACGAAGCGCTTCTACCCCCACAGCGAACTGGCAGCCCCTCTGATCGGCTTTGTGGGGGTGGACGCCCAGGGGCTGGAGGGGCTTGAGAGGGCCTACGATCGCTGGCTAAAGGCCCCCCCGGTGGTGATGCTATTGGAGAGGGACGCCCTGGGAAGGTGGATATACCTGCCCTCTGGGGAGCCCGAGACCCAGGGACCGTGGGATCTGCACCTCACCTTGGATATCAAGATCCAGTACACCTTAGAAAGGGAGCTGAAGACAGGTATAATAGAATCGGGGGCCAAAGGGGCAGTAGGGGTGATCCTTGACCCCTGGAGCGGTGAAGTGTTGGCCATGGCCTCCCTCCCCTCCTACAACCCCAACCTCTTCCAGAGGTATCCCCCCAGGAGGTGGAGGAACAAGGCGGTCGCCGAGCTCTTTGAACCGGGGAGCCTGATGAAGGTCTTCCTCGTGGCGGCGGCCCTGGAAGAACGCCTGATAAAACCCCAGGATGTGTTCTTCTGTGAAGGGGGCAGGTATCGCGTAGGTCCCGTGGTCATCCATGACGTCAAACCCCATCGTTGGCTGACGGTGGAGAGGATAGTTCAATATTCGAGCAACATCGGTGCGGCAAAGATGGGCAGCGTCCTTGGCCCCTATCGCTATTATCAGTACCTCAGGGGCTTTGGCTTCGGCAGGCGTACGGGCATCGGGCTGCCCGGGGAGGAAAGGGGGATCCTGAGGCCCCCCAAAACGTGGACGAAGGTCGACCTGGCCACCATGGCCTTCGGCCAAGGTATGGCCGCCACCCCTCTGCAGCTCGCCGTGGCCTTCTCCGCCATCGCCAACGGGGGGCTCTTGGTTAGACCGTATGTGGTGAAGGAGGCCGTGAGGAGGAAGGGAGGGGAGAAGAAGATCTTCCGTCCGCAGGTGAAAAGGAGGGTCATCTCCTCCCGGACCTCCAAGACCCTTCTGGCCATGATGAAAAAGGTGGTCTCCGATGGCACAGGCACCAAGGCAGCCGTGGAGGGTTACTGCGTAGCGGGCAAGACGGGGACCTCGCAGAAATTCGATCCCCTTACCAGGACCTATAGCCGGGAAAGGTTCGTCGCCTCCTTCGTGGGGTTTCTGCCCGCCGATTCGCCGCGGGCGGTGATCCTCATCATGGTGGACGAACCCCAAAGGGGCACCCATGGAGGGACGGTGGCTGCGCCTATCTTTCGTAAAGTAGCCGAGGAGCTGGTGAGGTACTGGGGCATACCCCCTGAGGGGCAACTGGCCCTGTTGCCCGGAGGCGCGCGATGAGACTCGAGAAGCTCCTCGAAGGGCTAAAGGTCCTACGGGCTGAGGGGGATCTGACGATCTCCGTTGAGGGGATCGCCCACGACTCCAGGAGGGTGAAACCGGGGGACCTCTTCGTCGCCCTGAGGGGGACGAAGGAAGACGGCCATAGGTTCGTCCCCGATGCCTTAAAGGCCGGCGCCTCTGCCCTGTTGCTGGAGGAACCCCTCCCCTGGGCGGTTCCGGTCCCGTGGGTGGTGGTGCCAGATGCAAGGGAGGCCTTGGCCTCGGTGGCGGCCCGTTTTTTCGGGGAGCCCAGTCGGGAGCTCACCATCATCGGCATCACAGGCACTAACGGCAAGACCACCACCTCTTATCTCCTGGAGGCCATCCTCAAAGAGGCGGGGGCAGAAGTAGGGGTGATAGGGACCGTGAATTACCGCTGGAAGGATCGGTTATTACCCGCCCTCAATACAACCCCCTCCCCTTGCGAGCTCCAAAGGATCCTGAGGGAGATGGCCTCGCAAGGGGTCACCCATGTGGTCATGGAGGTCTCTTCCCACGCCCTGGTTCAGCGACGGGTGAAGGCCTGCCATCTCGACGTGGGGATATTCACCAATCTCAGTCCCGAGCACCTCGACTATCACGGGACCATGGAGGAATACTTGGCGGCCAAGGCCCTGCTTTTCAACGAGGTCCTCAAGGAGAGCGCCAAGGGCCCGTGGGCAATCTACAACCGCGATGACCACTGGGTGAGGAAGGTGGCAGAGGAGGTCAACGGGTTGAAGAAAATGGATTATGGGACGGAGGGGACCATTAGGCCCCTCCGTTGGAGGACAGACCTCGAAGGGCTTGAAGCCGTCATCGACACCCCTCGGGGGGTTTTGGAGGTCTCCTCGTCCCTGATCGGCCCCTTCAACCTCGAAAACGTCATGGCAGCTGTGGCCTCAGCCCTGGCCCTGGGAGTATCCTCCGAGGCCATCGTCCTGGGCATAGAGAAAGTCAAGGGCATTCCAGGAAGGATGGAAAGGGTGGGGAGTAGGCCAGCAGTCTTCGTAGATTACGCCCACACCCCTGACGCCTTGGAGAAGGTCCTCTCGGGGATAAAGCCCTTGGTTCGGGGAAGACTTATCGTGGTCTTCGGCTGCGGGGGCGAAAGGGATAGGAGCAAACGCCCCTTGATGGGACAGGTCGCCTCCAAGCTGGCCTCGAGGGTGGTGGTGACCTCTGACAACCCCAGGGGAGAAGACCCCTTGAAGATCATAGAGGAGATAAGGAAGGGCCTTGAACCCGGTACCGATCATCTCATCATCCCCGACAGAAGGGAGGCCATAAGGAAGGCCATCGAGGAGGCGAAAGCGGAGGATGTGGTGGTCATCGCCGGCAAAGGCCATGAGAATTGCCAGATCGTCGGTGAGCAACGCCTCCCCTTCGACGACAGACTTGAGGCACGCAGGGTCTTGGAGGAGTTGGGATGGAGCTGAGGGTGAGGGAGGTGGTCGAGGCCACCAGGGGGGAGTTGCTTCAAGGGGACCCGGAAGAGGTGGTCTACGGCGTCTGGACGGACTCGCGGACCTTACCCCCAGGGGTGCTCTTCTTCGCCCTGACGGGATCGCGCTTCGACGGCCACGACTTCGCCGCAGAGGCCGTACGGAAGGGGGCAAAGGCCCTGGTCATCCACAAGGATGTGGAGGTTGAAGAAGGGGTGGCCCTTATCAAGACAGAGGACACCCTGAGGGCCCTGGGGGACCTGGCGAGGTGGTGGCGATCGGGGATGAAGGGGGAGGTGATCGGGATCACCGGGTCCTGTGGTAAGACCACCACCAAGGAGATGGTCGCCAGGATCCTCCAACAGAGGGGGACAGTGGCTTCAAGCCCCGGAAACTACAACAACCTCATCGGCCTACCCCTCTCCCTTCTTAGGGCTCCCCGCGAAGTGAGGGCGATGGTCCTTGAGATGGGAATGTCGAGGCCGGGGGAGATCGCCAGGCTCAGCTGCATAGCGAGGCCCACGGTGGGGGTGATCACCAACGTGGGTCCTGTACACCTCCAGGGCCTATCCAGCCTCGAGGCGGTCAGGGACGCCAAGGGAGAGCTCCTGGAGGGGATGGCCGAGGGGGCCACCTTGGTGTACAACGCCGACGATCCCCTCGTCGCAGAGATCGCGAGCCGCTACCGCGGGCGGAAGCTCCCCTTCGGGAGGGAAAAGGGGGTGGTCAGGGCCCTAAAGGTCGTAGAGTCCGACAGCGGTCTCGACCTCGAGGTCCTCACCCCCAAAGGGGAACTCTCGGTCGAATTGAAGATCCTGGGGGACGGAGCCGTATATGCCGCCCTTGCGGCCACTGCAACAGCCCTGGCCGCAGGGGCCTCTCCTTCGGAGGTAAGGGAGGGATTGAGGGATTTTGAACCCCTTGAGGGGAGGATGAAATTCCACAAGGTGGGTCCTTTCACGGTCATCGACGACTCCTACAACTCCAACCCCTTGGCCGTGCAGGCGGCCCTCAAGGTCCTCGGATCGCGTCAAGGGGGGAGGAAGATAGCCGTCCTGGGGGATATGGCCGAGCTGGGTAGGGATGCCCCGAGGTTTCACCGTGAGGTAGGTAAGTTATGCGCAGACCTCGGATTGGATGCCTTGTTCCTCCTCGGACCCCTCGCCCAGGAGATAGCCTCAGGGGCTGCGGAAAGAGGGTTCAGGGGCGAGGTCTACATCGGTAGTGACCACGGAGACATCGTCAAGGCCCTGAAGGGATTCCTGAGGGCCGGAGATTGGATCCTGATCAAGGGCTCTCGGGTCATGGAGATGGAGCGGGTGCTCGATGCCCTGCGGAAGGGGGAGGAAGAAAGGTGATCTACCACCTCCTCTATCCCCTCAGCGATCTCTTCTTCGGTTTCAACGTCTTTCGCTACATCACCTTCCGCACCATAGGGGCAACTCTCACCGCCCTACTCATCTCTCTGGTGGTGGGTCCTTGGCTCATCCGCAAACTGAAGGAGATGGAGGTGGGTCAGAGGGTGAGGGAGGACGTCCCCATGAGGCACCGCTCCAAGGAAGGGACCCCTACCATGGGGGGGTTGCTGATCATCGTGGCAAGCCTGGGCGCAACCCTTCTGTGGACCAGGATGGACAACCCCCATATCTGGCTGGTGGTAGCTGCGGTGGTGGCCTTCGCCGCCGTGGGCTTTTGGGACGATTACCTGAAGGTGAAAAAGGGCAAGGGGGTGAGCGGGAAGGGGAAGTTCCTGCTTCAGACCCTTATCGCCCTGGTCCTCGTGCTCTGGATATGGTTCAGGCCGGGCTTCGAGCCGCGCCTCACCGTGCTCTTCTTCAAGCACGTGCGCCCCGATCTGGGGCTGTTCTGGATCCCCTTCGCCATCTTCGTGATCGTGGGGGCTTCCAACGGCGTCAACCTTACCGATGGGCTCGACGGCTTGGCCATAGGACCGGTGATGGTCACCGCCGGAACCTTCGCCCTCTTCTCCTACCTTGCGGGTCACTACGAATTCGCCAACTACCTCCACATACCCTTCGTGAAGGGGGCGGGGGAGCTGGCGGTCTTCTGCGGGGCTACAGTGGGCGCTGGCCTCGGCTTCCTTTGGTTCAACACCTACCCGGCCCAGGTATTCATGGGAGACGTAGGTGCCCTGTCCTTGGGAGGAGGACTGGCCACCGTGGCTGTACTCATAAAGCAGGAATTGCTCCTGGCCTTGGTGGGCGGGGTCTTTGTCGCCGAGACCCTGTCGGTGATTCTTCAGGTCCTGTCCTACAAATTGAGGGGAAAGAGGGTCTTTCGGATGGCCCCCCTTCATCACCACTTTGAATTGAAGGGGTGGGCTGAACCGAAGATCATTGTGCGTTTTTGGATCATATCGATAGTGCTGGGACTGCTGGCCATCAGCACCCTGAAGTTGAGGTGATGGACTTAAAGGGGAAAAGGACAGCGGTGGTGGGCCTCGGACGAAGCGGTGTGGCCGCGGCTCGGCTCCTGGCCACCAAGGGGGCCCACGTCGTGGCTGTGGATGTGAAGGACCGTGAAAGCCTATCCGAGGCCCTCGCCGTCCTGGAGCCCTTAAAGGTCGAGGTGCTCCCCGGAGGGCACCACCCGGAGGTCCTCCGATCTACGGATCTCGTCGTCCTGTCCCCTGGGGTCGATGCATCTCTGCCCTTATGGGAAGAACTCAGGGGCTCTGGCATCGAGGTAATCGGGGAGCTGGAGCTCGCCTCGAGGTGGGTCCAAGAGCCCATAGTGGCCGTTACCGGCACCAATGGGAAGACCACCACCACCGCCCTCATAGGCCATCTCCTTCGATCGTCGGGCAAGGAGGTCTTCGTGGGGGGCAACATCGGATCCCCCTTCGCTGAATACGTCATGGAAGGGAGGGCGGAGCTGGTGGTCCTCGAAGTCTCGAGCTTTCAGCTGGAGACCATCCGCAGCTTCCATCCCAGGGTGGCGGTGTTGCTCAACGTATCCCCGGACCACTTCGACAGACACGGGACCTTCGAGGAATACCTCAGGGCCAAGGCCAGGATCTTCGCAAACCAGACCTCCGAGGACTGGGCGGTCCTCAACCTCGACGATCCCCATGTCCGGAGGCTCTGCGAAGAAGGACTACCCCCTAGGATCCTCTCCCTCTCCAAAGCCCCCCTCGACCGGAGGGAGGGCGTCTTCTCCGTCGGCGAGGAGGCGATCATACGCCTCGGCGAAAGGGAGGAACGGCTCTCCCTCCGGCACCTCCCCCTCCTTGGAACCCACAACCTGGAGAACGTCCTGGCCGCTGTAGGGGTGGGCATCCTGTTGGGATTGGATCCTCGCCAAGTGGAGGAGGACCTACGGCATTTCAAACCATTGCCCCACCGCCTTGAGTTGGTCGGAAGGGTGGCTGGGGTGACCTTTTTCAACGACTCCAAAGCGACCAATCCCCTTGCCACGCTGCGGGCCGTGGAGGCCCTGGGGGAGGGGATCGTGCTGATAGCAGGAGGACAGAACAAGGGCCTCGACCTCTACCCCCTTCGGCAGCTCGCCCAACGGTTGAAGGGCGTCGTGGCCATAGGGGAAGCGGCCGAAGAAGTATTGCGGACCTTTCACAGCACGGTGCCCTCTGTAAGGGCGGAGGGGATGGAGGAGGCGGTGCAAAAGGCCTTTGAGATGGCCTCGGCGGGCGACGTGGTACTGCTTTCGCCTGCCTGTGCCAGCTTCGATATGTTCAAGGATTACAGGGAGCGGGGGGAGGCCTTCAAACGTGCAGTCGAGGGACTCAGGGCGGATGGAAGATAAATACGATTGGATTCTCGCCTCGACCTTTGTGGCCTTGGTGATGATGGGACTGGTGATGGTCTTGAGTTCCAGCGCCCCTTTGGCGGGGATGAGGCATGGCGACCCCCTTTACTACTTTAAACGCCAACTCCTCTTTTTGGGGATTGGGGCCTTTGCCTTCCTCCTTTCTCTAAAGGTCCCTTTCAAGGTCATCAAGGGAGCCTCTCATCTCTTGCTGGCGATGGCGGTAACCCTCCTGATATTGGTCCTCCTCCCCCCCTTCGGCAGGAAAGTGGGGGTGGCGCAACGGTGGCTCCATACGCCTCTGGGCAGCTTTCAGCCCTCCGAACTCGCCAAGCTCGCCCTGGTGATCTTCCTCTGTCATTTGGGGACGAAGGAGGGAAGGAGGTCTTTACGCGGTTTCCTGTTTCCACTGGGTATCATCGGGTTAGTGGTCGGACTGGTGCTCCTTGAGCCGGACTTCGGAGGAGCCCTCTTCATCGGCGGGCTGTCGGTGGTGCTCATGTTCATCTTCGGGTGGAGGGTAAGCCATATCCTCGTCCTCCCCTTCTTGGCGATGCCAGCCGTGGGATGGCTGTTAGTGACGAAGTCCTATGCCTGGAAGAGGCTCGTGGATTTCCTCTCCTTTCTACGAGACCCGTCCCAGGCCACCTACCAGTTGCGCCAGTCCTTTATCGCCCTGGCCAGAGGGGGGATACTGGGAACGGGAATAGGCGCAGGCAAACAGAAGCTCTTCTACCTCCCTGCAGCCCACACCGATTTCATCCTGGCCAACCTGGGGGAGGAACTGGGGTTTGCTGGAGTATTGGCGGTGATGGTCCTTTTCGCCATAGTCCTCCTCAGGGGGATGAGGATAGCCTTCAGACATCCCGATCCCTTTGGCAGGAACTTAGCTGCAGGTCTCACCCTCATGATCGTCCTGCAGGCATTGGTTAACATCGCTGTGGTACTGGGCATGTTGCCCACCAAAGGGCTCCCTTTGCCCTTTTTGAGCTACGGGGGGTCCTCCCTTTTGGTGGAGATGGTCGCGGCTGGGTTGCTGCTCAACCTCTCGAGGGATCTCCAGAAGGGACAAAGGAAGAGGACATGGCGGAGCGGGTGGTGATAGCAGCAGGGGGAACCGGTGGCCACATCTTCCCTGCCCAGGCCTGTGCCGACGAATTCATCCGACGGGGATGGCGGGTTTCCTTCGTGGGGGTAGGACGGGAGCTCGAGCGGCGTGTCTTCCCATCGAGGGGCGATTACCACGTGGTGAAGGCCCGACCCCTTAAAGGAGGAGGCCCCAAGCAGAAGGTCCTCTCGCTGGTGGCGATGCTCTTGGCGGTCAAGGCCGCTTTGGGACTCCTTCGCTCTCTCAGCCCTGCTTGTGTCCTCGGCATGGGGGGGTACAGTTCGGGCCCTGTCATCTTGGCCGCCGCCCTCTTAAGGGTCCCCCGAGCCATCCACGAACAGAACACGGTCCCCGGCCTGGCCAACCGCTTGAGCGCCCCTTTCGCCCAGAGGATTTTCGTCTCCTTCGAGGAGACCTTGAAGGCCTTCCCGGCCTCCAAGACCGTCCTCACCGGCAATCCCGTGAGGGAAGAAGTGGTGCAGAAGGCCCAAAGGACAGGGAGGGGTGATACCTTCACCCTCTTCGTCATGGGGGGGAGTCAAGGGGCAAGGGCCATCAATCAGGCGATGGTAGAAGCCCTCCCCCACCTCCGGGGATCTTCCGTGGAGGTCATCCACCAAACCGGAAAAGACGACCCTCTGTGGGTACAGGACGCCTATCGACGCCATGGGGTGAAGGCCACGGTCTTTCCCTTTACCGAAGATGTGGGTAGCTGCTACGGAAGGGCCCATCTGGTGGTATCGCGAGCGGGGGCCCTCACCCTGGCGGAATTAGCGGCAATAGGAAGGGCCTCCATCCTCATACCCTACCCCTTTGCGGCAGATGACCACCAGCGGAAAAACGCGGAGGCCTTCTGCCGTAGAGGGGCTGCCCTGATGATCCCCCAGGAGGACCTCACAGGGGAACACCTTGCCCGGAGGATAAAGGAGTTGATGGCCGACGAAGGCCTTCGGCGGAAAATGGAAGAACGAGCCCTGCAGCTGGGGAGACCTGAAGCCGCAAGGGAAGTGGTGGAACGCTCCATCGAGCTCTGCGAGGGGTGAAATGTACAGGGGGAAGATAAAGCAGATCCACTTCGTGGGGATAGGCGGCGCTGGCATGAGCGGCATAGCCGAGGTGCTCCTCAACCTCGGCTACCGGATAACTGGTTCTGACCTCCGGCGCAACAAGGCCACTCAGCGCCTACAGCAACTGGGTTGCCGGATCTCCTACGGGCACGCCCCCGAAAACGTCCACGGGGCGGACGTGGTAGTGGTCTCCTCCGCCGTCCCCTTCTCCAATCCCGAGGTGCAGGAAGCCCATCGCCTGCGGATTCCGGTCATCCCCCGGGCAGAGATGCTGGCCGAGCTCATGCGGATGAAGTACGGCATTGCGGTGGCGGGAAGCCACGGGAAGACCACCACCACATCGATGATCGCTGTGGTCCTCGCTCATGGAGGACTCGACCCCACAGCCGTGATAGGGGGGAGGCTGAAAAGCATCGGCGGTGGGGCCCGCCTTGGAACAGGGGAGTTCTTGGTGGCGGAGGCCGACGAGTCGGACGGGACCTTCCTGAAACTCAGCCCAGCCATCGCCGTGATCACCAACGTAGATCCGGAGCATTTGGACCATTATGGAACCTTTGACCGTCTCAAGGAGACCTTTTGCGAATTTGCCAATAAGGTGCCCTTTTACGGCAGGGTGGTCCTCTGCCTGGACCATCCAACGGTGAGGGAACTGCTGCCGAGGATAAAGAGGCGCACTCTCACCTACGGCCTCTCCGAAGGGGCGGAAGTGAGGGGTCGGGTAGAGAGCGCCGGGGGCTGGCAGAGTCGCTTCACCGTCTTCGGTTGGGGACAGGAGCTGGGTCAGATCGACCTCCGGGTGCCGGGCGTTCACAACGTCCAGAACGCCTTGGCCGCTATAGCCTGTGCTCTCGAATTGGAGATTCCCTTTGAACGGATAAAGGAAGCCCTCGAGGGGTTCAGCGGGGTGGAGCGCAGATTGGAAAGGAAAGGGGAGGTGGACGGCATCACGGTGATGGACGATTACGCCCACCACCCTGCCGAAATACAGGCCACCCTCAGGACCATCCGGGGGCTCTCCAGCAGGGTCGTGGCAGTCTTCCAACCCCATCGTTTCACTAGGGTGAGGGACCTCTTCCAGGAGTTCCTCGTCTCCTTTGACGACGCCGACCTCCTCTTCCTCACGGAGATCTACCCTGCTGGGGAACAACCCATCGACGGCATAAGTGGCAAGGCCTTATACGAGGCTATGAGGGAAAGGCTGGGGGAAAAGGTCCATTACGTTGCGGACAGAAAAAAGATCCCCGAAGAGGTCCTGCCTGTACTCCGCAGGGGAGACGTCTTGATAACGCTCGGTGCAGGCAACATCTACGAGGCCGCTGAGGAAATCCTCGACGCCCTCGGGAGGAGATGAAGGGGACGCTGGCCCAAGAGTTGAGGTCGATGATAAAGGGAGAAGTCCTCGAAGGCGCCATGATGAGGGATTTGACCTCCTTCAGGATCGGCGGCGAGGCCCCGCTGTTGGTAAGGCCCTCTTCAAAGGAGGAGACGATCCGAGTCCTCCAGTTCCTCCAGAACAGAGGGGTGCCGTGGAAGGTCCTCGGTCGTGGGACCAACCTCTTAGTGGACGACCGAGGAATCCCCTGGGCAGTGGTGGACTTGAGGTGGGCGAACCGTAAGCTTGAGGTAAAGGGGAAAGCCGTATCGGCAGGTGCGGGAGTGTTGCTCGGGGAGCTCCTCCATTTCTGCGCCACCAAGGGGCTCTCCGGCCTCGAACCCTTGGCTGGGATCCCCGGAACGGTGGGAGGGGCCATCCGAGGGAACGCCGGCTCCAGAGGGATCGAGATCTGCTCGCGAGTCCGCTCCCTCTCCATCATCGGCCCCAAAGGCGTCGAGGAACGACGGGGACCCCTTAGCTACTCCTACAGAGAGGGACCTTTGTCCCCCGGAGAGGTCCTCTGGGAGGCAGTCTTTGAACTCGAAGAGGACGACCCCGAGGACATAAGGGGGCGGTTATCGTCTTTCATCGAGGGACGTCGGCGCCGCCAGCCCCTCGACATGCCCAGCGCAGGGTGCATCTTCAAAAACCCCCCGGAGGGGCCGGCCGGAAAACTCATAGAAGAGGCGGGGCTCAAGGGGATGAGGCGAGGAGGGGCGGCTGTATCTGAAATCCACGCCAATTTCATCGTCAACCTGGGCGGTGCTACCTTCGCCGATGTATCGGGCCTCATTGAGGACGTCAGAGAAAGGGTAGCCCAGGTTCATGGGGTGGAGCTGGAGCTGGAGGTGGAGGTTTGGAGTTGAAGGGGAGGAAGGTGGGGGTGATCATGGGGGGGACGTCAAGCGAACGGGAGGTGTCCCTTCGAAGCGGCTGGGCGGTGCTCAAGGCCCTGAGAAAGAAGGGGATCGAGGCCATCCCCTTAGAGGTAGGGGAGGATCTGGTGCAACAGGTCATCTCCTCAGGGATTGAAGTGGCCTTTGTGGCCCTGCACGGTAAGGGGGGCGAAGACGGCACGGTACAGGGCCTCCTGGAGCTACTGCGCATCCCTTACACCGGATCAGGGGTGCTGGCGAGCGCCCTGGCCATGAACAAGGTCAAGGCCAAAAAGATCTTCGCCGCATGCTCCATCCCCACACCTGAGTTCGTCCTGTGGCGGCAGGGGGTCACAATCCCCTTCCCCCCACCGTGGGTGGTGAAGCCCGTTTCCCAGGGGTCGACCATCGGTCTCTCTGTGGTTAGGGAGGAATCGCAACTGCAGGAAGCCGTCTCCGAGGCCCTCCGCTACGACCGGGAGGTCTTCATCGAGAGGTTCGTCCCTGGGAAGGAGCTCACTGTGGCGCTGCTCGACGGTAGGACCTTAGAGGTAATAGAGATCGCCCCAAAGGAGGGGATTTACGATTACCGGGCGAAATACACCCCGGGGATGACTGAATATCTCATCCCCGCCCCGATATCTCCCGAGGCCAGATCCCAAGCTCAGAAACTGGCCCAACGGGCCTATGAGGCCTTGGGATGCAGTGGCTGTGCCAGGGTGGATATGAGGATGGACTCCGGAGGGAGGATGTGGGTATTGGAGGTGAACACCATCCCCGGCATGACCGCCACCAGCCTCGTACCCAAGGCGGCGGCTTATGAAGGGATGTCCTTCGAGGACTTGGTGCTCGAGATCCTCAAAGGGGCATCGTTAAAGGGGGGATGAGATGAAGCGGGCGGTGTTCCTGCTGTTCCTCGCCGGAGCCACAGCGATCCTGCCATGGGTGGGGGAGGAGTTGTTACACACCCTCCCCCCCGTAAGGCGCGTCGAGGTAGAGGGATGCCGCCAGGTCTCGGTGAGGGAGATAAGGAAACAGGTGGAGCCCATGCTCAAGGGGAAGTCCCTCTTAGAAGTGGACCTCGGGGAGATGGCCCTACACCTCCGATCCCACCCCTTCATCAAGGAGTGCGAGATCTGGATGGTGCCCCCCGACGGCCTCAGGGTGAGGATAGTCGAAAGACGACCGGTGGCCGTCCTCCACTACAAGGCAGACAGCCTACTGGTGGACGAAACAGGGGTGGCCTTCGTCAAAACGGGCGGGACCTGGAACCTACCCCAGTTGAAGGGGATTTCCCCCGATGACCGCAAAGGGATCTGTAGAGCCCTCGAAACCCTCAAGGCCTTCGAGGGATCGCCCCTCGGTCAGGTGGAGGAAATAGAGGTCCACAGGGAGGTTTACCTCATCAGGACTTCCCGAGGGCTCTTGTTGACGATGGAAAGGGATGGGGTAAAGGAAGAGGTTCGGGCTTTGGAGGCGGTTTGGCAGTTCCTCAAGGCCCAGGGGAGGCGCCCTCGCTACTTCCTTTGTGAAGGGGGACAGAAGGTGGTGGCGGGGTTTGAAAAAGGGGCAAACCCATAGGGAGGGGACGATGTCCAGAGGGGAAAACTACGTGGTAGGACTCGACATTGGAACCACGAAGATCTGTGCCCTTGTAGGAGTACCCGGTCCTGAAGGGGTGGACGTCATAGGCTTCGGTACCTATCCCTCTCACGGTCTGCGCAAGGGGGTCGTGGTCAATATAGAGGCCACGGTGGACTCCATCAAAAGGGCGGTGGCAGAGGCCGAGCTCATGGCCGGATGCGAGATCCAGTCCGCCTTCGTGGGGATTGCCGGGGGGCACATAAAGGGGATGAACAGTCATGGGGTGGTGGCCCTGAAGTCCCGTGAGGTGACCGAGGACGACATCCGTCGAGTTATAGATGCCGCCAAGGCGGTGGCCATCCCCATGGACAGGGAGGTAATCCACATCCTTCCACAGGAGTTCATCGTGGACGGCCAGGACGGTATCAAGGACCCACGGGGAATGAGCGGGGTGAGGCTCGAGGTGAAGGTCCACATCGTCACCGGGGCTGTTACCTCGGCCCAGAACCTGATCAAGTGTGTAAACAAAGCAGGTCTGACGGTGGATGACATAGTGCTTCAGCAGCTCGCCTCCAGCGAAGCTGTCCTCTCGCCGGAGGAAAAGGAATTGGGGGTTGCGCTGGTGGACATCGGTGGAGGGACTACCGATCTGGCCATCTTCCACCGCGGAAGCATCAAACACACTGCCGTCATATCCCTGGCAGGTGACCACATCACGGGGGACATCGCCATAGGGCTTCGCACCCCCATTGAGGAGGCGGAAAAGCTCAAGCTGAAGCACGGATGCGCCCTTACCTCCATGGCCTCAGCAGAGGAGATGGTGGAGGTAGCACCGGTGGGGGAGGGACAGAGACCTCGGGTGGTATCGCGGCAGATCCTCGCGGAGATCATAGAACCCAGGGTGGAGGAAATCCTCGGTTTGGTGGAAGAGGAGATAGAAAGGGCTGGCTTCAGGCGGATGATACCATCCGGGGTAGTCCTCACCGGAGGGACCGCCCTGATGGAGGGGATGGTGGAGCTGGCCACCCAGATCTTCGACCTCCCGGTGAGGAGGGGCTATCCCAAGGGCATTGGCGGCCTGGTGGACATCGTCCGCACCCCCCAGTACGCCACGGCGGTAGGGCTGGTCCTTTACGGTTCGAGAAAGGGGAAGAGGGCGGATTTCAAACCCCATGAGGAGAACATCTTCGACAAGGTGAGCCGCAGGATGAAGGAATGGCTCAGGGATATGTTCTCCTGAGGACCACAGTAAGGGGAGGGACACCATGGCCGAGTGGAAGGACATGGAGATCAAGTTTCCAGAAAGGGAATTCGTAAAGGAGGTATTCGACATGTTCGAATTGGACAGATCTCATATCGGGACCACCATCAAAGTGGTGGGAATAGGCGGGGCGGGATGTAACGCCCTCAACACCATGATAGAGTACGGCCTAGAGGGGGTGGAGTTCATCGCCGCCAATACGGACCTTCAGGCGCTGGAACGGTGCCTGGCCACGGTGAAGATCCAGCTCGGAGAACGCCTCACCGGGGGACGGGGGGCTGGAGGAGATCCCCAAGTAGGCCGCGATGCCGCCAAAGAGAGCCTCGACCTTATAAAGGATGTGCTTCACGGAGCCGACATGGTCTTTATCACCGCGGGGCTCGGCGGCGGCACTGGGACCGGCGGGGCCCCCATCGTGGCCCAAGTGGCGAAAGAAATGGGCGCCCTCACCGTGGCCATCGTAACCAAACCCTTCCGCTTCGAGGGGAAGAAGCGCCGCCGCCAGGCCGAGGAGGGATGGCAGGAGCTAAAAGGGGTTGTGGACACCCTCATAACTATCCCCAACGACCGCCTCCTCGCCATAACCGATAGGGATACTCCTCTCCTTGAGGCCTTCAAAAGGGCCGACGAGGTGCTCTACCAGGCCGCCAAGGGCATCTCGGATCTAATAGTGGTCCCGGGGCTGATCAACTTGGACTTCAACGACGTCAGGGCCGTGATGTCCGAGATGGGGATGGCCATCATGGGCATGGGATCTGCTACGGGGGAGGGCCGTGCAATAGAGGCCGCTCAGAAGGCCATCTCCAGTCCGTTGCTTGAGGACATATCCATCCATGGGGCCCGGGGGGTGCTGATAAACATAACTGGGGGGCCCGACATGACGCTCCACGAGGTGAGCGAGGCCTCCGAGCTCATTCAGCAAGAGGCCCACGAGGATGCCAACATCATCTTCGGAGCCGTCATCGAGGGGAAACTGGAGGGAGAGATGCGGGTGACCGTCATCGCCACCGGCCTCGAATCGGCGGAAAAGGTCTCCCGTCGCCCCGCACCCGTGCTTGGCGAGGAGGAAATGCAGGACGTGGACGTCCCCGCCTTCCTCAGGAGGGGCAGAGGACTCGAGGAGTTCAGCGGATTTCGTTTCAGACCCCGTAGAGACCTCCCCCAACAGGACAGGTCCGACCTGCCCACCTTCATGAAGCGAGGGGCGGACTGAAAGGCCGCCCCTCCCTCCCACCCCTTTGGGGTTGCTACCTCATCCCTTGAGGCCTATCATCCTTGGGGATGTCTCAGCTCATAAGGCGCCATCATCAAGAGCTCCTCCGTCAGGAACAAGGCACCCTCTTTAAGGATTGGGGGGGGAAGATCACCTTCTGTCTCCTCTTCCCCAACCATTACCGGGTGGGAATGTCAAACCTGGGGTTTCAGGTCGTCTACGCGCTGTTGAACGCCCATCCCGATGTCGTCTGTGAAAGGGCCTTTCTGCCGGAACCAGAGCTCCTCGAGGAACACCGCAGGACCAACACCCCCTTGCTCTCCCTTGAGAGTTCGAGACCGGTGAACCGATTCCACGTCCTGGCCTTCTCCCTACCCTTCGAAAACGATTACCCCAACCTCCTGAAGATGCTCGAGCTGGGCAGGGTCCCCCTGCTCTCCGCTGAACGAGGCCCCCATGACCCCTTGGTGGTGGCTGGGGGGGCCGCCGTAACTATGAACCCGGAGCCTTTGGCCCCTTTCCTCGATTGTGTATTGGTCGGAGAGGGGGAGGAATTGATCGACGACTTCCTCCATGCGTTGAAGCGGCGATGGGATTCCCCTCGCGAGGAACTGCTAAAGGGTCTCGCCCAGGTGGATGGGATTTACGTACCCTCCCTCTATAAGGCGCGGTGGAACGACGACGGCACCTTGAGGGAGATAAGCCCTCTCGGCGATTTTCCCTTGAAGGTCCGCCGAAGGTGGCTGAAGGAGATGGCTGCCTCTGCCATTGCCTCCTCCCCACTGGTAACCCCCCACGGGGAGTTCGGAAATACCGTGCTCATCGAGATAGGCAGAGGCTGCCCTTATCGGTGTCGCTTCTGCGCTGTAAGGACGGTTTACGCCCCCTTCCGCCTCAGGGAGATAAATGCCTTGAAGGAGGCGGTCTCGAAGGCTTTGGGACTTTCGGATCGCATCGGGATCCTCGGGGCAGCGGTGGGCAGCCATCCCAGGCTCGAGGAGTTGTGCGACCACATCCTGTCCTCGGGAGGGCGTTTTACCCTGTCATCCATCAGGGCGGATAAGATCACCCCTGGGCTCGCTCGAGCCCTTGCGGCCTCAGGGCAGCGAACCGTCACCCTCGCTCCTGAGACGGGCTCAGAGTCCCTGCGCAGAAGGATCGCCAAAGACTTGAGCGACGAAGAGGTCTTCCGGGCGGTGAGGACCCTGGCCCAGGAGGGGATAACCAATTTGAGGTTCTACTTCATGGTGGGATTGCCAGGGGAGAAGGAGGACGACCTTAAAGCGATAAACACCCTGCTGGGAAAGATCAGACACCAGCTGGACGTCATTCTCAGGGGCAAAGGGGGGAAGATGGTCATAAGTGTCAATCCCTTTATCCCTAAGCCGTGGACACCTTTCCAGTGGCATCCCTACGCGGGCACCAAGGAGCTGCAGTTGAAGATACGCACCCTAAAGAAGGCCCTCCCAAGGGTCAAGGGGGTGAGGTTTCACCACGACCTGCCCAAATGGGGGTATTTCCAGACCCTCTTCTCCATGGGGGACAGGCGGGTCGGGTGGGAGCTCTACAGGGGGACCAAAGAGGGCGATTGGGTGAAGTACTTGAGGACCGCCGCCTTCAACCCCGACTTCTGGGTCTTGAGGCCCAAGGGCCAAAGGGAAAAATTCCCCTTTGAGGTGATCGACCAAGGAGTGGATAGAAACTCCCTTTGGGAGGAATACCGCAAGGCCCTTCTTTAATCGCCTCCCTCTTTTTTGCCCTCTCCATCCTTCTTTTTTCCCTTCTCCTTAGGAGGTCCCTTGTCTTTGTTTTTGTAATCGGTGGCATACCACCCCGTTCCCTTCAGGTGGAAGTTAGCCAGGGAGACGATCCTTTCGGCCTCGCCGCCGCAGAACTTGCACCTCATCCGCGGGGGGTCATCGAACTTCTGGATCAACTCGAACTGGCGACCGCAGTCCTTGCAACGGTATTCGTAAATAGGCATTGGGACACCTCCTGTAAGGAGGACAAATTAAGTCTCCCCTGACCTTCCGTCAAGGCTAAAGCCCTTCTTCCCTTTACCGATAAGTAGGAAAAAGCTAAAAAGGGGGAACCCATGGCTCGGTTTCGTAAAGCGGGACTCTTTGCGAAGCTTGTCTTCGCGGTCCTGGCGGTGGAGGCCGCCTTCTTCGCCCTGATAGCCCTTTGGATCCTTCCCGTCGAGTTGAAGAGCAACCTCCTAGATGAATACAAAGAGATGCTGAGGAACGTAACCATCGCTGCAATGGGAACCCTGGATTACCTCCACGCCCTGGAACAAAAGGGAATCCTCACCCGGCAGCAGGCCCAAGCCCAGGCCAAAGAGATCTTGGCGAAAGTGCGTTACGGGAGCGATGGTAAGGACTACCTCTTCGTCCTGGACATGGAACCAAGGATCGTCATGCATCCTTACCGAGGAGATCTGGAGGGGAAATTCGTCGGAGACAAAAAGGGACCGAAAGGGACGCCCCTCTTCGCAAACATGGTCAAGGTCTGTAAGGACCGCGGCGAGGGTTTCGTCTCCTACTGGTGGCAGTACAAAGACGACAAGACGAAGATCTACCCGAAGATCTCCTTCGTCAAGCTCTTCAAACCCTGGGGCTGGATCGTGGGGACGGGGATATATTTGAACGAGGTCCACTCTATCTACCAATCCCTCTTTTTCAAGACCTGCTGGGCTGCGGTACTCGTGGGAGTGTTGAGTTTCGGGTTTTTCGTCCTCTTCTTCCGCACCACCATAGGGAAGCCCCTTGAAGCAATCCAGAGGTTCGTGAAACAGGTCACCGCTGGAGAGTACACCGCCAGGATCACCCCATCCTCCCAAGATGAACTGGGAGAGCTCGCCCAAGGGCTCAACAGGATGGCCGAGGAGATAGAGCGACGGGACAGGGAGCAGAAGGAGGCCGCAGAGCGGATAGAAGCCCAGCAGAAGGAGATAGAGGCCCAAATGGCAGAAGTTGAAAAGCTGAAGGACGCCGTTGAGAGGGCCCGCAGGAAGCTCTCCGAGGAGGTCAAGATCTTGGCTGAGCACATAAAGGCCCTCGCTCAGGGCGATCTCTCCCGTGACCTATTCATCGAGGACCCCTCTGAGGAGCTTCGAGATCTCATAGCTTCCTTCAACCACATGCTCGAACGACAGAGGGAGATGCTCTCCGAGGTCTCCGTCGCCGCCGACCAAGTGGCAACTGCTGCTACCCAGGTAGCAGAGGCGAGTCAAAAGCTGGCCGAAGGGGCCTCTGAACAGGCTGCATCCCTCGAGGAGACCTCCAGCTCCATGGAAGAAGTGGCCTCCATGGCCCAGTCCAACGCTGAGGGGGCCAATGAGGGCGATCGTCTCATGAAGGAGACCTCAGAGGTGGTGGAGAGGACCAAAGGATCCATGAGGGACGTGATGAAGGCCATGGAGGAGATAAATCGCGCCAGCGAAGACACCCAGCGAATAGTAAAAACGATCGATGAACTGGCCTTTCAGACCAACCTTTTGGCGCTCAACGCCGCCGTAGAGGCAGCTCGGGCTGGTGAGGCCGGAGCCGGTTTCGCTGTGGTGGCCGATGAGGTAAGGGCGTTGGCCCAGAGGTCAGCTGAGGCGGCCAGGCAGACGGCGGAGCTCATAGAGGCCATGATGACCAGGGTGGTCCAGGGAAGGGAAATCCTCACCAGGGCAGAAGGGGACTTCTCCCAGGTGGCGGAACAGGCCGCGAAGGTGGCCCAGATCATGGCCGAGATCGCTGCCTCCAGTCGCGAGCAGGCAGAAGGCATTGAGCGGATCAAGGAGGCCTTGGGTCAGATGGACCAGGTAACCCAACAGGTTGCCGCCAACGCCGAGGAGAGCGCCTCTGCGGCCGAGGAGATGAAATCTCAGGCCGAGGCCCTAAAAGAGATCGTCGGTCGCTTCCGCTTGGGCGAAGGAGAAGAACGGGGTGCTTTGAAGCCCTCCCTCTCCGTTATGAACTGACCTCCCCAAACCGGGGCCTTTATAGGCCCCGGCTCCTCCTCACCCTCTGAGAAGGGCTAAATACCAAGACACAAGCCCTTCCCCTACGAATAGATAGATGGTTGCCCCCAAGGAGAGGAAAGGACCAAAGGGGATGGCGTATTTGGAATCCGCTCCCTTGGCCACCATGAGTGCTCCCCCCATAAAGGCCCCCAAGAGGGAACCTCCGAAGATGGCGAAAAGGGCCCCTTTATATCCCAGGAAGGCACCGATCATCCCCATCAGTTTTATGTCTCCTCCCCCCATTCCCTCCCTTTTAGCCACGGCCTCGTAAAGGAAAGCCACAAGCCAAAGCCCCCCGCCCCCGACCAAGCTCCCCAAAAGGGCCTCTTTGAAGGGGATGGTCACGCCGACTGCTGCCAGAAGCAACCCCACCACCATACCTCCGAGCGAGATCTCGTCGGGGATGATCCCGTGCTCCAGGTCCACGAAGGTGACCACCTCAAGGGCTGCCAAGAACCCGAAGGCAACGACAGCCTCCAAACGAAGACCGAAGACGGAAAGGCTCCCCACCGCTACCATCCCTGTAAGGGCCTCGACCAAGGGATAGCGTAGGGAGATAGGTGCCCCACAGGCCCTACACCTCCCCCGCAGCAAAAGGAAACTCACCAGGGGTATGTTGTCGTAGAACCGAATGGTGCTCCCGCAACGGGGACAATGCGACGGCGGCTTCACGATGGACATCCCCCGAGGAAGCCGGTGGATGCAGACGTTCAGGAAGCTCCCCAACACCGCCCCGAAGGCGAAGGCCACGACGTACAGCAAAGCTGTCAAAGGGCACCTCCCTTTGACACCCCACCCCTTATCGGATAAGCTCTCGGGGGATGGATCTCCTGCACAGGCTTTTCAGGGGTAGGAAGGAAGAACTCCCCCCCTTCGAGGAGGGCGACACCGTTATCCTCCTTGACCCCGAAGGGGATAAGGAGTTCTGTTATCGCCTCCGTAAAGGGGGATCCGTCAACCTCCATAAGGGAAAAATCCTCTTCGACGATATCCTCGGCAAGGGTGACGGCGCCATCATCTACAGCTCGCGCGGAGACCCCTTCGTCGTCTACCGCCCCACATTGCGACAGTTCATCATGCATATGCGCAGAGACACCCAGATCATCTACCCCAAGGACATCGCCTTCATCCTGCTTTACGCCGATGTCTACCCCGGGGCCACGGTCCTTGAGGCGGGCATCGGATCGGGGGCCCTTACGCTCGGTCTCCTGAGGGCTGTTGGGGATAAAGGGCGGGTGATCTCCTATGAAGTAAGGGAGGAGTTCGTCAAAAGGGCCCTGAAAAACATCCGCCAATTCCTCGGGCCAGAGGTCCCCAATCTGAAGGTGGAGTTGCTCGACATTTACGAGGGGATCCATGAGGAGGGGATAGATCGTCTGCTGCTGGATGTGCCAGAGCCCTGGAGGGTGGTGGAACACGCCTCCAAGGCCCTCAGGCCAGGCGGGATCTTCCTCAGCTACTTGCCCACTATCATCCAGGTCAAGACCCTGGTGGACACCCTGAGAGAACACCCGGCCTTCACCTCCATAGAAACCATGGAGATTTTGGTCCGCAACTGGAACATCGAAGGCCTCAGCGTCCGTCCCTATCATCGAATGGTCGGCCATACCGGCTTCCTCACCTTGGCCAGACGTTCAGAGGTACCAGAGGTAAGATAGCCCTATAAGCCGCTGGGAAAGCTCCTCCCATCCGCGCCTCCATATCCCCTCCAGCAGATATTCCAATAGCCCTGGACGCTCGCGGCCGTATACTAAATGGGGTCTGCCCTTTATCCCGGCCAGCCTCTTGGCCAGCTCCACTGCGTCCTCGAACGAACCGAGCTTATCCACCAACCCCAGTTCAAGGGCCTGCTCCCCTGAAAGGATTCGTCCGTCGGCTATCTTCCTGACCTCTTCCACCGGTAGTTTTCGCCCATCGGCCACTGCCCTGACGAACTGTTCATGAACGTTGTCGATGACCTCCTGCAGTAGTTTTCTCTCTTGCTTCGTCATCCCCCTCCACGGGGACCCGACGTCCTTATAGGGACCGCTCTTGATCACATATCCCCTTATTCCCAACTTCTTGAAGAGCTCCTCCAGGTTCGCAAAGTGCATCACCACGCCGATGGACCCCGTCAAGGTCCCCGGATTGGCCACGATCTTGTCGGCACCACAAGCTATGTAGTAACCACCAGAGGCGGCCACATTCCCTAAGGAGGCCACCACCTTCTTCTTCTCCCGGGTCTTCAGCACCTCGCGGTATATCTCTTGGGCCGCCCCCACCGCCCCCCCCGGGGAGTCGATCCTCAACACTATGGCCTTTATGCTACCGTCCTCACGGAAGGTTTTGAGCCAGCGGACCGTCTCCTCAGCATCGCTTATCACCCCGATCACCTCTACTATCCCGATCTTATCCCCAAAGGCGATGGGGGTAGGGGTCTGCTGGCGGAAGATGAGGCTGATGAGGACCACGGCGAGGACGAAGATCCCGAGGACCACGCTGAGGATCAACAAACCCCTCAGGACCTGTCTTCTCCCCTTCATCCTTCATCCCCTCCTTGAGGGATCCACTGCCCCTCTACCTTGTCCCCCTCACGACGGATGATCCTCACCGGCAGCGCTCCGAGGATTATCCCCAGATCGCCCCTCTCCCCCATTTCCACCCTCCAGGTGAACTCGCCACGGGAGGCCTCCCAAAGGACGGACCGCTCCACATCTTCACCCCCCTTCAAGGCCTGGTCCACCCTCTGGAACTGATCGTAACTTCTAAGGCCGGAGATGGTCAGATAGACAACTTGGATCCTCTCCCGAAGGATGCCCACCTTCCGCAGATACTCCCGGAGGGCCTTCTTATCCACCCGCACTTCGAGCCGCACCATTCGCCCCTCGGGGCCCTCTCGACGCCCCAAAACCCGGTATCCGATCACAAAGGGGATACAATGCCCCTCCAGCGCCTCTTCCATCCCTTCTTCATCACCCCCCTCCTCCAGGAGGATCCGTCTGCCCACCTCTACGACAGCCTCCTTTAAGGCCTCTTGCGTCACCTCCCTCCACGATGGGGGAGGAGAACCGTACACGCTCTCCACCACCCCCTCCGAAATCACAGTGAGAACCTGCTCTGCGAGGGACGGAGGGGCGACCATCAGCACCGCCCAGAGGAGGGCGGCCAAGGCCTTTGCCCCTTTCACGCCCATAGCTCCTCGCCCTTCGCCCCCTTAGCCCTCGAGGCCACCCATATATCCCCAAAGGGGACCTCCTGCCAGAGGGCTACCAACCCCAACCTGGCCAACTCCAAAACGGCCACAAAGGCCACCACCAGCTCTCCGCCGTCCAATTCCCTCAACCTTAAAGAGGGCGAAGTCTCGAGCCGTTCAAGGATCTCCACCATCTTGAAACGCAGATCAAGACCTTCAGGGCTGATCTCCCGTGGTCCCTCCCCCTCCGCGGTACGTTCTCTCAACCTCCGCAACCCTTCCATAAGGCCAGCAAGGTCCGCATCCCATCTCTCTTCCGGTTCTCCTTCAAGGGGGGGTCGCGTGAATACATCCCGATCGAGGAGCGGCCTGCGGGAGAGCTCTTCGGCAGCCTCCTTGAAGGCCTTGTATCTGAGGAGGCGGAAGGCCAAGTCCCCTTTTATGTCCTCTTCTCCCTCGTCCTCGGGGGCAGACGGCAGCAGGGCCTTCGACTTAAGGTAGAGCAGGGTGGCAGCCATGAGGAGGTATTCCGAGGCGATGTTTACATCCATGGCCCTCATCCGATCGAGGTACTCCATGTACTGTTCGGCCACGAGGGCTATAGGCAGATCACGGATGTCGAGCTTCTCCCTCTTTACGAGGTGAAGCAAGAGGTCAAGCGGTCCTTCAAAGCTCGGCAGTCTGACCCTACAGGGCTCCATCACCAGGTCATGCCCATGGCCTCACGGACCTCTTCCATGGTGGAGGAAGCCACTGCACGAGCCCTGGCGCTTCCCTCCTGGACTATGTCTTTGACCTCATCCAACCGCCCCATGAGGCTGTTCCTCTTCTCCTGAAGGGGGGCCAAGTAATCGCATAGGTTCTTAGCCAATATCCTTTTGCAATCCACACAACCTATCCCTGCCCTGCGGCATTCGGTCTCTATCTCCCTGAGTTTCTCCCGATCGGTGTATATCTTGTGCAGGGCGAACACCCCACAGACCTCCGGTCGGCCAGGATCGGTCCTCCGGCCCCGTTGGGGATCGGTGAACATCTGGGCCACCTTTTCGGTGATCACCTCGGGGGGGTCGGCCAGGAAGATGGCATTGTTGTAACTCTTGCTCATCTTGCGCCCGTCAGTCCCTGGGACATTCGGGGCCTCGGTGAGGAGGGCCTGGGGTTCAGGAAAGACCTGTCTGAAGAGAAAGGCGAACCTCCTCGCTATCTCCCTGGTGATCTCCAGGTGCGGCAGCTGATCTTTGCCAACGGGGACGTATTGGGCTTTATATATGAGGATATCAGCGGCCTGAAGCACAGGATAGCCCAGGAAGCCGTAAGTCCCGAGGTCTTTCCCCTTCAACTCTTCCTGCTGTTCTTTGTAAGTGGGGTTTCTCTCCAGCCAACCCAAGGGGGTGATCATGGAGAGCAAAAGGTGTAGCTCCGCATGTTCCTTCACCCATGACTGCACGAACAGGGTGGCCTTCCCAGGGTCTATCCCCACGGCCAGCCAGTCCACGAACATCTCGGCCACGCTGTCTCGGATGACGGAAGGGTCCTTGTATTCAGAGGTAAGGGCGTGCCAGTCAGCCGCGAAGTAGAAACACTCATAGCGCCCTTGGAGCTCCCTCCAGTTCTCGAGGACTCCGTGAAGGTGTCCCAAATGGATCTTTCCGGTGGGTCTCATCCCACTGAGGACTCGCTCCATCTCTTCAGGACCTCCTTACAGGGTTTTTCCTATGAGAAGCCTAACGCCGAATTCAATAGCGGGATAGAGAAAGATCCTCACCACCCCTCCGAAGATCAAAAGCAACAAGATCAAGAAACCATAGGGTTCGATCCTGCTCAACACTTCCGCCCTTTCCCTTGGCAATAGTCCCGCCAAGATCCTACCCCCGTCCAAAGGCGGCACGGGGATCAAGTTGAAAAGGGCCAATCCCAAGTTTACTACCACCCCGATATGGAACATGAGGACCAAAGGAATGAGCACGTTGGCAAAGGGCGAAGCAGCGCTCACCGGCAAGGATGTCAAGGTTCGGTAAAGAACTCCACATCCCATGGCCAAAACTACGTTGGCAGCCGGGCCAGCGAGGGCCACCCACATCATCCCTCTACGGGGATCACGAAAATTCAAGGGGTTTATAGGCACTGGACGCGCCCATCCTATCATCCTGGTCACAAAGAAGACCAGGGTCCCTATGGGGTCGAGATGCTTTACGGGATTGAGGGTGAGTCGTCCTGCGAGCCGCGGGGTGGGATCCCCCAGGCGGTCGGCTACCCAACCATGGGCCACCTCGTGGAAGGTGACCGCTGCCAATATGGGGACCACCATAATGGAGAGCTGTTGTAGCGTTGAGTACATGGGCGAAGTTCAAATTATCAGAGGGATATGGCCAAGTCAAACAAGCTCAGAACTTGCCACCTGCGATAAAACGGGTAAAATCGGCCAGGCGAAGGAGGAGCTGTCATGGTCGAGGAGATCACCATCCCTTACATCGAAGGCGACGGCATTGGCCCTGACATTTGGCGGGCAGCGGTGACGGTCTTCGATGCCGCCGTCAAGAAGGCCTACCGCGGTAGACGCAAGGTTAGGTGGCTTGAGGTCCTGGCCGGAGAGAAGGCCCTTCGTAAGACCGGCAGTTACCTCCCTCCAGAGACCCTCGAGGCCTTTCGCAGCCACCGCGTTGGGATAAAAGGACCCCTCACTACCCCGGTGGGAGGGGGCATCCGGAGCATCAACGTCGCTCTGAGGCAGGAATTGGACCTTTACGCATGCATAAGGCCCGTTAGGCATTTGCCAGGGGTCCCAAGCCCTATGCGCCATCCCGAACGGGTGGATATGGTGGTCTTCAGGGAGAACACCGAGGACCTATACGCCGGGATAGAATGGCCTTCCGGCAGTCCAGGGGCCAGAAAGCTCATCGCCTTCCTCAACGCCGAGCTGGGACAACAGGTCCATCCTGAGGCAGGGGTAGGGCTTAAGGTAATGACCCCTGCCGGGACCAAACGCCTCGTGCGGATGGCCATCCGTTGGGCCCTAGCCCATGGCAGGAGAAGCGTGACCATCGTCCACAAGGGCAACATCATGAAGTTCACCGAAGGGGCCTTCAGAGAATGGGGTTACCAGGTGGCCAAGGAGGAGTTCGGGGAAAGGATCATCTTCGAGGAGGATTTGGAAGGCCCTCCCCCAGAGGGCAAGTTGGTCATCAAGGATCGAATAGCCGACGCCATGTTTCAGCAAGCCCTCTTGCGACCTGAAGAATACGATGTACTGGCCACCCCAAACCTGAACGGAGACTATCTCTCCGACGCCCTCGCAGCCCAAGTCGGCGGTTTGGGGCTGGCCCCTGGGGCGAATATAGGAGACGACGTGGCGATTTTCGAAGCCACCCACGGTTCCGCCCCCAAATATGCAGGACGCGATATGGCCAATCCCACCTCCCTCATCCTCTCGGGCGCCATGATGTTCGAATTTCTCGGATGGAAAGAGGTCGACCAATTGATCCGCAGTGCCCTCGAACGGACCATAAAAGAGAAAATCGTCACTTACGACCTCGCTCGTCAAATGGAAGGGGGAAAAGAGGTCCGAACTTCGCAGTTCGCCGAAGCCGTGGTGGAGAGGATGTGAGGCGGAGATACGACCTCGTACTCATCGGCACAGTCCATCGCGATCCTAGGGGGGAAGGGGCTCTTTTAGAACTGCTGGAAGAGGAACGGCCGGAGATAGTCACGGTGGAGGTGAGCCCCTACTCCCTGCGGTTTCGCCAGCGTCACAGGGAACTCCTCGCGAAACCGGATCTACCTCCCGAGGTAAGGGAGTTTCTGCGATTGCCCTTCGAGTACAGGGCGGCAAAGCGGTACGGCGCCCGTCATAGGGTGCCAGTACTGCCTTTGGATTCGTGCCTCACCTCCAGGAAATACCTCCACAGGGCAGGGGAGCTTTTGAAAGGGAAAAGCATCCTCTCCACAAGGGAACTCCCCTTGGAGGAGGCCCTCGCGAGGGAATACGCCCTGGCCAGACGGTGCTGGTCTGATCCCAAGCTGGCCAAAGCCGTCCTAAAAGGACGAGACCTCCGCAGGGAGCGGGCCCTTGCTAAAAGAATCCTGCAGATCCTGAGACACCACCCCAACAAAAAGGTCGTGCACGTCGGCGGATGGACCCATATGCTCCAGATCCCAGGGTCGATGTATCAATTGATCTCAGAGCTCAATCCCCGGAGGAAACTCCTCGAGCCAGCGGCCTGCCGTCGGGGGTATTGACATTTTATGAAGATCCGTTAATTATTGTAAAAGCCATGATGGGTCGTAGGTATTTTTGGTGGTTTTACTTTAGCGGGGCTCACCCGGGCCCCTGAGGTATATACATACCGAGGGGAGCCATGGGTGAGCGAAAGGCCCCCATGGCTCTTTTATTTTTGAGGCCATGGGGGCAGGCCCCATGGCCTCAAAAATTTCTTCAGGAGGTCTGCCATGCCCATCTCCGACAGGATCGCCAATATGCTCAAGGCCTCATCCTGGGTCAGGCGGATGTTCGAGGAGGCGGCGGAGCTCAAGCGCAAACACGGGGGAAATGGGGTGTGTGATTTCACCCTCGGCAACCCCGTAGACGAACCTCCCCTCTCTTTCAAGGAGGGACTGAAGAGGCTCGCCTCCGATTCCACCAAAGGGGTGCACCGGTATATGCCCAACCACGGTTTCCCCGAGACCCGGGCCTTTGTCGCCGAGAGGCTGAGAGAGGAGACGGGGATGCCCTTCACCGCGGACCACATAGTGATGACGGTAGGGGCCGCAGGGGGGCTAAACGTAGCCCTTAAGGCCATCCTCGATCCAGGGGATGAAGTAATAGTTCCTGTGCCCTACTTCGTAGAGTTCAAGTTCTACATCGAAAACCACGGGGGGCGGATGGTCCCCGTCGATACCCACGAGGATTTTTCCCTGGATGTGGACGCTATAGAGGCCGCCATCACCGAGAGGACTCGGGCCGTCATCATCAACTCCCCCAACAATCCCACAGGGGTGGTCTACTCCCGTGGGGAAATAGCGGAGTTGGTAGAGGTCCTCACGGAAAAGGGAAAGGGGCGACGCAAGCCCATTTACCTAATATCAGACGATACATACAAGGTCCTCCTCTACGACGGACTTAAACCGGTAAACCTCTTCGAACTTTACAGCCCCACCATCTCCGTCTGCTCTTATTCCAAATCCCTCCTCATCCCCGGGGAGAGGATCGGTTACGTGGCCGTTAACCCTGCCTTCGAGGAAACGGAGGTGCTTATGGACGCCCTCATCCTGGCCAACAGGGTTTTAGGCTTCGTCAACGCCCCTGCGTTGATGCAGCGTTTGATACCCCTGGTCGGAGGAGATACCCTTGACGTCCAGGAGTACGCCCGCCGTAGGGATGCCCTTTACGAGGCCTTAGTGGACGCTGGCTACCAAGTGGTCAAACCCCAAGGGGCCTTTTACCTCTTCCCGAAGAGTCCCATCGAGGACGATGTGGCCTTCGTAGCGGATCTGCAGCGGAGTTATCACGTCCTGACAGTCCCGGGAAGCGGCTTTGGCAAACCCGGCTACTTCCGCATATCCTACTGTGTGGAGATGGAGGTCATCGAGAGGTCCCTGGACAGATTCAGAGACGCCGCCAAGAGGTACGGTCTCAGCTGAAGCCGAGGGCCTCAAAGACAGGGGAGAGGGAGATCTTCTCCTTGAAAAAGGGCAGGAGGAATTCCTTCGCCTCGGTGATGGAACCAAGTTCCCCCATGTAGGGAAAGGTCCCGAGATAGGGGACGTCGGTAAAGGAGGAGATCCAGCGGGGGTTATCCTCCTCAGAAGGATCCACCTCCGGAGAGGTCTTGTTGAGGAGGTACCCCATCACCTTCAAGCCCTCCTTTTTGCAGTAGTAAAGGCTTAGCAAGGTGTGATTTATGGTCCCCAGGCCTGCTCTCCCCACCAAGAGGACGGGAAGTTCCATGGTGCTGATGAGTTGGGGCAACAGCACCCCTCGGGCGATGGGGACTAATAACCCACCTACCCCCTCCACTATCATCACCTCGTGTCTTGAGGCCATGGCCCAAAAGGCCTCTTCGATCCTCTTTAGATCTATCTCCATCCCCTCGCGCCTCGCCGCCTCGGCCGGGGCCAGAGGGGCCTCGAAGCAGTAGGGATTTACCCGCTCAAGGGGATCGTCCACTCCCGCGACCTCCTTCAACTGATAGGCATCCCGCGGGATAAGGGCTCCTTCAAATCTCACCGCCCCGCTCTCCAAGGGTTTCATCACCCCCACGTCCACCCCCTTCTCCTTCAGGGCGAGGACCAAGGCCGAGGCGACGAGGGTCTTGCCTACCTCGGTGTCCGTCCCCGCCACGAAGACGCCCCTGGCTTTCATCCCTCGCCTTTCAAGAACTCTTTGACCAGCTTTATGGCGCAGAACTTCCCGCACATGGTGCAGACATCCCTTTCGGTGGGCAGACGCTGGGAGCGCATCTCGCGGGCCTTCACGGGGTCTATGCACAACTCCATCTGACGTTCCCAATCCAGGGCCTTGCGGGCCTTGGACATCTGCAGGTCCCTCTCCCAGGCGTCCCTCCTGCCCCGGGCGAGGTCAGCGGCGTGGGCGGCTATCCTCGCAGCGATCACCCCTTCCCTGACGTCCTCCGGGTTGGGCAACCGCAAATGCTCAGCAGGCGTCACATAGCAGAGGAAATCCGCTCCATGATAGGCCGCCAGGGCCCCGCCGATGGCACAGGCGATATGGTCATAACCAGGGGCGATGTCCGTCACCAATGGGCCCAGGACATAGAAGGGGGCCCCCCTGCAGATCCTCTTCTGGATGACGACGTTGGCCTCCACCTGATCCAGCGGCACATGTCCTGGGCCTTCTACCATCACCTGAACCCCAGCCCGCCTGGCCTCCTCCACCAGTTCTCCGAGGACGATGAGCTCCTCTATCTGGGCCCTATCGGTGGCGTCGGCCAAGGACCCCGGCCTCAGTCCATCGCCGAGGGACAGGGTCACATCGTAGCGGTGGGCGATCTCCAACAGCCTGTCGAAGCCATCGTAAAGGGGGTTTTCCCTGCCGTGGTAAATCATCCAAGTGGCCAAAAAGGCTCCCCCGCGGCTGACGATATCGGTGATCCGCCCTTGTCGCTTAAGCCGTTCAAGGGCTCCAAGGGTCACCCCACAATGGACGGTCATGAAGTCCACCCCGTCGGAGGCCTGGCGTTCTATCACGGAGAAGATCTCCTCCGGGGTCATGAAGACGATCCCACCCTTTCGCTCAGCAGCTTCGATGGCCGCCTGGTAGATGGGGACGGTCCCTACAGGGACCGGGGAGCGCTCGATGACAGCCCTCCTTATGGCATCGAGGTCCCCGCCGGTGGACAGATCCATCACGGTATCAGCCCCAGCCTCCAGGGCCAGCTCCAGCTTGCGGAGCTCCTCTTGTAGATCAGCATGATCCGAGGATGTGCCCAGGTTGGCGTTTACCTTGACCCTCAACCCCTTTCCTATCCCTTTGGGGCTAAGCCCCCGGTGGTTGCGGTTGGCCGGGATGACCACCTCACCCCGGGCCACCAGGGCCATCAGCTCCTCCGGTGCAAGGCCCTCCTGCAGGGCCACCTGTTCCATCTCAGGGGTCAATTCCCCTCGTTCTGCCTTGGTCTTTTGAGTATCAGCCATCTCTCCTCCTGTGGATCTCCAGGACCTTCTCCACTACGTCATCAGGGGTCCGACCCAAGACCCGCACCATGGGTTCCTTCCCCCACCCCCCGCGGTCGTAGACCAGATCGGGGACATCCGACCGTCCCTCCAATGCTCGACCTACACCCCAGGGAAGGGTGGCCCCCTCCCGCTCCCTTATCTCCGCGGGCTCCTCCTCCCTCCGAAAGGAAGCCATTGTGAGGCCTGCCCTGGACGCCGCCTCCAAGACCTCTTCCCCAAACTTCACGTTCATGGCTGAACGGAAGGAGGGGTCCTTCTTCATCGCCTCCAACACCACCGAAGCCATGTGCCGTGAAGCACCAAAGGACACTTCCCCAACCCGGGCCACACCCCGACCGAGGCGCACCAGACGTCCCTCGAACCCCGCCACCTCCTCCGGGCTCCGAGCTCCTGGCAGGGCGTAGACCAGATTGGACCCTACCTCAGGGATGAGCCAACCCACCTCTGCCGAACGGAGTCTGCTGTAAGCCCTCCTCAGGGCCTCCACCACCGGCCATCGCGCAAGCTCCTTCTCCACGGGGAAGAATGGGTCAACCGTAAAGCGCCCTTTACCAGGGGCCTTTGCCCCTCTGATCCCCTCAGAGACGAAGGCCTTAGCCCGCTGTGCGGCCTCCCGCAACCCCAACCCCCCCGCGAGAAAGGTCGCAAGGGCTGAAGAAAAAGCACAACCTGTCCCGTGGACATCCTGGGGACCGGTCCTCCTTCCCTCGAGCCACAGCTCCCCCTCTTCGTCGAGGAGCAAATCCACAGGGTCCCCTTCCAGGTGCCCCCCTTTTAGCAGCACGGCTCGGGGACCCAGGTCGCGGATACGCTTGGCGGCCTCAGTCATCTCCTCCCGACAGCGGATCTGCATCCCTGCGAGGATCTCGGCCTCGGGAAGGTTAGGGGTAACCACCTCTGCCAAGGGCAGAAGCTCCCGTACCAGGGCCTCGGAGGCCTCCTCTTTGAGGAGCCGCTCACCCCCTTTGGCGACCATCACGGGATCGACCACGAGGTTTCTGACGTTGTGTTCCCGGAGCTTGAGGGAGACGACCTCGACCACCTCCTTCCCCCAGAGCATCCCTGTCTTCGCCGCGCTGGGGGTCATGTCCTCGAGGATCGCCTTGAGCTGCTCCTCGATGAAGCCTACCCTCACGGGCTCCACCCCCCTGACCCCCTGGGTGTTCTGGGCAGTCAGGGCCGTAATTACTGAAACACCGTGCCCTCCGAGCACGGTGATCGTCTCCAGGTCCACCTGTATCCCGGCTCCGCCCCCAGGATCAGACCCCGCTATGGTGAGAACCACCGGTCTCATCCTTCAGCCTCGCACTTATAAGCTCCGCAGCCCTCTTACCGGACAGCAGCATCCCCCCGAAGATGGGGCCCATACGGTGGGAGCCGAAAACGGCGTTGGCCGCCATACCGGCGACGAAGACCCCTGGGAAGACCTCACGGGTGTTCTCAGGGACCGCCTCCTCCCCCCGCTCTGCCCATAGGGGGGCTTCGCCCTTGACCCCCGAGGGGAGGGAAAGCCTGCCTTCAAGCATCCGCACCACCTCGGCATCGTGCCCTGTGGCATCGAGCACGTAACGAGCCCTCGTGGCAAGGGGATCTATGTGCAGGCCCGCCATCTCCACGGCTGTCCAGTTGATCACCAACCCCACCACCCTCTCGTCCCTCACCACGACGTCCTCCACCTTCACAAGGTTGAAGACCTGCACGCCCGCCCTCACCGCTCCGAAGATGAGCCCCGATGCCACCTCCACTGCATCGGCCGTCCAGTAACCCGGCTGATAGGGCTTGACCCCGATGCCCAACTCCTCCAGGATACCCCTCCCCCCCTCCTGGACGACGATCTCGTTGAACATCATCCCCCCGCCCCAAATGCCACCCCCGAGGCTTAACCTGCGCTCAAAAAGCGCCACCTTCCATCCGTTCCGCGCCAAATAAAAAGAGGCCACAAGCCCGGCTGGGCCACCCCCTACCACGGCCACATCGACCTCCAACCCACCCTTCAGCTTCTCCCAGAACCGATCTACAATAGCCCGGCTAATGGAGAGTTCGTCAAGCCCCATCCCGTCTCTCCTTTTTGAGGAGAAAGATAACACGCCCCCTCAGGGGTGTCCAGCCGAACGGCGGGACACCCCACGGTAGATTGACACCTTTGGCCCATTCTGGCACTATTTTTGAGTGAGGAAGTGGATGGGCCCTGGTGGGCCTCCTGGACTTCAAATCCAGTGGCGGGCGCTGGAGCCCGCGGCGGGTTCGATTCCCGTACACTTCCGCCATTTTTCTTTTTTCGCGAAAGGAGAGGACGATGTTCGGCATCGGTATGCCGGAGCTCATCATCATCCTGGTGATTGCCCTCCTCATCTTCGGGGCCTCAAGGCTGCCTGAAATCGGGTCCGGAATCGGTAAGGCTATACGGAACTTCAAGAAGTCCATGAAAGAGCCCCCCGAAATAGACATCACCCCTGAGGAGAAGAAGCTGGAGGCCAAAGGGCAGACCGAAGACAAAGGTGGATGAGGTCGCCTTCATCGGCTTTGGCTCGAACCTTGGCCAGAAGCGATCCAACTGCCTAAAGGGCTTGAAGGCCCTTAAGGCCCACCCGCAGATAGAGCTCGTCGCCCTCTCGTCCCTCTACAGGACGGATCCGGTGGGGTTCGTCGAGCAGGACTGGTTTATCAACGGAGTGGTGGAAATTAAGACCTCCCTCCCTCCTCGGGAGTTGCTGGGCCTGCTGAAGGATATAGAGAGGGCCTCGGGTCGTAAAGAGACCTTCAGGTGGGGACCAAGGGTCCTGGATTTGGACTTACTGCTCTACGGCCGCAGGGTGATCGGCGAAGATGACCTCCAAGTGCCCCATCCCAGGATGCATGAAAGGGCCTTCGTCTTGGTACCCCTTGTGGAAATCGCACCGGAGGCATACCATCCCTGCCTCGGCAGGACCGCCCAAGAGCTCCTCAAGGCGTTGGGGGAGGTCGTGGGGGTGGAGCCCTTCGGTCGGATAAAATGGGAGGAGGTCGATGCCCCTTGAGTTCGTGAGCACCTCTGTGGACGGCCTCAAACTTTATGGGGTAATCCACTTCCCGCGGCGGGTCCCTGCCCCCCTGGTCATCGCCTCCCACGGGCTGTTGTCGAACAAGGACAGTGAGAAATTCGTCCTGTTAGGGGAGCTCTTCTCAGAGGAGGGAATAGCCCTTCTGCGTTACGACCACAGGGGCTGTGGGGAGAGCGAAGGAGACCTCCGGGAGACCACCCCTACCACCAGGCTACGCGATCTGGAGGCCTTCTTCCAGTTCGTCATCTGCCATCCCCTGGTCCAGGCCGACCACATCGGGCTCCTCGGAAGCAGTATGGGGGGGTTTATCTCCATCTTTAAGGCGGCCTCGGATCCGAGGATACGGGCCCTGGTCCTGTGGGCCACCCCGGCGAGGCTCAGGGGAGTGGTAGATGACCCTGCCATAGGCGACGAATTCATCAAGGACGCCCAGAGGTATGATGCGGTTAAGGCCATATCGAAGGTCGGGCGCTGCCTGATACTGCACGGGACCAGCGATGACCTGGTGCCCTTTTCCGACGCCGAGGAACTCCATCAGGCGGCCAAAGAACCGAAGCGGCTGGTCGCCTTTCCGGAGGTAGACCATCGTTTCTCCGACCCTGAAGCGAGGCTCAAGGCCGCCCAGTTGAGCCTCGAATGGTTCAGGGACTACCTTTAGTCAATTCCAAAACGAGGGGTTCCCTTCCAAACCACTCTGCGCAGGTGTAAAGCGCCCTACCCTCCCTTTGGGCAACCTCCCACACCCTGCGGGTCCGCTCCCTGAAGCGGGGGTCCCGGGGCAGGTGGTGATCGTAAAGGACCAAGGTCCCCTCCAGTTGCCCTACGATGGCCTCGGCGTTCAAAACCGCCCTGTCCAAGTCGCGCTGACCAAAGAGGTAGCCGAGGAGATAGGTCGGCGGCCCATCGAGGACCAAAAGGTCAGGCCTCTCCTTTACAATCCACCGGGCATAGGCCTCTATGACCGGCCCCTGAATGTCCGACGAATACAGCACCTTTCCCCCTCCCACCTCTACCACAAGGGCCACCACCCAGCCCACACGATCGTATTCCCCACCGTGAAAGAGCGGTTCGGTGAACCGTAACAACGTCCGCCCCTTCTTCAATGTCCGTCCATCGGCGAAGTGGATCCTCAAGCTTCCTATCTCACCTTCCTCGAGCCACGGTCCCCGGCCCCACAGCTCCAACAGCCCCTTCATCCACTCCCTGTCCTTACGCCTTCTGGCGGGCCATCGTGACAAGTCGGCCTCTACCGTCCCTGCAGGCCCCACGAATTCCTCGAAGGCCAGATCATGAAGGTGGCAGATCTGTCCGTAGAAGAGCCTCGCCCGCTCCCATTGGGAGCGGTTGATGAAGCGGTTGGGATCTTTGATCCAAAGGTCCTTGCCCATGTACAGGTCCGGCGCCTCTAAGGGAAGGGTATGATGATCGTAGTGGTAATGGGAGATGAAGACGATGTCGGCCTTGCTTGCTGCCTGCCTTATAGTCCTCAAGGCCTCTTCCCGGAGGCGTTTGCGCTCCTCTGGAGAGAGGGGGAAGCTCGGCTGCATCTCTGCCGCCCCCGGATCCACCAGGATCCTCAGATCCGGCGTCTCCACCAGAAGGGCGCTTGCCTTCGCCCCCAGCGAGTCAAACCACAGGGGGTGGACCACAAGGTCACCGAGGTCTACGGACCTGGGTGGAGGAAAGGTCATAGGATTTGCCGTCGGCGAGGATGAAGGGGGCTGCCCTCTGCAACTGGATCCGGAGCCCCTTCAGGTCGTCCCATCTAATTCTCCCTTTCGACCTCAGGGAAAGGATCTTGGAGACGGTCCGAGGGCCGAAGCCAGGCACCCGCAGCAGCTCCTCGGGCTCGGCCCTGTTTATCTCCACCGGGAAGAACTCCGGATGCCCCATGGCCCAAGCGAGTTTGGGATCTACATCCCGCAGGAGGTTCCCCCTTTCATCCACAGGTAGTTCCTCTGGACCGAAGCCATAATCCCTGATGAGAAAAGAGGCCTGATAGAGCCTCCTCTGCCGCAGCGGATCTTCCGCAGGACGATCCTCAAGAGGGGTCCCTGGCACGGGCCTGAAGGCCTCGAAGTAGCAACGTCTGAGGCCCAGGTCCCGGTAAAGGAGGGGCATCAGATGCAGAAACTCCCTGTCCGACTCCCCGGAGGCACCCACTACAAACTGGGTGGTTTGGGCCTTAGCCCTCCCTTTGCTCCTTCGGATCAACTCCCCCATCTTGCGCATGTGCCCGATGATCCCGTCGAAGTCCTTCTCCGGGCATATCCTTCGGAGGCGCTCCCGTCCCGGGGCCTCGAGGTTTATGGAGACCCTGTCCGCCAGCTCCACAGCTCGTTCGATCACGGCGTCCTCTGCGCCGGGCATTATCTTCAGATGGAGGTATCCCCTGAAGCCGTAGCGATGCCTGATGATCTCGGCCGTTGCTACCAAGCGCTCCATGGTACGCGTGGGGTCGTCCACGATGGAGGAGCTGAGGAAGATCCCTTCCACCAAGCCGGCCTGGAGGGCCTGAAGGAAGGCCCGAGCCATCTCCTCCGGCTTCAGGGAGTAACGCGGGCAATCCCGCCCTCCCCGATTGGCGCAGTACAGGCAGTGGCCGTTGCAGACGTTGCTGAGGAGGACTTTGAAGATCGGTATCGTCCTCCCTCCGCCCTTGGCCGGGTAGAGCCAACTGCGAAAAGGAAGGGAATCGGGCAACTCCCTTTCAGCCGAGACCTCCTCCCTCGCGGCCCGGCCGAGCTCTGCCACCCTATGCCACAGGTCAGCTCTGCAGTGAAAGGCAACCCCCTTCACCCCATCAGAGTTTAAGCCCCTTTCAACCTCGGGTAAAGCGCTTGGGAAAGGTAAGGACCTTGAGGAGAAAAACCGTCGCGTAGCTACCCGAGGCGAGGAAGAAACGAAGGGTCAAACTGCGCTTGCCTCTGTCCACCACCTTTAGGTCCCGGACGGTGGCGATGAGCCTTCTCTGCCCAGGGCTGAACACCTTCAGTCCCAAGACCTCGGCGTCCAACTTCCCCACGATCCCCTCCTCCTCCACCACCCTGAGGATCTCCTCCTTCAGAGGCGCAGGTCCATCCCAATGGATGGCCTCTTTGCTGATGAAGGGGACCATAAGATCGCCGCTCTGACTCAACAAGGGACCGGGATCGGTGTAAAAACACAAGACCTCACCCCTCACAAAGGGGACGCAAAAAGACGGGGAGAACCGTCTGACGAACCGCGAGACGGCCCTGTTCCAGAGTAAGCTCTGATAAGAGAAGAAGAAGAGGAGCTTCACGGGCTTAGGCAGGACCCTCAGGGCCCTCTCCGCATCCCCTTTCCTCAAGTAGGTCCTCAAGACCGCTTTCTCCACAGCGGGGACGCCATCCACTGCGAGCAACCCCTTCCAATCGATACGCCTCCCGGAGAGCGACCTTTTCCACAGTGGATGATGGGCGAAGTACTCCCTAAGGGCCGTCTCGAAATCCCCTTCGAGGAGGTAACGGAGCATCGGCTTCTCCATGGACAGATCGGAGGCAAAGCGCTGTTCACCGAAGTAATTGACGAAACCGATCTCCCGAACCAAGGATAGGACTTCGGTGATCTCCCTGGGGGAGACATTCCTCAACCTCACGGTGAAGACGTTACCGGCTGCATCTCCGATCTGCAGGGGCCTGCTCCCCTTACCAAGGAAGGTCAAGCGGAAGTTTTCCCCTTCAAGATCCTCCTCCGGGCCGCCCGCAATGGAGATGTACTGGGTAGTCACCGCCCTCTTGTCCTTGAGGCCGCAAAAGCCCATCCGATCCCGCGTCACCTTCCATCTCCTACTGACGGTGTCGAGGACGGCCATGGTGTTCATGTCCCTCTTCCATAGCAGGTAGTAACTGTAGGGGCCTTGGTCGTCGAACTCGAGATCCAGGACCTCCTGGACTTGAAAGTCCTCGGGTTTGACCTTCAGACGGCCTTTGAAGACCTCCATAAGCTCAGGGCTTGTTCGGGGGGATCACCGAGATCAGAAGGGCCTCTCCTCCAGCACCGGGGTGCGGGAGGCGATTTCCATCAGCTCCCTGACGAAGTTGGGCAGGCAAAAGGACGCCTGATGGACCTCGGGGTTGTAGTATTTGAGCGGTCCCGGGGGGCGCCAACTACCGGAGGGGATCTCCTTGCGGAAGAAACGTTGGGAGCTGGAGGCAAAGGCCAGGGCCCAATCCGAACTCACGTAAAAGGGCGCTGGCACGAGCACGGGACTCACCAGAGAAAAGACCTCCATCATGTTGTGGAAACCCTTGACGAAGACATCGGGGGTGAAGAAGGGAGAGGCCATCTGCTGGATCATCACCCCGTGCTGTCCGAGCACGCGGCGACAGCCCTCGTAAAACTCAGTGCTTATGAGAAGTTCTGCCACTCCGTAAGGATCGGTAGAGTCGACGATGATGACATCATAGGTGCCATCGAACTCCTTCACAAACTTCACCCCGTCGCCGATCACCACCTCAACCCGGGGGTCATCGAGGCTGCGGGTTATCTCCGGAAAGTGTTCACGGCAGATCCTGATGACCTCTTCGTCGATCTCCACGAGGGTGATCCTCTCGATTCGGGGGTATTTCAACACCTCCCTCACCACACCGCCGTCCCCTCCTCCGATCACCAGTACCCTGCGGGCCTCTGAGTGGGCGGCCAGGGGGACGTGGGCCATCATCTCGTGATAGACGAACTCGGAGTCCTCCGTGAACATCATGTAGTGGTCGATGAAGAGCATCTTGCCGTGTTCCTTGGTCCGGATCACATCGATCTGTTGATACTTCGAGCGGACCTCGGCCAGGTGCTCCTCGTAGATGTAGACGGCCCCGTAACTCGAATCGTGTTCTTCGTAAAAGACGTTCTCCTTCTCGAGCAGCCTCTTGTCGATCATCTCAGCGGCAAATTACTTCAGCCCCGGCGAAGCTGTCAACCCTT
>CAZGDM010000002.1:0-50496 GCA_964525275.1 uncultured Thermodesulfobacteriota bacterium | reverse complement strand
CAGGCCATCGCCATGTTGCAGGTGGCAGAGGGCTCCCTCAACGAGATCAACAACATCCTAACCCGCCTGAAAGAGCTGGCAACCCAAGCCGCTTCGGACAACACGGGAAATGACCGTGCCAGACTGAACGAAGAGGCCCAGTCCCTCTTGGCGGAGATAGACCGCATCGCCCAGTCCACCAAGTATTCGGGGACTCAACTGATCTACAGTGGTGGCAGCTCCTGGGGCGTCTTCAACACCCTCACCTTCCAAGTAGGCTATGAGAACGAGTCTTACAACAGGATCCAGGTCGGCTTCTACGACATCAACACCGCCACTTTGGGGGTAAACAACATAAGCCTTGGAGAGCGGGACGACGCTCAAAGTGCCCTTGCAGCCATCGACCAGGCCATCACCTCGGTGGCCGTGGCCAGAGGTGACATCGGGGCGGCCCAGAACCGCTTGGAGTACACGGCGTCCAACCTCGCCGTGACCATTGAGAACTACACCTCTTCCGAATCGGTGATCAGGGACGTGGACATGGCCAAGGAGATGACCGTCTTCACCAAGAATCAGATCCTGGTCCAGTCGGCAACGGCCATGCTGGCCCACGCCAACATGCTGCCGCAGAACGTCCTAACACTGATAGGGAGGTAAGAAGAAAAGGGGTGAGGGATGAATCCCTCACCCCCGAGGTATTAGGAGATGGAAATCCTCAATATCGACCCGCGGTACATAACACAATTTAGCAGAGGGGCTGAAGATGTCAAGCCCCGGCAGGGGGAGGAGGGGAAAACCCCTCCCCAAGAGGCGGGTCGAGGCCCGAACGGGGAGGCAAGGGCCACTCCTTCCCCCCGGGAAGTCGCTTCCCGTCAGAAAGCGGAGAAGATGAGGGAAAAACTCGCTGAGCGCATAAAGGAATACCTGCGCTATCAAAACTGGAGCGTCGATTTCTTCATCCACGAGGCTACCCGCTCCGTGGCCGCAAAGATCGTCGACAACGACACCGGGGAGGTCATCAAACAGATACCTCCGGAGGAGGTCCTCAACCTGAGGGCGAGGTTTATGGAGCTCATCAGAGAGCTGATGCAAAGAGAAGAGGCAGTTGGGAGATGACGGCGACCAGTTTCATCAGCGGTCTTGTCTCCACCCTTGATTGGGCGACGGTGATCGATCAGCTGATGGAGATCGCCCACCGCAAGGTAGATCTCCTCGAGGAGCGGAAGTCCCAGTTCGAAGAGAAACAATCCGCCTGGCAGGATTTCAACTCCAAATTGCTCTCCCTCCTCACGGAGGCGAGATCTCTGAGGACTGACGATGCCTTCGCCCTCTTTGAGACCTCCTTGAGCAGCAATTCCTCCACGGAGGCCTCCGAGCTCCTCTCCGTGGAAGTGGGCACCTCAGCCCATGAGGGAACCTATCAGATAGAGATCCTCTCCGTAGCCCAAGCCCGGAGGCTCTCCAGCAAAGGCTTCTCGGCCCCCGATGAGGCGTTGGGACTTGAAGGAGAACTGGTAATAGGCGATGAAGTGTTGAACATCGCGAGCACCGACACCCTTTATTCTCTTCGGGATAAGATCAACGCCCTCGACGCCGGGGTGAGGGCCACGGTAGTCCAAGTATCATCGGAAGACTACCGCCTCATCCTCACCGCAGAGGAGACAGGGAGGACCGGTTTTTCCGTCAAAGACGCCTCTTCTGTGGAGCTCCTTCAGGCCTTGGGGCTCGCCGACGGAACTGTCGAAGTCAAACACTTGGCCCATGACGGTTCCTTTAGCGATGCTTTCAGCAGCACCACGGAGGCCATCGGTGACCTCCTCGGCCTCAGTTTGCCCCCCTCGGGCACCGTGCAGATCAAGGGTACGGCGGTGAGCATAGACCTCTCCACCGACTCCTTGACCGACATAAGGGACAAGATGGTGGCCGCAGGCATAGAGGCCTCCATCGAGACGGTGACCGTGGGAGATGAAACCCGTTACCGACTAAAAGTGGGAGCCACCCTCGCCTCAGACTTCGTCGATCAGAATAACGTCCTGGAACTCTTGGGGATCGTCGAAGAGGGGCAGTCGGACGTGGCCCAAGTCCTGACCACCTCCAACGCATTGCAGAAGACTTCGGGAGGGTACGTCGACGCCTCCACCACCTGGGCGGAGGTGGACACCACGGGGACCGGGGTCAACGATATATCCAATGGGGACACCATCACCATCCTCGGTCGCAGACACGATGGAACGGAGGTCCGCGCCACCTATACGATCAGCGACAAGACCACTGATACCCTGCAAGGACTATTGGACGCCATCGAGGAGGCCTTTGGCGGCGAGGTCACCGCAGAGATCACCTCGGATGGGAAGATCCAAGTCACGGACAATACCGCCGGGGACAGTCTGCTGGAGCTGACCCTTGTAGCCAACAATGAGGGAGGCGGTAGCTTGGACTTCGGCGAAGTAGAGGTCACCACCCGCGGCTACTCCATGGAGATATCAGAGGGGCAGGATGCACGGCTACGGATAGACGGCACGCTCATAGAACGATCCCAGAACGTCATCTCCGACGCCCTTCCAGGGGTGACCCTCAACCTAAAGGCGGCCGATCCCTCAACTACCGTCACCCTTCAGGTGAGCAGGGATCTGGAGGGTATCGAGGAAGAAGTCCAGTCGTTTGTCGAGAAGTACAACGAGGTCATCACCTTCATCAATGAACAGTTCACCTACAACGAAGAGCAGGAGCAAGGCGGGGTCCTCATGGGCTCAGCCACCCTGCTGTCCATTCAATCCCAGATCAGGTCCATCGTCTCCGGTACCATCACCGGGCTCCCTGAAGGGTTCAACGCCCTATCCCTCATCGGCATCACCTCCGACCGTAACGGCCTGCTCTCTATAGACTCCGAGGACTTCCGCGACGCCCTGGAGGAGGATTTCGAGGCGGTCAGAAAGGTCTTCGCCCCTGCAGGAAGTACCTCCACTTCCGAGCTCGAATACATCTACCACTCATCGGATACCCAGGCGGGGACCTACTCCGTGGTGATAACCCAGGTGGCCACCCAAGCCTCGGTGACCGGCACCGAAGATCTGAGTTCAGGGATCGCCGGTGACGAAACCATCACCATCACCGAGCTTGGCACCGGCAAGGAGGCGGTGGTGGAGCTCACAGCGGGGGAGACCATCGATGACATCGTGAACGCCCTCAACTCGGAGTTCTCCGAACAGGGGATGCGCGTCAGGGCCGAAAACGACGGAGGGCATCTGAAACTCGTCCATCTGGATTACGGATCCGCCAACGGCTTTACCGTGAGCCAGACCGCCGACTACACCGGTATCGCTGACGACACCTACCAGGGGACGGACGTGGCAGGAACCATAGGTGGGGAGAGCGCCGAGGGCGAGGGACAGTATCTGACCGGCTCCTCGGGAGCGGTAAAAGGGCTCGTCATCAAATACACAGGCACTACCACTGGCGAGGTGGGGTCCTTAACCCTCACCTTCGGAGTGGCCGAGCGGCTCTATAGAGCCCTGGAGGCCATAACCGATCCCTACGAGGGGATCATAAAAACCGAAACAGATGGGCTACAGGACCGGATAGATTACATCGAGGAAAGGATCGAGGACATGGAGGAGCGCCTTGAACGGCAGAGGGAAACCCTCACCCAGCAGTTCATCGCAATGGAAAACGCCCTCGCCCAGCTGAAGACCCTGAGTTCCTGGCTCTCTCAACAAATTGCCGCGACCTTCCGATAAGTTAGATGAGGAGGTGAAGGATGCAGCTGAACCCCTGTAGAGCTTACCAGGAAAATCAGGTCAAGACGGCCGATCATCAGCGCCTCGTGGTGATGCTTTACGAGGAGGCGATCCGTTACCTTCGGGAGGCCGTGGAGGCAATGGAGAAGGCAGATGCAGAACGGAAGGGCGAAAGGCTCGTCTTTGGAATGGAGGTGATATCGGAGCTCCTGGCCTCTCTGGACCAAGAAGCAGGAGGGGAGATCGCCAGAAACCTCCAAGGCCTTTACACCTATATGCTGCAGCGCCTCGTCTTAGCAGATGCCGAAGGCGACGCAGACAAAATCCGTGAGGTCATATCCATGTTGGAGGAGTTGCTGGAGGCCTGGAGAGGGGTGAAGAAAGGGGGGTGACGGTGCAAGAGCTGAAAAGGCTGCTCTCCCTTTTACAGACACAAAGGGGGGCAGCAGAGGAAGGACGATGGGAGGAGGTGACGGGTCTTGTCCCTGAGACGGGGAGGGAGATCGAGAACTTGATCCGTCATCCAGCCCAATCCGGAAGCAGAGAGGAACTGGAAAGGCTGGCTGAGGAGGTGGAGGTCCTGGAGAAGCTTTTAAAGGAGAGGAAAAAGGAGATCCTGGAGTGGGCCCGTTGGCTCCAGGAGTCGAAAAAGGGCCTGCGGGGGTACTTCCCTCAAGGGAAGCCCCCAGCGCGTTTTGTAGATAGGTGGCTGCGATGACCTTTCCGGTCTTTTACGTAGAGAATATCCTCCACACCTATCAGAAACAACTGCGGACGGAACCGAAGCCCGCCCGCGTGGTCGAAGAAAGGCGTCCACGCTGGGGAGAGGTAAGGGACCGCGTATCCATCTCCGAAGAGGCGAGAAGGAAGCAGATTCTGAGCCGCATTGCTTCAGAGGTCGTGGAAGAGGTGACCAGGTAAGCACCGGCTGAAGGTGTGGAGAGATGATGAATGGAAGGAAGGGGCTTTTTGTGTCTTTGAGGGGCTTCAGTTCCCGTCCCGCAGATGGATGGGAGGATCTCCTCTATTTCCTCGATCCCGCCCTCGACCGAAACGCCCTCCTGGAGAGGATCCTGGAGTTGGCCTGCGATATCACCCACGCTCGCAAGGGATGCCTGTTGCTCTGGAACCCCCGTCGCAGGGAAGTAAAGATCGGGTCATCCAAAGGGGGGGTTCCTCCAGTGGGGAAGGATCTTAGTGAACTGGCTGCGGAGGTAACAGCTCGGAGGGCGGGAACGATGATCAGTTGCGATGGCTTCGGCAGCCATCTCTCGAGGGCCCTCATCGCCGTCCCCTTGATGATAAAGGGCCAGCCCTTCGGGGTCATCTGCGTCTGGGAAAGGAAGGGCCAGAGGTCCTTCCACTCAGAGGATCTCTTCCATCTGGAGTCCTTCGCGCGGTGGGCGTCCCTTTGCATAGAGAACAATGCCCTCTACGAAACGGTCTACAAAAACATAATGGACACCTTCCAGTCCCTTGTGATCACCCTCGAGGCGAAGGACCCCTACACCAAGGAGCACTCCCAACGGGCAACCCAGATAGCCTTAGAGATAGCGAAGGTTATGGGGGCCACTGAGGCGGAACAGGAGTCCTTGCGGATGGCGGGGTGGCTTCATGATATAGGCAAGATCGGGATCCGCGACTCCATCCTGTCAAAGCCCGGTCCTCTTACCGCAGAGGAGTACGAGATAATCAAGACCCATCCCCTCATCGGGGAGAAGATCCTGGAACCTTTGGGCCTTTTGCCGGTGGAGAGGAAGATCATCCGCAACCACCACGAACGGTGGGACGGAAAGGGGTATCCCGACGGGCTGAAGGGGGAAGAAATCCCCTTTTTGGTCAGGATATTCACGGTTGCTGACGCCTTCGAGGCCATGACCTCAACACGCCCTTACAGACGTGCCAAAACGGTGAGGGAAGCCTTGGAGGAATTGGAAGCCCTCAGCTGGATCCAGTTCGACGGCGAGGCCGTTGCGGCCCTCAAGGACGTCCTCAGGACCAAGGGATGGAAGGGGAGAGGAGAGAATCCATAAGGGTCTTAACCCATTTGCCCTTTGAGGCCCGCGTGGTGGATCCCTCTGAGGCCCAGGAGCTGAAGGAACGTTGCATCTTGCCAGAGGGGGGAACGGGCTTCCTCGATGTGGAGGAGACCCTTAAGCACTCCAACTTACCTCCTGCTCTGGTTCATGTGCTCTGTGAGATGAACCGCAAACTGGATCTGCTGTTGTGCCTCGTCTCCTCAGGGGAGGAATGGAGGGAGATGGCCGGAGGGGAGAGGAGGGAGGTGGAGGTTAGTGGTACGGGGCTGGGCTTCTTTTGGGACGAGGCGCTCCCCTCCGGCACATTGATGGAGGTGAAACTTCTCCTCCCCACCCTTCCCTTCAGGCCGATAAGGGCCCTTGTCGAGGTAGTGAGGGCGGAGGAGAGGAGGGGGAGGGTATGGCTTGGGGTTAAATTCACCGCCCTCAGGGAGGAGGACAGGGAGGAGATCGTAAGGTTTGCCTTTATCAAGCAAAAGGAACTCCTCCGTCAGCGGTCTTAGAGAGTAATTGCTCAAGACCGTTGCGTTTGATCTTTTCGATCAGGGTCGTGCGTTTTATCCCGAGCATCTTGGCTGCCTTGCTCTTAACCCCTCCGGACTTCTTCAACGCCTCGAGGATGAGCTGGCGTTCGAGGTTGTTCACCGCGCTCGACAGATCCATGCCCTCTTCGGGCAGGGAGAAGGAGGTCCTTGAGGTCCTTTCGCCACGGATCTTCTCCGGCAGATCCTGGGGGGTAACGATCCCCTCTCCCTTCAAGACCACCAATCTTTCCACCAGATTTTCCAGTTCCCTCACGTTTCCAGGCCAGGGGTAAGCCATGAGGAGCTCCATGGCCTCCGGCGAGAACCCTTCAAGCCTTCCGCCCCTCTTCTGATTGAAGACGCGCAGGAAATAGGAGAGTAACAGCGGTATGTCATCACGCCTCTCCCGTAGAGGGGGAAGGTAAATGGGGATGACGTTCAAACGCCAATAGAGGTCCTCACGGAACTTCCCTTCCTTAACGAGGGCTTCGAGGTCACGGTTTGTGGCGGCGATGATGCGGATATCCACCTTTATCGTCCTCACGTCCCCCACCCTTTCGAACTCCCGCTCCTGGAGCACCCTCAAAAGCTTAACCTGAAGGGCAGGGCTCATCTCCGAGACCTCGTCGAGGAAGACCGTCCCCCCGTCGGCTGCCTCAAAGCGGCCCTTTTTGTCCCTGAGGGCACCCGTAAAGGCGCCCTTGACGTGGCCGAAGAGTTCACTCTCTAAGAGCTCCTCGGGCAAGGCCCCACAGTTGATGGCCACCAAAGGTTTATCCCGTCGAGGGCTTCGGTAGTGGATAGCCCGGGCCACCAGCTCTTTCCCCGTGCCGCTTTCACCGAAGATCAGCACGGTGCTATCCGTGCAGGCCACCCTGTCTATCAACGAGAAGACCTCGCGCATCCTGTGGTTTCTGCCGATGATGACGGGAAATGCTTCCACCTTGCCTCCGTCGACCCAGTGACACTCCCTGATCTTATAAGAGCAAGACCCCTGCCAACCGAAGAGAAGTGGAACCTTCCATGAGACCCCCTCTGAGAAAAGCCGCGTCTTTCAAGGCCTTTCTCTCGCCGACCTCGATGTCCCTTTTGGATACGTCACCTCCGACACCTCTCCTCCGCTGCCCATGATCATGGGCACTGCCCACAAAAATGGGCAGCCAAAGGCTCCCCGGCGTCAAGGCGTCAAGGAATCGGCGGGCAAGGGCGTCGCCTCTGCGACACCCCCTTGCGAAAGCCTAGAAAAATCAAGGCCTTTACCCATGGCATGCCCATTGCGAAGGAGGCGGTGAAAAAACGAGCGGGAGCGAGGAAATGGCCCAGAGGAAGAACACAGGGAAGAAGAAAGAAGAAGCCACAAAGGGAAAGAGGAGGAAGAAGAAAGAGGAACAGAAGGGACAAGAAGTGGCAGAGGAGACGTCGGAGAAGAGGTCTCCCCTCAAGCTCATCCTCTTCATCCTCGTGCCCCTGCTGATCTTAGGAGGGGGTGGCTTTGCCGCATGGAAGTTCGTGCTGAACAAGCCAAAGGGGGATGAGAAAGCGGCGGCAAAAGAAGAGGAAGAGAAGAAGAAAAGGATCCCCCTTAGTTATCTCTCGTTGGACCCCTTTGTGGTCAACCTGCAGGGCAGCGGAAGGAGATTCCTCAAGGTGTCCATCACCCTGGCCCTGGAAGGGGATAAGGGGGCTGAGGTCGCCCAGAAGGAGATACCCCCCATACGGAACGCCATTCTTTTACTGCTGACCAACAAGCGCTTTGAAGAAGTGACCACAATGGAGGGGAAGAAACAACTGCAAAAGGAAATCCTGGATCGGGTCAATCAACTGTTGGAAGGAACCAAGGTCAAAGAGGTCTATTTCACGGAGTTCATCGCCCAGTGAGGAGGAGATGGCAGAGATCCTCAGTCAAGAAGAAGTCGACGCCCTGCTCCAGGGGATAACCGAGGGAGAGGTGGAAACGGAACAGGCTCCCGCCCCCTCCGAGGAGGAGGTCACCCGTTTCGACTTTCGCCAACAGGAGCGCTTGCTGTTGGAGCGCATGGAGAACTTGGGAATCGTCTTCGATCGTTTCAGTAAGAACGTAAGGAGCTCTCTGAGTGACCTGCTGCATAAGGCCGTGGAGGTGGACCTTTCTGGACGAAAGGCCTTGCTCTTCTCCGACTTCATCAAAGGGATCCCTGTGCCCACCGGGCTGGCCATCCTGAAGGTGGAACCGGTAAAGGGGGCGGGTCTGATGGTCCTCGAAGCCCGGCTGGTCTTCTCCTTTGTGGAGTTGCTCTTCGGGGGACCCAAGGTTGAGGGAACCAAGGTAGAGGGACGGGACTTCACCCCTATAGAGATGCGGGTCATCAAACGGGTGGTGGGAATCCTGCTGGAGGACCTGCGCAAGGCATGGGAGGCGTTGTACCCCCTGCGCTTCGAGCTCGAAAAGGTAGAGTTGAGCCCCCAGCTGGCCACTGTAGTCCCCCAGGACGAAGCGGTCTTGACCGTGGGCTTCACCGTGGAGCTCGAAGACCCCGTGGGGGCCATAACCCTTTGTCTGCCCTCTTCGGTGCTGAAGCCCGTGAGGGAGGCCCTCGGACGGGGAGAAAGGGAGAAGCCGGCTGAAGACCCCCGATGGCAACGTGCCCTGCAGGAGGCCCTCATGCGGGTGCCGGTGACCGTAGGGGTCGAACTGGGCAGGATCGAAATGCCTCCACGCAAGCTCATAGAGATGAAGGAGGGGGACCTCTTAAGGCTCCCCACAGGGGTGGAGGACGAACTGGTGGTCAAAGTCCAAGACCTGCCCTTGTTCAAAGGCACACCGGGGCTTTCGCGGGGACAACGGGCGGTAAAGATAACCAGCGCTCTGGGTTGAGGAGGGTGTCATGGCAGAAGGAAAAGAAGGGAAAAAGGAGGCAAAGGAACAGCAAAAACAGGCTGAGGACAGAAAGGCAGAGGGAGGACGCAACCTCGACCTGTTGTTGGACATCCCCTTGGAGGTAACAGTGGAACTGGGCCGTACGAAGATGGCCCTTCGCGACCTCCTCAATCTAAGCCGAGGGGCGGTGATCGAGCTGAACAAAGAGGCCTCAGAGCCCTTGGACATACTGGTCAATCAGCAACCCGTGGCGAGGGGAGAGGTGGTCGTCATGGAGGAGAAGTTCGGCGTCAGGATCACCGAGATCGCTACCCCCGCCGAACGGGTCGAGAAGCTCAAGTAAAAGGAGGCAGCGATGAAGAGGGCCCTTCTTTGGCCAATGGCAATCCTGGGAACCGCTACCGCTCTACACGCAGAGACCATGATCCCTAAGGCCCCTGAGGTATCCCTCTGGACCCTCACGGGCAAAGTGGCCCTCTGTCTGGGGGGGATGCTCTTGGCCTTTTATATCCTTCAGCGACGCCGCCACAGGGATGGAATCAGAGGCCCCCTCAAGTCCCTGGGATTTATCCCCTTGGGGGGGAAGGAGCGGGCGGTTCTCATCGAGGTAATGGGAGAGCGGATCCTCTTGGGCGTGAGCGAGGGAACGGTGCGGCCGCTTTTGCGCTTGGGAAAACAGCTACAACTCCGGGATAAAAGGGAAGAAGGTCCGAAGGAAGACCTGACTCCGCTGGAGGAAAGCTGGGCGGAGAAACCCCTCTCCTTTGATCTGGAGGACAAAAAACCCTGGAAGCCCTTACCGGAGGTCATCAAGGCCATAGAGAAGAACTTCTCAGCCTTGAGAAGAAGGAGGGCATGAAGAGGACCTTTGTCATATTCACAGGAATTGTCCTGGTGTTTGTGGTGGTCCCGAACCTCAGGGCTCAAACCCCGTCAGGCCCCATCCTCTCCCTCCAGATAGGAGGGGGCGGGCAGGAACTCTCCGTAGCCCTCAAGATATTCATCCTCCTGACCCTTCTCACCTTCCTGCCCGCCCTCCTCCTGTGCCTCACGAGCTTCACCCGTATCCTGGTGGTCCTCTCGCTGCTGAGACAGGCCCTGGGCTTGATGCACATGCCTCCCAACCAGGTGCTGATCGGCCTTTCCCTGATTTTGACCTTTTTCACCATGTCGCCGGTGGCGGACAGGATCTATCAGGAGGCCATTGCCCCGTGCATGGCCGAGGAGTTGACCTTTCAGGAGGCCCTGGACAAGGCCGTACCCCCTCTACGGGACTTCATGCTGAAGCAGACCCGCAAGAAAGACCTGGCCCTCTTTCTCAACTTGGCCAAAGTCCAGAGGCCTCGAGGCCCTGAGGAGGTGCCCATGCGGGCCTTGGTGCCGGCCTTCATCATCAGTGAACTGAAGACCGCCTTCCAGATCGGGTTTCTGCTGTATGTGCCCTTCTTGGTGATCGACATGGTGGTAGCGAGCGTTCTGCTGTCCATGGGGATGTTCATGTTGCCGCCGGTGATGGTCTCGCTACCTTTCAAGCTGATGCTCTTCGTCCTCGTGGACGGGTGGAACCTCATCGTGGGCTCCCTCATGAGGAGTTTCCTCTGAGGAGGTACGGAATGAGTGCAGACTTTGCCGCCTACGTGATGATGGAGACCTTGAAAGTGGTAGCCCTGCTGTGTGCGCCGGTTTTGCTCTTCGGCCTCGTGGCAGGACTGCTGGTGGGGATATTCCAGGCGGTGACTCAGATCCACGAGATGACCCTCACCTTCATCCCGAAGATGATGGCGGTGGCCTTGGCCTTCGTGCTGTTTCTGCCCTGGATGCTCAGGACGTATCTGGACTTCGCAACGACCATCTTCAGCAACATACCCAACTACCTGAGATGAAGATCGTCTTGGACATAAGGACCTTTGAGACCTGGATCCTCGTCTTCTTCCGAGTGGGGGGGATACTGCTCTTCGCCCCCATCCTCGGCCCCAAGGGAACTCCGTGGATACTGAAGGTGACCCTGGCGGCCCTCATCACCGTGCTGATCGCCCCCTTTGTCCCCCAGCAGTCCGTGGCCTTAGAGCTGTCACCGCTGCTTCAGAGGATGGCCCGAGAGGCCGCGATAGGAATGGTTTTGGGTTTCACCGTCCATCTGGTCTTCGGGGCTGTTCAGACAGCAGGCCAGATGATCGGCTACCAGATGGGCTTCAGCATGGTCAACTTGCTCGACCCCCAAGGAGAATATCCCATCCCCATCATCTCCCACTTCATCACCATGCTCGCCGTTTTGATCTTCCTCGACCTCAACGGTCACCACTGGTATCTCCGTTCCATCCTCAAGAGCTACGAACTCATAGGTCCCGAAGGTCCAAGCCTCGGAAAGGACGTGGGATGGGAGCTGCTCAAAGGCGGCACCATGTTGTTTCAAGCGGCCGTCAAGATCGCCGCGCCGTTGATGGTGCTCACCTTCCTCTTCTACGTGGCTATGGCGCTGGTGGCCAGGGCCATGCCGCAGATGAACGTCTTCATCGTCTCCTTGCCGCTCCAAGTTGGCCTGGGCCTTATAGGCCTTGGTCTTTCCCTCCCCTTCATGGCCGCTTTTATTAGGGGACTCTTCGGCGGGCTGAAGGGGGAGCTCGGGCTTCTGCTCAAGATGATGGGGGGTTAGGATGGCCGATTACGAAAGGACCGAACCGGCAACCCCGAAAAAGCGGGAGGAGGCCCGAAAGAAGGGACAGGTTCCCCAGTCAGGGGACCTCCCGGTGGCCTTCATCTTGGGGGCAGGGCTCCTCGTGCTCTACTTCTTGGGGGGAGCCGCGGTGCAAAGGATGGGCCTCCTCATGAAAGAGGTCCTCGGCAACCTCCACTCCCTCGGGATCAACGGGACCTTGGCTTTACTCGTCGCCGAGCATTTTTCCTACATTTTCGCCCCCTTCGCCGTAGGGGTGGCGGTAGCGGCGGTCTCCGCAAACGTAATCCAGAAAGGATTCCTTCTGACGGCCGAACCCCTGGCTCCTCAGCTTTCACGGATCAACCCCATCGAGGGGTTCAAACGGCTCTTCTCGCTGAACGCCATCGTCGAATTCATCAAGTCCAGCATCAAGGTCCTGATCGTGGCCGCGGTGGGCTATTGGGCCATCAAAGGGGAGCTCCCCTTAAGTCCCGAGCTGGTGACCCTCGACATCCACGACCTCTTCTCCCACCTCGGGAAGGCATCCTTCGGACTGCTCTTGAAGGTCACCCTGGCCTTCTGCGCAGTGGCGTTGCTCGACGCCCTCTACCAGAGGTGGGACTACGAGCGCAAGCTGCGCATGTCCAGACAGGAGGTCAAGGACGAGTGGAAACAGCGCGAGGGAGATCCCCAGATCAAGGCACGGCTCAGGGCCCTGCAGAGGCAGTTCGCCAGACAGCGCATGATGGAGAGGGTGAAGGAGGCTGACGTGGTGATCACCAACCCTGTGCGCCTGGCCATCGCCCTCAAGTACACCCGGGGCAAGATGGCCGCACCGATGGTGGTGGCCAAGGGACGGGGCTGGATCGCCAAGAGGATCCGAGAGATCGCCCTCGCGCACGGAGTGCCCATCGTCCAGAACAGGCCCTTGGCCGAGATCCTCTACAGGACGGTTCAGATAGGGCAGATGATACCTGTGGAGCTATACCGTGCGGTGGCTGAGATCCTCGCCTACGTCTATCGCCTCAAGGGGAGGAGGCTATGAAGGGAACGGGGGCGACAGCCGCTCTTAACCTCCGTGCTTTCTCCGGTGACCTGACCCTGGCCTTGGGGGCGGTGGGGATCCTGGCCATCATGATCCTCCCCATACCGCCGGCGGGCCTGGACTTCCTCATCACCCTGAACATCACCTTGTCGATCGTGGTGCTCCTTGTGGCCATGTACGCCCTGCGACCTCTGGAATTCTCGGTCTTCCCCTCGCTGCTGCTCCTCCTGACCCTGTACCGGCTGTCCCTCAACGTGGCATCCACCAGGCTCATCCTGCTTCGCGGGGAAGAGGGGATCGAGGCGGCGGGTAAGGTGATCAAGACCTTCGGCAGCTTCGTCGTGGGGGGAAATTACGTCGTCGGCCTCATCATCTTCTTCATCCTGATCATCATCAACTTCGTGGTGATCACTAAAGGGGCCGGGAGGATCGCCGAGGTGGCGGCACGGTTCACCCTTGACGCCATGCCTGGGAAACAGATGTCCATAGACGCCGATCTAAACGCCGGCCTCATCACGGAGGAGGAGGCCAGGAGGCGCCGCCAGGAGATCGCCGCCGAGGCAGACTTCTACGGGGCCATGGACGGAGCCTCCAAGTTCGTCAGGGGTGATGCCATCGCCGGGATGATCATCGTCTTCGTCAACATCATCGGCGGGTTGGTGATCGGGGTCCTGCAGAAGAAGATGTCCCTCGGCGAGGCCGCCCGTACCTACACCATCCTCACCGTAGGGGACGGCCTGGTGAGCCAGATACCGGCCCTCATCGTGTCCACGGCAGCCGGGATCATCATCTCCCGAGCCAGCGCGGAGTCGAACCTCGGCCGGGATCTCTCCAAACAGATGCTCCTTCACCCCAAGGCCACCGCAGTAGCGGCGGCTGTGCTGTTCGCCCTGGCCTTCGTGCCCGGATTCCCCAAGATCTTTTTCTTCATGCTGTCGCTTCTGTCCGGGGCCATCGCCTACGTGACAACCCAGGCTCAGGAGCCCCCAACAGAAGAAGCCCCCGCTGAAGAGGGACCGTCGGAGGCGGTGGAGCCCTTGCTTTATGTGGACCTACTCGAGCTCGAGATCGGCTACGAGCTCATCCCCTTGGTGGACAAAGAGCAGGGAGGGGAGCTGCTCGACAGGATCAGGGCGATGAGGAGCCAGTTCGCCCAGGAGTTGGGCATCATCGTCCCTCCCATCCACATCCGCGACAACCTCCGCCTCAAGCCATCGGCCTACTCCATCCTCCTCAAGGGGATGGAGGTGGCCAAGGGTGAGCTGATGATGGGCTACTACCTCGCCATGAACCCGGCGGGGGTAACCGATGAGATCGAGGGAATCCCCACCAAGGAACCCGCCTTCGGGCTCCCAGCGGTGTGGATAAGGCCCTCGGAGAGGGAAAAGGCCCTGAGCCTCGGCTACACGGTGGTGGACCCGGCGACGGTCCTCATCACCCACCTGATGGAGGTGATCAGAGGCCATGCCCATGAACTCCTCAGCCGCCAGGAGGTCCAGAGGTTGCTGGATGCTTTGGGACAGCGTTATCCACGGGTGGTCGAGGAACTGGTGCCCAATCTCCTACCCCTGGGCACGGTTCAGAAAGTGCTTCAGAACCTCCTCAGAGAGCGCATCCCCATCAAGGACCTCCTGACCATTCTCGAGACCTTGGCCGACTACGCCCCTTACACCAAGGACCCGAACATCCTCACCGAATACGTCCGTCAGGCCCTCTCGAGGACCATCACCCATCTCTATCAGTCCGACGGGGTAATCCCCGTCATTACGCTGGACCGCCGGGTTGAGGAAACCATCGCCCAGGCGGTGCAGAGGACGGAGCAAGGGGAGTTCTTCGTCTTGGATCCCCGCTTCACCGAGAAGCTCCTGGAGAAGCTGAGGGATGTAGTCGAGAGGGTATCCCTCATGGGACACCAGCCGGTAGTCATGGCATCCCCTTCCATACGAAGGCATTTTAGGAAACTGATCGAGCACCTCTTGCCTATGCTTCCGGTGATCTCGCCCAACGAGATCCTGCCGGAGGTGAAGATCAAAACCGTAGGGGTGGTGAGCTTAGATGATTAGGCGGATCGAATCCACGGATGTCAAACGGGCCATGGAACAGGTGAAGGAGGAGTTGGGGCCCGATGCCCTCATCTTCTCCACCCGCACCTGGCGAAGGGACCAGTCCTTCGGCGTCCTCGGCAGAGAGATGGTGGAGGTGATCGCTTGCGAGAAGCGGGACCTCTTCGAGGCATCCCTCCCCGAAACCCTCTTCGCCCTTTACTACGAATTGCTGGAAGAAGGGGTGGACGAGGCCATCGTGAAATCCTTGATAAAGGCCATGAAGGAACGGGCGCCGAAGGAGGTCATCAAAGATGAAAGGGCCCTCAGGATGGGCCTCGGCGAGTTGATGATGAAGATCATGCCCCCCGTCCTGCCGGTCAAAAAGGGCAAAAGGGTGATGGCCCTCGTGGGCCCTACAGGGGTGGGAAAGACCACCACCGCCCTGAAACTCGCCGTAACCGAGGTCATCGCAGGACGAGGAGCGGTCATCATCACGTCTGATGCAGAACGGGTGGGGGCAGCCGAACATTTGCTCCTCTGCGGAAAGGCAGCAGGGGTCCCCGTGGAAGTGGCCATGAACAGGAGGGAAGTCCAGCGAGCCATGGAAAGGCACGGGGACTGTTCCCTGATCCTCTTGGACACCCCTGGACGAAACTACATGCTCAATGGTTGGGCAGCGGAACTTCAGGAGTTGCTCCCTTCCCTGCCCACCTTGGAGGTCCACCTGGTGCTGGCTGCCTCCACCAGAGATGCGGAACTCTCCAAACTCATCAGGAGGTTCCTGTCCCTGCCGTTGACTGCGCTCCTCTTCTCCAAACTCGACGAAAGCATCACCTTCGGGACCATCTTCAATCAGACGGTTAGATTTGGAATGCCGTTGTCCTACTTCACCACGGGGCAGAGGGTACCCGAGGACATCGAAAAGGCCACCAAGATCAGGTTAGTGGACCTCATCCTCAAACTCTCCCAGGAGGGATGGCGGTGAAATCCATCGCCATAACCAGTGGTAAGGGAGGCGTAGGGAAGACCAGCATCGTGGCCAATTTGGCTTACGCCATAGCTGAGATGGGTAAGCAGGTGATGATCCTGGATGCAGACCTCGGCCTGGGGAACGTTGACGTGTTGATGGGATTGAATGTGAAGTGGACCCTGGAGCACGTGCTGCACGGCGAAAAGAGGGTCGAAGAGATCGTCCTGGAGGGACCGGGAGGGGTCAAGGTGATCCCCGCGGGCAGCGGTGTGGAGGAGCTCACCACCTTGGGGCCCCAAGAACGGCTTACCCTCATGAGCCAGTTCCAGGAGTTGATGAAGGAAGTGGACGTCTTTTTCATCGACACCGCCCCGGGGATCTCCTCCAACGTCATCTTCTTCAACCTCGCCGCCTCTGAGGTGATCGTGGTGGTCTCGCCCGATCCGAGCTCTCTTGTGGATGCCTACGCCCTCATCAAGGTCATGTCCCTCAGGCACTCGAAGAGGGAATTCAACTTGCTGCTTAACAACGTCTCGGATGCCGATGAGGCCTCCAGGATCTTCGAGCGCTTCGACTCCGTGGCGAGCCGTTTCCTCGGGGTCACGCTCCACTACCTCGGGCACGTGCTCGCCGATCACAACGTACCCAAGGCGGCCAGGGGGAAGAGGATGCTGCTTGAGGTCTTCCCCTACTCCAAAGCAAGCGTCTGCATCAACAGGATCGCCAGGCGAGTATGTGAACTCCCCGTGGAACTGGTGGGGGGAGAACTGATGGAGAACCTACTCCTCGGGCAGATTTGGAGGGAGGCATGAGGGCGGTATTGAGCAGGATGAAGGAATACAGTCCCCAAATGTCCAGGGAGGACCTCATCCTCGAGTACATCCCACTGGTCAAGTATTTGGCCCAGAGGATCGCTTCGCGGCTCCCCCAGAATGTGGAACTTGAGGACCTAATAAACGCGGGGGTCATCGGGCTGATCGACGCCGTGGAGAAATACGATCCCTCCAAGAGGATAAAGTTCCGCACCTACGCCGAGTTCCGCATCAAGGGGGCGATCTTCGACGAACTGCGCTCCCAGGATGTGCTCCCCCGCTCCTGGCGCCAGAAGATCAAAGAGCTGGAAGAGGCCTATCTGCGGTTGGAACAACGCCTCGGTCGCACCCCCACCGAGGAGGAGGTGGCCGAGGAGATGCACATAAGTATAGAGGAGTTCCACCAGAGCCTCAAAGAGGTCCGCTCCATCAACTTTCTGAGCATGGATGGCCTCATCGACCCGACCTGTGCTGACAAGGGACGGTTAAGGGACATCCTCATGGACCCCGAGGAGAAGGATCCCCTCGAGGTATTAGGGCTGGCTGAGCTGAGGGAGATATTGGCCAAAGCCATCGACGAGCTGCCCGAGAGACATCGGTTGGTGGTGGCGCTGTATTACTACGAGGAGCTCACGATGAAGGAGATCGCCGAAGTCCTGGGGGTGAGCGAGTCCAGGATATCTCAGATCCACTCCCAGGCGATCCTGTCTCTGAGGGCGAAGTTGAAGAAGGTCTTGGGACGCGATGCAGAAGGCAGATAGAGCACTGCTTCAAAAGGCCTTCGAGAGCTTCCACCGTACCTCCCTCGAGCTGCAGCGGTACTACCGTAGCCTCGAGGAACGGGTGAGGGAGCTGTCCTTTGAGCTTGAGCAGAGCCGAAGACAGAGGGAGAGGATGGCCGGGCTGCTCGAGGGGGTGCTGGAGAGCCTGTCTGCAGGGGTGATCGTCCTCGAGGACGAAAAGGCCATCCCCCTCAACAGGGCTGCAGAGGAGCTGCTGGGACTGAAAAAGGGGGAATCCGTAGACCTCAAAGCGATCCCGAGCGAATGGCTTGAAGGGGAGGGCATAAGATCCTTTGGCCCCCGCACTTTTAAGGTAACCCCCTCCCCCCTCAGAGAAGGCAGGGGAAGGGTCATAGTGGTAGAGGACGTGACCGAAGTCGAGAAATGGCGCCAACAGGCCCTGAGGGGTGAGGGGCTGAGCGCTATGGAGGAGGTGGCTGCCCAGCTCGCCCACCAAGTCCGGAATCCCCTCGGGGTGATCAAGCTCTTTGCCTCCTTGCTGTGGCGGGAGCTCGCCGAGGACGAAAGAAGGGGGTTGGCGGAGCACGTCATCAAGGGGGTGGAGGAGATAGAAGGGGTGATCTCGCGGCTCTTGCTCTTCGTCAGACCTCAGCATCCAGACCTCAAGCCCATCGACCTGAGGGAGCCCTTGAAGGATGTGCTTTCCTTCGTCAGCAGGCTCCTCTCGGAAAACGGCATAGATCTCAAGGCATCCCTGCCCTCTGGCCCCTTGCCCATCAGGGGGGACGGGGAACTCCTGAAACAGGTCTTCTACAACCTGTTGCTCAACGCTGTGGAGGCGATGCCTGAAGGGGGGACGCTCCGCGTGGAGGCCCTCCGGAGCCCGTCCCGCCTCAAAGGCGAAGTAGCAGAGGTGGTGGTTGCGGACACCGGTTGCGGGATCCCTCCCGAGACCATCCGGGAGATCTTCAAGCCCTTCTACACCACCAAGCAGAGAGGTACAGGCATCGGACTCACCCTTGCCCACCGCGTCATAGAGGCCCACGGGGGGCTGATAGAGGTCGAAAGCCAACCGGGAGAGGGAACGACCTTCAGGATATCCATCCCTTTGGAAACCGTCGAAACGAAATCCGGAGGTGATCATGAGGGGACATAAAGTCCTGGTCGTGGAGGACGAAAGGGAGATGCAAAGGGCCCTGGAGGCCGTCCTCGAGGGATGCGGACTCAGGGTCTCCACCGCCGAGGATGGCCTCCACGCCATGACAAAGTTCAAACAGGACCTCTACGATCTGGTCATTGCAGATGTCCGCATGCCGAGGATGTCAGGGCTCGAACTTCTGAAGGAGATAAAACGCATATCGCCCCTCACGCCTGTGGTGCTGCTGACCGCCTATGGAACTGTGGAGGGGGCGGTCAACGCCATGAAGGAGGGGGCCTTCGATTACATCGAGAAGCCCTTCTCCCCGGAGGTCTTGGAAGAAGTGGTGAAACGCGCCCTTGCCTCGAGGCCCGAGGAGGAGAAACAGAAGAGACGCACCATCATCGCCCAGGACCCGAAGATGCTGGAACTGTTGGAGGTGGCCAGGACCATTGCCCCGAGTACCGCCCCTGTCTTGATCTCGGGTGAGAGCGGTACGGGAAAGGAATTGCTGGCCCGCTACATCCACGAACAGAGTCAACGTCGCGGGAGGCCCTTTGTGGCGGTCAACTGCGCAGCCCTCCCCGAGGGATTGCTCGAAACCGAGCTCTTCGGCCACGAACGGGGCTCCTTTACAGGCGCTGTGGCCCAGAAAAAGGGTAAATTCGAACTGGCCCACCGGGGGACGCTCCTGCTCGACGAGGTCTCGGAGATGCCCCTGGCCCTTCAGGCCAAGATCCTCAGGGCCCTGCAGGAAGGGGAGATAGACAGGGTGGGGGGGACGAAGCCCGTGGCTGTGGACGTGCGGGTAATCGCCACCACAAACCGCGACCTGGTGGAGGAGGTGCACAAGGGTCGCTTCCGCGAGGACCTCTTCTTCAGGCTCAACGTAGTCCCCCTTCACATTCCTCCTTTGAGGGAACGCAAAGGGGACATACCCCTTCTGGCCAACTTCTTCCTGGAGAAGTACACCGCCCTCAACGGCAAGGGGATCGAAGGGTTTTCCCCTGAGACGATGAAGTTGCTCGAGGAATACTCCTGGCCGGGCAACGTAAGGGAACTGGAGAACGTCGTCCACCGAGCGGTGCTTCTGGCCAAAGGGCCCCTCATCGAGCCCAAGGACCTGGTCATCGACGAGGGATTGGCCTCGCGGATCGATCCCCCGATAAAGCCGGGGACGAGTTTGAAGGAGATGGAGCGGTGGCTCATCCTCGAAACCTTGAAAAAGGTGGGTGGGAATCGAACACAGGCGGCCAGGCTCCTCGGGGTAAGCGTGAGGACCATAAGGAACAAGCTCAAGGAGTACAAAATCAATGGCAAAGATCTTGCTGCTTGAGGGATTGCTATGGCGGGGATTTTCGATAGGACCATAGGGTTACTGGAACGGGGCCTGGGCCTCGCCTGGTTCAGGCACACGCTGCTGGCATCCAACTTGGCCAACGCAGAGACCCCGGGATTTCAACCCAGAGACATCTCCTTCACCAAGGAGTTAGAGCGGGCCATGAAAGGGGTGGAGATGTCCCTCATGAGGACCCATCCCTACCATCTACCCTCGCAGGGGATGTCCCCCAACTCCGAGGTGGTCTTGAGGGGGGGATGGGGGAACCCCGATGGCAACAAGGTGGACTTAGAGGAAGAGGCGGTGCGGTTGGCGGAGAACTACCTGAAGTACATGGCCCTTCTGAGGGCACTGGAGGAAAAGTTCTCCTTGCTCAAGTACACCATAGGAGAAGGAGGTGGTCCGTAAAATGGACATCTTCACCATCATGGAAGTCGGGGCCTCGGCCCTTTCAGCCCAGAGGGCACGGATCGAGGTGATCTCCTCCAACCTCGCCAACATCCACACCACCCGTACCCCCGAAGGTGGTCCTTACAGGCGGAGGGACGTAGTGTTCCGCTCCGAACCCTTAGGTAGGGATCCTTCGGCTCGGTGGGTCCAAGGGGTCAGGGTGGTCAGGATCGTTGAGGATGGAAGACCCTTCCCCGTGGTCTACGATCCCGGCCATCCCGATGCCGATGAAAGGGGCTTTGTCCGCATGCCCAATGTGGACTTGGTGGAGGAGATCACCAACATGATGCTCGCGGCGAGGAGCTACGAGGCCGCTCTAAGGGTGATAGCCACCGCAAGGGAGATGGCCTTGAGAACCCTGGAGATCGGGAGGTAAACCATGAAGGTCGGCTTCGACCCCAAGGCCTTTGAACCCACTTCCCCCCTTCAACCACGAAGGGGAAGGCCCCAGGATTTTGCCCGGGTGCTGAAGGAGGCGATCAAGGAAGTCAATCAACTTCAGCTCGAGGCGGACAGGGCCGTTCACGACCTCGCCTTAGGGAAAGCGGATCTGCACACCACGATGATAGCCCTCGAGAAGGCGGAGATATCCTTCCGGCTGATGATGCAGATAAGGAACAAAATCATCAAGGCCTATGAAGAGGTCATGAGGATGCCGCTGTAAAGGGATGGGGAAATGGCCCAGCTCCTGAGGTTCATAAACGACCTGCCCCTGGGGAAGAAGATAACGCTGGTGGCGGTACTATTGGCCACGGTGGGGGGGATAGCCTTCGCAGTGCATCAGGCGCGCCAGGCTTCCTTCCAAGTCCTCTACTCCCGCCTCGCCCCCGAGGACTCAGGGGCCATCATCGCCTACCTCAAGGAGCACAAGATCCCCTATAAGGTCGATCCCCTCTCCGGGGCCATCATGGTTCCTATGGATAGGGTCTACGAGCTACGTCTTGAATTGGCGGCGAAGGGCCTCCCCCAGGGGGGTGGAGCCGGCTTTGAAGTCTTCGACAAGAGCAAGTTCGGGATGAGCGACTTTATGCAAAAGGTCAACTATCAGCGGGCCCTCCAAGGGGAACTGGCCAGGACCATCTGCAAGCTCGACGCGGTCCAGGAGTGCCGGGTTCACCTGGTGCTGCCGGAGGACTCCCCCTTCGTGGAGGAATCGCGCAAGGCCCGCGCCTCGGTGGTGGTCAAGCTCAAGCCGGGCCAGAGGTTGGGAAGGGAAGAAGTGGAGGCCATCGTCCATCTGGTCTCGAGCGCCGTCGAAAGGCTTGACCCCGATGGAGTCACAGTGATCGATACCAAGGGGAGGCTGCTGTCCGCCAAAAGGCACGACCCCGGGGTGAAGCTAAGCGCAGAGCAGGTGGAGTTTCAGCGCCAGTGGGAGCGATCCCTGGAGGACAAGATCGTCGCCTTACTCGAACCCGTGGTGGGGCAGGGTAAGGTGGTGGCCAAGGTCTCCAGCGAGATGGAGTGGCGCCGAGTGGAACAGACCCAGGAGTCCTACGATCCCAACGCCGTCATCCGCAGCAGGCAGGTCACGGAAGAGGGATCGGGCAGCACCCTCACCAATCAGGGGGTGCCTGGGGTGGCCTCCAACGTCCCCGGGGGGAGAGTTCCCCAAAAGAAGGTCATAGGAACGACCCCTGCCCTGCAACGGCGGAGCGAGACGGTGAACTACGAGGTCGGCAGGATCGTCACCCACACCCTCGAACCGGTGGGACGTATCAAGCGATTGCAGGTGGCCGTGCTCGTAGACGGGACGTATAAGGAGGTCGCGGAGGGAGAGGGAAAGGAAGGAGCAGGGGAGGAAGAAGGCGCTCCCAAAAGGGTTTACGTGCCGAGGACTCCTGAGGAGATGGCGAAGATCGAGGAGATGGTGAAGAGGGCTGTGGGCTTCAACCCGCAGCGGGGAGACGAGGTCACCGTGGTCAACCTCCCTTTTGAAACTTCCGAGCCCACGGGGGTGGGGACCACCGCCACGTCCAAGCCCGGATTGCTGGATATGGCCTTTCCCTTCCTCAGGCATCTGACCCCCGCGGTGCTGGTGATCCTCCTCTTCCTCTTCGTGGTCCGACCCATGATAAAGGGCCTTACCACGCGAACCGAGGTCGAAGCCCCTGGCGCCTACGAAGCGAAGGCCTTGGAGTCGGAATCCCCCAAACCTCCCCTACCGTCCCCCAAGGAACTCGCCCTCCAGGTGGCGAGGGAGGACACCGACTTCACGGTGGAGATGATCCGCCGGTGGCTGAGGGAGAGAAAAGGTGGCGGAGGTTAAAAGCGCCCAGGACTTGAAGGGAGCCGAGAAGGCGGCCATCCTTCTCCTCTATTTGGGGGAGGAGGTGGCAGGAGAGGTCTTGCGCCGCCTTCGGGAGGACGAAATCCAGCGGATCGTACCCCTTATGGCGGAGATGTCTCAGGTCCCAAGGGGAGTGGTGGAGGAGGTAGTGGCGGAGTTCCTCTCCCTTTACGAGAAAAAGGAAGAAGTGGTGATGGGAGGAAGGGAGTACCTGGAGAAGGTCCTCTCCAAGGCCTTGGGACCTGAGAAGGCCAAAAGGGTGCTGGAGCTCATCACCCCCGAGGAGGAAATCCCCTTCTCCTATCTCCACAAAGTCGACCCATCTACCTTGGCCAACTACCTCCGTTCCGAACACCCCCAAACCATCGCCTTGATCCTCTCTTACCTCGATAGGGACAAGGCCGCTCAGGTCTTGGCCGAGCTCCCGGAGAATCTACAGAGCGAAGTCGTCTACCGGATAGCCAACCTGAGCAGGGTGGTCCCGGAGGTCATCGAGGACATAGAAGAGGTCCTCAGGCAGGAGATCAAGGTGAGCAAGGCCGCCCCTGTGGTGGGCGCCAAGAAGGGGCGCAAGGTGGCCGCAGAGATCCTCAATCAGCTCGGGGGCCAGGCTGACGCCATCCTGGAGAAGCTGAAGGAGAAGGACCCCCAGGTAAGCGAGGAAATCAAAGAGGCCATGTTCGTCTTCGAAGACCTGGTGAACGTAGACGACCGAAGCCTCCAGAAGCTGCTCCGCGAGGTCTCGAAAGAGGACCTCGCCTTGGCCCTCAAGATGGCCTCCGACGAACTGAAGGAGAAGATCTTCTGCAACCTCTCGGAGCGCGCCGCCCAGATGCTACAAGAGGACATGGAAGCCCTCGGCCCTGTGAGGGTGAAGGACGTGGAAAAGGCCCAGCAGAGGATCATCGCCGTGGCCAGGGCGTTGGAGGAAAAGGGCGAACTGGTGGTCATGGGGAGGGGTTCCGAAGATGTCCTCATCTAAAGCGGAAGGACGTAGCCCTCGTCCTTTTACCTTTCCCGTCTTTGAAACCTCGGAGCGGGAGCTACGGCAGAGGGCTTATCAGGAGGGGTTCCATAAGGGATACGAAGACGGGTCCGCCGAAGGGCGAAGGCGTATGGAGGAAGTCCTCAGGCGCTTGGAGGCGATCCTCAAAACCCTGGAAGGGGCAAGGGAGCGGATCTTCCGAGGGGCGGAGGAGGAAATCCTCGAACTCGCCATGGCCATCGCCAAAAAGATCCTCAGGAGGGAGCTCCAGACCGACCGCGAGGCAGTCCTCAGGACCCTGAGGGAGGCCATCTCCAGGGTTACGGAGGGGGACGTGGTAAAGATATTCCTCTCCCCTGACGATATAGAGTTAGTGAGGGAACATCAGGCCGAGCTCCTGGAGGGAGAGGGGAAAGGTGTAGTTTTGCGAGCGGATAGGGGGATCATGCCAGGGGGCTGCTTCATCGAGACCGACTTCGGCCATGTGGACGCGAGGATAGAGTCCCAACTCCTCGAGATAGAACGGGGCCTGAAGGGGGAAAATGGAGGTTGACCACTACTTACATAGGCTTTCAAGGACAGACCCTATAAGGGTGAGGGGAAAGGTCACCCAGGTGGTCGGCCTCGTCATCGAAGGCAAAGGACCACCCATGGCCATCGGGGACCTGTGCCGACTGCTTTCAAAGGAGGGTAAGACCCATGCCATAGCGGAGGTAGTGGGGTTCAGGGACAAGAACTTGTTGATGATGGCCCTTGGGGAGACCAACGGCCTTGAGCCGGGGAGCATCCTCGAGCCCCTGGGAAGGGAGGCCACGGTAGCAGTAGGGGAGGACCTGTTGGGACGGGTCATCGATCCCCTGGGCGAGCCGCTGGACGGCAAGGGGCCTGTAAGGGAGGAGGCCCGTTACCCCCTTTACGCTGAGCCCCTGAACCCCCTTCAGAGGGAGGAGATCACGGACCCCCTTGATGTGGGGGTAAGGGTCATCAACGGGCTGTTGACCTGCGGCCGTGGACAGCGGATGGGCATTATGGCCGGCAGTGGCGTAGGAAAGTCCATGCTGCTGGGGATGATAGCCCGCCACACCTCTGCGGACGTCAACGTCATCGCCCTGATAGGCGAAAGGGGACGGGAGGTAAAGGAGTTCATCAACAGAGACCTCGGGGAAGAGGGCCTCCGAAGGTCGGTCGTGGTAGTTGCCACCTCCGACCGATCCCCCCTCATCAGGATGAGGGGGGCCTTTGTGGCCACAGCCATCGCTGAGTTCTTCCGGGATCAGGGCAAGGATGTGATCCTCATGATGGATTCGCTGACCCGCTTCGCCATGGCCCAAAGGGAGATAGGCCTCTCCGTGGGGGAACCCCCAACCACGAGGGGATATACCCCCTCGGTTTTCGCCCTTCTGCCGAGGTTGCTCGAGCGAGCTGGACCGGTCCACGGCAGAGGCAGCATTACGGGCTTTTACACGGTGCTGGTAGAAGGGGACGATATGAATGAACCCATCGCCGACGCATCGAGGGCCATCCTCGATGGGCATATAGTCCTCACAAGGGAACTGGCCTCTCAGGGGCATTACCCCGCCGTGGATGTGTTGCAGAGCCTAAGCCGTCTCATGATCCATGTGGTAGAAGAAGAACACATGAAGTACGCCCAAAAGTTGATCGATCTTTTGGCCACTTACAAGAGATCAGAGGATCTGGTGACCATCGGTGCCTACACCAGGGGGAGCAACCCAAAGCTGGATCGTGCCCTGGATAAGCTCGATCGGATCCTGGCCTACCTCAGACAGGATTATCGGGAGAGGGTAGATCTGCAGAGAAGCGTCGAGGAACTCAAGGAGATCTTCGCCGATGAAGTTTAGATTCTCGTTAGAGGCCCTGCTGAACCTCCGGGAACAGCGCCTCGAAGCCTTAAAGGAGGAACTGGCTCTCCTCATATCCTCTTTGAGGGAGGCGGAGGCGGAACTGCAAGGTCTGAGGAAACGGAGGGCTTGGTACATGGAGGAGTTCAAGGAGCGGCAGCGCCAGGGGCTGTCCTCTTTGGAAATCCTGTATTATGAGGACTTCCTCAGCGACCTCGAGGACAAGATCCACCGACAGAGGATGAGGGTAGAGGAGCTCAAGAAGGGGATAGAACGAAAACGGGGGGAAATCATCGTCGCCTCCCAAGAATTGAAGATGGTCCAAAAGTTGAGACAACGCCGATGGGCCGAGTTCGTAAAGGAGAGCCGTCGTCAAGAGGGGCTGATGCTGGATGAGTTCGGCATGAGGAGAAAGGCCTTCCCGCTGTAGGAAAGGAATTCCCCCTCCTCCACCCCCTCCCCCCTATTCATCCCCAAAACGGCTTACCCCCTCTGGTGGCACACCCCTTGCCCGTTCTCCATCGCCATGCAGGCGATCCCTTTGCCCACGGCCCTGATGAAGGAATCTCTCTTACGCCCTTCTACGACCTTCGAACCCCAGGGAAAGGGGGAGGAGTTCTTAGGCCTGTTGTCGGCCCTTTTCCAAGGCCAATTCCCTCCCACCCCCCCTACGAATACGCCCTCCCCTGCAGAAGAACACAGGGATTTAACCAAGAATGGGCAGGCCATGTCCCTTCTCTCCGAGGCTCCCTCGACACCACCTCCCATCCCAGCGTACACCCCTCTCCTCACTCAGGAGGATCTGCCCAGACTCATCTCCCAAATCGCGCACCGCCACGGCATACCGATCCCCCTCGCCATGGCCGTGGTCAAGGTGGAATCCGATTTTCGCACCGATGCCCTGTCCCCAAAGGGGGCCATGGGACTCATGCAACTCATGCCATCCACGGCAAGGGAGCTCGGGGTAGAGGATCCCTTCGACCCAGGGGAAAACCTGGAGGGGGGGCTTCGATACCTCAAGACCCTCCTCAAACGCTTTGACGGCGACGTGCGTCTGGCCCTTGCGGCCTACAACGCCGGTCCCGGGGCGGTGGAACGTTGGGGAGGGGTGCCACCTTACCGAGAGACTCAACGGTACGTGGAAGAGGTCCTTCGGTACGCGGGATCTCTCATGATGGCCTCTTCCGAGGATATGGTCCACCAGAACATAGCCCATCAAAGGGCTATCCCGTCGGATACGCCCGAACACGCCACCTCGAGGGGGATGAAATCCGGGGAGGGACCCCTCAGTGCCCACCCACCGATGGCGACCTATCCCTCACCAGCGGCGGAGGAGGCCTCAAAGGTAGACCTGAAAGAGGCCATCGTCAAAGCCCTCATACAGAAAGGACCTATCACCGAGCTCCTTAACAAGTCCTTTGAGGAGAGGGGATCTTCTCCAAGGACCAAGATCAAGCTGGACTACAAAGGGGATCCCCTTCCCACCTTCAGACAGCCCCCAAATAGAGGACCCTCGAGTCCTTCCGTTGTTAGGCCCCCTTCAATGACCGCCCCCCCTCTCGCTGTAAGCCGAAGGGATCGCTTTGAGGGCGCCTTCCGCAGACTGGCCCCGCCCACTGACGGGACCGTGGAGATCCCAGGGATCATCCGGGGAAAGGAAAGAGCTCCGGCGAGGATGGCCACGGATCCCCATTCCCACGGCCCATCAGAGCCGGTCTTGAAGGACCCCACCCACCCCCATCTACCCCCCCTTGGGGACTTGCCCGACGGACCTACCCCCGAGGAAACCCTGAAGGGAATGGAGACGAAGATATCGCAAGGAGTTCCTGGACCTTCGCAGCAGGCCCTTCCTACCCAGCCCGTGCAGGAGGGGAACCCCACCCCTCCTGCCCCCTCTCCCTCCTTGACCGAAGAACTCGCCAGGGAGATCGTCTCCCAAGTGGTAGAGAAGGTAAAGGTGGAGGTTGGGCGAGGCCTTCAGAAGATGGACCTTCAGTTGAAACCGGATTTCCTCGGGGGGATCAGAATAGAAGTGGTCCTATCCAAGGAGGCCATGACGGTCCACATCTCCGCCCAGACCGAGGAGGCGAAGAGGCTCCTGGAGACCCACCTCGTGGAGATCCAGAGGGGCCTGGAAAACCAGGGGTTCAGGGTGGATGGTCTTCAGGTCTCCCTCCTTGCCCAAGGGGAAAATGGGCGGAGGGCCTCCTGGGAGAGGCCATCGGAGAGGAGAAGGGAACAGGAGGGGCGTAGGTATCGCCCCCTCCCCGATGAAGAGGGGGGAGGACAGACCTTTGAAATCCGCGTTTGAGGGAGGAGGAGATGGACGCCCTTAACCCCATAGGTTCTGATAACCCCTTCACCCCGGAGGAAGCTGGGAAACGGGAGGTCATGGGCAAGGAGGACTTTCTCAAGTTGTTCATCGCCCAGGTCAAACACCAAGATCCCCTGAATCCCCTCGACTCCTTCCAGTTCACTGCACAACTTGCCCAGTTCTCCCAGATCGAACAGCTGATGAACCTCAACCGGGCCGTGGAGGACCTCCAGTGGCTCCAGGGCAACTCGGTGATCCTTCAAGCCGTGGCGTTCATCGGCAAGGAGATCACCTCCGTAGAGGGGTCCATCGCCCTTAAGGACGGGGAAGCGACCCCTATTCACTATGAGCTAAACGCCGCAGCGAGGGACCTGCGGGTCCTCATCTACGATGAGGACTTCCACCTGGTCAGGGTGATCTCCATGGGCCGCCAAGATCCGGGGGAGGGAGAGGTGATCTGGGATGGCAAGGACGACCGCGGGCACGAGATGCCCGACGGCATTTACCGGTTCCGGCTGGAGGCCGAGGATGAGGAGGGCAATCCCATCGACGTCCTGGCGACCATCCGAGGACGGGTTACGGGACTGCGGGTCGAAGAGGGAGTAGTCTGCCTCATGCTGGAGGATCTACCGGTGCCCCTGTCCACGGTCACCAGCGTCAGGGAACCGGAGGACAACTCTTAGAAGGGAGGGATGGAAGATGGGTCTTTCAAGTTCGCTCTTTTCAGCGGTCAGTGGCCTGAGGGGTTACGGGATCGCCATGTCGGTGACGGGCGACAACATCGCCAACGTAAACACCTTGGGGTTTAAGGCATCGCGGATAACCTTCGAGGACGCCTTGAGCCAGCTGGTGGCGACGGCCGCAGGCAGTTCGCAGGTGGGCCGCGGCGTAGCGGTGAGCGACATCAGCATGATCTTCGCCCAAGGGTCCTTTGAAACCACCAGTGAACCTACGGATCTGGCTATAGGCGGGAAGGGGTTCTTCATCCTCAGGGATCCCAACAATTTGAAGACCTATTATACCCGCGCTGGTCAGTTCCGCTTCGACGCCGATGGACGGCTGGTCAACCCAGAGGGGTACATCGTACAGGGGTGGCGCGTGCAACGAAACGCCTCCGGGGGAGTTGACATAGTGGGCTCTATTACCGACATCGTCATCTCCTCTACCTCATCGGACCCGCGACCCACTGCCGAGGTCCAGATAGCGGTGAACTTGGATGCCTCCGCTGAGACCCCATCTGTGGCCTTTGACATAAACGACTCCTCCACCTGGCTCGACGCCTCCAACTACCATACCTCCATCACCGTGTACGATTCCTTCGGTCAGGGACACGCGGTAACCGTGTACTTCCGCTATATAGGAACCGACGCTTCGGGTAACCGTCAGTGGCAGTGGTGGGCCACGGTCCAGGGGTCTGACACCGCAAGCGGGCGCGACGAGGCATGCGCTACCGGTGTGCTGACCTTCAACCCCGATGGTGTTCTCGTCTCCGAAAGCCCATCCGGCGGTGAAGACCCTGAGAACCCCGGCAACCCGCCTGACTTCGACTTCTCCGGAGGGGCGGCCCCGGACCAGGTGATCAACTTCTATTTCGGCCTACAACCGGGGGCTGTGAGCAAGACCACCCAGTTTGCCTCGCCCTTTGCGACCATATACCAGACCCAAGACGGTTATAGCTCCGGATTCCTGCAGACGGTATCGGTGGATACCGACGGGGTCATCTACGGCCACTACACCAACGGCCAGATCATGCCGCTGTTCCGGATCGCCTTGGCCAACTTCGCCAATCCCTGGGGATTGTTGAAGGAGGGCGGAAATCTCTACTCGGAGTCCAACCGCACTGGCGAGGTAGTAACCGGACCTCCGGGGACAGCGGGCTTGGGGCGCATCGCCCCCAACAGCCTCGAACAGTCCAACGTCGACCTGGCCAACGAGTTCATCAAGATGATCATCTTCCAAAGGGCCTTCCAAGCCAACAGCCGAGTAGTCACCACCACTGACGACATGATGGCGGAGCTGATAAATATCAAACGCTAAGTAAGCTGAGAGGGGTCGGCTCCGGCCGGCCCCTCAAAAACTCGCCCTCATAGCTCTTACAGGACACGCTCTAAGACACTGCTCACAGGCCACACAACGTTCCGGATCGAAGACCACCTGCATATCGTCCCGCTTTATGCTCAGGGCCCCAGTGGGACAAACTGCGGTACAGGCCCCGCAGTGGACACATCGCTGCTCGTCCCTCAGGATGTCCGATTCGATCGGTTCTACCTTGATCCCACGGCTGAGAAGGTATTCCACCCCCCGGTGGTAGTTTTCCTCCGTACCCGCCAATTCCAGGACCATCAAGCTCTCCTGCTTGGGCAACACGATGGCCTTCAAGATGTTGAACTCCAGTCCGTAATCCCTCGCCAGGCGATATACAATGGGTTTGTCCCAAGTCTTGCTGGTGAACCTCAGGACTATCTTCTTCCTGTACTCCATCTCCTCACACCTCCACCAGGGGGTATTTGCCCCACGCCCCCAGTTTATCCCCTATGATGATCACCACCCCTTCCACCCCGGACATCCCCTTAGCCGTGGAGATGGCCCGGGGGATATCCTCTGGGGCCTTTACAAGGTTACCCAGAGCGGTGGCCGCCGCATCGGCGAGGGCAGCCGACTTGGCCACTACACAGACGGCATCGGCCTGGCCGAAGCTCACCGACGGCCCCACCGTAGCCGAGGAAGTGCAAACCCCGATGGAGACCTCCGCGGGGACCTCGATGCCCACCTTCATGCTGAGAGGGGAGTTACCCGCGTATATGGCCACCTTGCGGGGCCGCGAGACCCTGAGGAAGATATCACCTCCATTCTCCACGATGACCTCCTCACTCAAGGCCAAGAGCTTCCTGCCCACCCCTTCGGCCAACGCCCCAGCCACCGCAGCCATGGGCCCCACCCCGGCTACCTGTCCGGCCTCGATCATCGTCCTTACCACCGGTGGCGCTAAGGGGTCATGGGACAAGGGGGAAAAGCTCGTGGCAAATTCCGGCCTCTTCTCGATATACGCTTCTATTTGCCGTCTCAACCTGAGGACCTCTTCTAAGGCCTCCCTCGAAAGGTCTCTCTGCGCCAGAATCCAGAGATCCGTCTCCTTGGCCTTTACCTCGAAGGACGTCAATCCCCGAGGCTTAACCAGCCTTCGGTACCGCCTCAACGCCTCCCCAACTTCTTGGCTATGTGCCCCATCAGCCCCCCATCCCTGATCAGCTCCTGCATGAAAGCGGGAACAGGTCGGGCCTTGTAAGAACGCCCCAAGGTGAGGTTGCGCACTAACCCCTCATCTAGATCCACTTCCAACTCATCCCCCTCCCTGACCTCCTCCGCCGCCTCGGGGCACTCGACGATGGGCAGACCCATGTTGAAGGCGTTGCGGAAAAAGATCCTGGCGAAGCTCTTGGCCACCACACAGGCTACACCCGCGGCCTTCAGCGCCAACGGAGCATGCTCCCGTGAGGAACCACAGCCAAAATTGCGCCCTGCCACCACGATGTCCCCCGGAGAGATCTTTTGCGAAAAGGCCGGGTCGACCCCCTCCATACAATGGGCGGCCAAGGCCTGGGGGTCTGTAGTGTTGAGGTAGCGGGCCGGTATTATGATATCGGTGTCCACATCGTCTCCAAATTTCCAAACCCTTCCCCTGAACTTCACCCTTCCTTCCTCCCTTCGTAGAGGATCTCCCCGGAATAGAGGTCGAAGATCTTCGCTCCTACCCTTCCCCCCTCTACTTCCACCATCCCGTAAGTAGGAGGATGACCCTTCTTGTCCTCATCTTTGAGATGGCCAGGGTTGAGAAAGAGGACCTCGTCCCGGACCGAGACCTCCGGTATATGGGTGTGACCGTAAAACACCACATCCACCCTCCCCTCCTTCACCAGCACCTCTGGATCGAGATCATCGGGCAAGTCGTTTTGATGGCGACTGCGGGTATGGGTGAGGAGGAAGCGCTTCCCTCCCCACTCCTTGAGCACTCGATTTGGTATTGACGGGTCGCGATAGTACTCCGAGAAGACCCCTGGGACTCGCAACACCTCCACACCGCTCGGCACTTCGACGGCCTCAAGGTCGTCGTAATCGTCCCCAAGGTGACAGAAGACCTCTATCCCCTCTTCGAGGAGGGCCCTCAACGCCCTCCTCAGGTTTTCTATATGGCCATGGCTGTCACTGACGACACCGATCTTCATGGAGCTCCCTCATCAAGGACGTCGAGAAGGGCTCTCAAATCCCCAATGGCGCCTGCTTTACGACCGTTGCGTGATATCAGTAGGCTCCTCATCCCCGCCTCGCGGGGGGCGATGAGATCGAAGCGCACATGATCTCCCACATGCAGGGCCTCCTCTGGGGACACGCCGAGGAGGCGGCAGGCATGTCGGTAAAATTCGGGGTCTTTCTTCACCCGGCCGAAATCGCTCACTGCGGACATTACGAGGTCAAAGTATCCCTTCAGCTTCCCCTCTTCGAGCTCCACCTCCATGAAATCCCGGGAGGCATTAGAGAGCAAGGCGAGACGGTATCGCCCTTTCAGCTCCTGCAGGACCTCGTGGACTTCAGGATAGACCCTCACCGCATGGCGATAGCGTTCGAGGAGCTCGCGGGGAGAACCCTGGAGACCAAAGCGCCTGAACCAGTACCCGAGGTCATACCATTCGAGGGCCTCATCCCCCACCTCATCGTAAGCCGCGAGGATTCGACCTTTCGCCTCCTCCAAGGCCAGTCCCTCCCTCTGAGCGTAAAGGCGAGCCATCCCCTCGTGCCACACCAGATCTGCAAAGGTGTGGTCCACCAGTGTGCCATCCAGATCGAAGGTCACCGCCCTAAGGGTCATCCCCCAGAAATTTAGCAGACCCCCAGGGAGGCGACAAGTTCACCCGGCTATCTCGCACCCCTGTAAATGTTGGCGTCGAGCAGCACGAACCCTTCGCCCTTGGGCATGAGGACGAACTCCAGTACACAGGGTTCGCCTTCGCATCGAGCGTCGAATCTGAGCTGTTGGACCTTGCCCCGCTCCGTGCTCTGATAATGGAACCCCTGCAAAGCCTTAATCTCGGCCCTGGCCATCTTTTTGAAGATCGCCTCTATGATCTCATCGCCGACTTCTTTGCGGACTCGGGGGTCCACCTCCCCCAACGCCTCCTCCATCTTCCCCTTCTTCAGGGATGCGAGGAGCCCTTCGACGAAGGCCTTGGCTGGTTCCGCCTCCTCGGCCACCCTGCCCTTGATGCGGTCCGTATGGAGACTCAGATGATGGAGCTTGAACTCCCCTTCCCTCCTCACCATGAGGACGCCGATGTAGACCTTGCCATCCGGGTACATGACAAAGCCGGTGACCTGGTAGAGCCCTTCGGCGGGGTTGGAGTTGAAACCCGTGGTCTCAAGGCCTTTAGGCTCGCCTTGTACGAGCATGTCCAAGAACTCCTGGAGCTTTTCGAGGGTCACCCCTTGCCTGAACCCCTCCGTCCCCTCCTGGTAAAGGGCCGAGGCGTCCCGCTTGACCACCAACTCGGCCACATGGGCGAAATAATCCACCGCTTGATCCACGTCGCTCCCCCTGACGGGGACCGCCAAGGCCAACAGCAGGGCTACCGCCGCAAAACACCTCCTGACCATTCCACAACCTCCTTTTTTATCGCTTTTCGACATATACCCCCCTTCACCTTTAGCCTCATTGACCGCGGACACTATAGCAGATAACCTTAGATGCGTGAGGGATTTGATCCTCCGCCTCGAACGCCCTTTTGAACTCGCCTCAAAGGACGACTTCGCCAGGGTCCACCAGATAAAGGGCCTGGAGAGGCTCGTAAAGGCGGCGGTCGACGAGGCCATGAAGGGGGCCCCCCAGGACATGAGGGGGCTTCTCGAAGATCTCCGTGCAACCTTCGCGGGATATGAGGAGAAGTCGCTCGAGGAGAAGCGACGGGCCCTGAAGCGGGGAAGGGAGATCCTGCAGGAAATGGAGGCGGCCTTCGATCTCCCAGAGGCAGTAGAGACAGGCCTTGAGCTGCTGAGGACGCCACTAAGCTCCGTAAAAGGGGTAGGTCCCAAGACCTTTGCCCTCCTGAAGAGGAAGGGCCTTGAGACCGTGGAGGACGCCCTCTACAACCTCCCCCTCCGTTACGAGGACCGCCGACATCTGCGGAGGATCTCCCAGATGTCCCCTGGCCAGTGGGTCACAGGTGTGGCCCATGTGCTCGCCGCCGAGGAGGTCCTCTACCCCAAGAGCCGCAAGAAGGTCTTCGAGGTATTGCTCGGGGACGGCACGGGTTTCCTCACCGCCAAGTGGTTCCAAGGGTGGGAGTTCGTGAAGGGCATGTTGAGACGGGGGGACAGGGTGATCTTCTCCGGAGAGATAAAGGGCTACTTCCAGCAGAAGGAGATCCACCATCCCGACCTCGAGGTCCTCGACGAAGAAGGCGAAAGCCTTCACTTCGGTCGCATCGTCCCCATCTACTCCCAAACCGAGGGGCTGAGGCAGAGGCGTATAAGGGGGATTATGTACCGCATTATTACGGATTACGCCCCCAAGGTGAGGAGCCCCATCCCCCGGCATGTGGAGCGCAGATTGGGGCTGGTCTCCTTTGAGGAAGCCATCCGGGAAATCCATTTCCCCTCAGGGGATCGCCACCTCGAGGCCCTGCAAGCGGGGACGTCTCCCTACCATAGACGGCTCGCCTTTGAGGAGCTCTTCCTCTTGGAACTCGGCCTCGCCCTCAGACGACGCGGGGTCGAACAGCGGCCAGGAATTGCCTTCAAGACCCACGGTTTGAGGCTGTTGGAGGACTTCTTTCAAAGCCTCCCCTTCACCCTCACCCGTGCCCAACAACGGGCCATCGACGAGATAATGGCCGATATGGCCCGACCCCACCCCATGAATCGACTGCTACAGGGGGACGTAGGATGCGGTAAGACCGTCGTCGCCCTTGTAGCTGCCCTTATCGCCGTAGCCAACGGCTATCAAGCAGCCCTCATGGCCCCCACCGAGATCCTGGCTGAACAACATTATGAAACCATTACGGCTCTGATCGGGGATATCGGGGTAAAGGTGGCCTTGCTCACGGCCAAGGTCAAGGGGAAGGAAAGGGAACAACTCCTCGAGGAACTGGCCAGGGGAGAAGTGCAAATCGTCGTGGGCACCCATGCCCTCATCCAAGAGGGGGTGTCCTTCCACTCCCTCGGCCTCGCTGTGGTGGACGAACAGCACCGATTCGGAGTGATGCAGCGAGCAAGGCTCTACCAGAAGGGGACGGATCCGGATCTGCTGGTGATGACCGCCACCCCCATCCCCCGCACCCTCGCCATGACCCTTTACGGGGACATGGATGTCTCGATCGTCGACGAGATGCCCCCCGGCCGAGGCCCCATCACCACCCGCGTCTTCCGCGACCCCGAGGAAGAAGAAGCCTACCTAATCTTGGCCAGAGAGATTGAAAAGGGTCACCAGGCCTATGTGGTCTACCCCCTGGTGGAGGAATCCGAACAGATGGATCTGAAGGCCGCCACCGAAGGGGCCAAAAAGCTCGCCCGTCGCTTCCCCCAGTGGCGGGTGGGTCTGATCCACGGAAAGCTCTCCGCAGAAGAACGGGAGGAGGTCATGCGGGCCTTCAAGGCAGGGGAGATCCACCTCCTGGTGGCCACCACGGTGGTAGAGGTGGGGATAGATGTACCCAACGCCACCGTGATGCTCGTAGAAGAGGCCCAGCGTTTCGGCTTGGCCCAACTGCACCAATTACGAGGGAGGATAGGCCGCGGCCAAGCCCCCTCTTTCTGTCTGCTGATGGCCAGAGGCAAACTGACCCCTGAGGCCGAGAGACGCCTCCGGATCATGGAGGCCACGAGGGACGGCTTCCGCATCGCCGAGGAGGACTTGGCCTTGAGGGGACCTGGGGAGATCCTCGGGGTCAGACAGTGGGGGATGCCCCAATTCAGGGTTGCAGACCTCGCACGGGACCTGCACCTCCTCATGGAGGCAAGGCGGGAGGCTTTTCGCCTGCTGGAGGAGGACCCCCACCTCGAACGCCCTCAAAACAGGGCGCTCAAGCACGCGGTCATCCGGAAGTGGGGCGATAAACTGGAGCTGGCCAAGATAGGATGAAAGTCCTTGCGGAAGCCCTTCCCTCGTGATATTTTTCACTTCGTTGAAAAAAAACAATAAAAGGAGGGGGATATGACGTATGAGAACATCCTCTACGAAGTGAAGGATGGGGTTGCCCGGATCACCATCAACCGTCCACCTTACAACGTCCTCGACATCCCCACCATGCGGGAGATGGTCGACGCCTTGCAGGATGTAAAGGCCCGCCAGGGGGAAGTAAAGGTCCTAGTAATAGGCGCTGCAGGGGAGAAGGCCTTCTCCACGGGGGTGGACGTGAAGGACCACACCCCGGACAAGATGGACGAGATGATAGAGGTCTTCCACCGTATCTTCCGCATCATGGCCACCATGGAGATCCCCACAGTGGCGGCGGTCAAGGGCTATGCCCTGGGAGGGGGATGTGAGGTGGCGCTTTTTTGCGACATGGTGGTCGCCTCTGAGACCGCCCAATTCGGGCAACCGGAGATAAAGGTGGGGGTTTACCCCTCGATGATCGTAGCCTGGCTCCCCAGGATCACGGGTATGAAGAAGGCCATGGAGATCATATTGACCGGAGATCCCATCTCAGCCTCTGAGGCCAAGACCCTGGGCCTGGTCAACTTGGTGGTCCCGCCGGACAAGTTCGACGAAGAACTGGAGAGATTCCTCGAAAGGCTTAAGGACAAAAGCCCCATCGTGCTGAGGATTGCCAAACGGGCGATCCTGGCGGGGATGAGTGGTTCCTTCGAAGAGGGGCTGGAGAATTCGGAGGTCATCTACAAACACGCCCTGATGAAGACCTACGACGCCAACGAAGGCCTCAAAGCCTTCCTCGAGAAGAGGAAGCCTGAATGGAAGGGGGAGTAAGATGGTCACCGCGGGCATCGACATCGGCTCCCTGACCACCGAGACCGTAATCTTCGATGACCAGAGGGGAATCCTCGGCTACTCCATCATCCTCACAGGGGGATCAAGCCGAGACGCCGCCAGGCTCTCCCTTGAACAGGCGGCAAGGTTCGCCAACATCGACCGGGACAAAATCGACGGGATCGTAGCCACCGGTTGCGCCCGTGGCATAGCGGATTTCGCCGGAAAGAAGGTCACCGAGATCACCGCCTTGGCCAGAGGCGTCAACTACCTCTTCCCGGAGGCCAGGACCATCATCGACATAGGCGGTCAGGATACGAAGGTGATCAAGGTCGACGAGAAGGGTACGGTGGTGGAGTTCGACATGAACGATAAGTGCGCCGCGGGCACCGGTCGTTTCCTCGAGGTGATGGCCAAGGCCCTAGGGGTAGAGCTCGACAAGATGGGTGAAAAGGCCTTGAGGGCCAAGAAGGACCTCTCCATCTCAAGTGTCTGCACGGTCTTTGCTGAAAGCGAGGTGGTATCTCTGGTGGCCCAGGGCGAGGAGGTCGAGGACATCCTCAAGGCCATTCACAAGGCCATCGCCAAGCGAACGGTGGGACTGCTCGAACGCACGGGAGGGGCCGTCCCTCAGGTGGTGATGACCGGTGGTGTGGCCAAGAACATAGGGGTGGTCAGGGCCCTGGAGGAGGAGATCGGGATGCCCCTCACCATCTACTACGAACCCCAGATAGTTTGCGCCCTTGGGGCGGCGATCATCGCCCGGGAAGGGAAGGGTTGATCTTCAAAAAGCTCAGGGAAGGCCTGGCCAAAACGCGTGGTCTTCTCACGGAGAAGACAAGGGGCATCTTGCGCCCCGGCAAGGCTCTCGAGGAAGGGACCTGGGACGAGCTGGAGGAAGGGCTGATCGAGGCCGACCTGGGGGTCGCAGCCACCCAGGAACTGCTGGAGGAGTTGAGGAAGGAGGCGCGGAAAAGGAAGATCGTAAAGGCCTCTGATCTCTATCCCCTCCTGCGGGAGGCGATCCTGCGGATCCTCAAACCCTGTGAAGCCCCCTTCGCCTTGGTGAAAGACGGGCCCATGGTGGTCTTAGTCCTGGGGGTCAACGGAGTCGGAAAGACCACCACCATCGCCAAGATGGCCTATCGTTTCACCTCCCAGGGGAAGAAGGTCCTGGTGGCCGCAGCCGATACCTTCAGGGCAGCAGCCATCGAACAGCTCGAGATATGGAGCCAAATAGCAGGGGCCCAGGTGTTGAAACACCGCGAGGGGGCTGACCCCGCGGCCGTGGCCTACGACGCCATAGAAGCGGCACGGGCAAGGGGCTACGACCTCCTTTTGGTGGACACGGCGGGACGCCTCCACACCAAGGGGGGGCTCTTGGAGGAGTTGAAGAAGACCAAAAGGGTCATGGCGAAGGTGATCCCCGAAGCCCCCCACGAGACGCTTTTAGTCCTTGACGCCACCACAGGACAGAACGCCCTCCTGCAAGCCCGCACCTTCCACGATGCCTTGGGAGTAACGGGGTTGGCCCTCGTCAAGCTCGATGGCACAGCTAAGGGGGGTATCGTAGTGGCCATCGCACGGGAGCTCGGCCTTCCCATCCGCTTCGTGGGGGTGGGAGAAGGTATCGAGGACTTACAGGACTTCTCGGCCGAGGCCTTTGTAGAGGCCCTCCTCCCTAACTGGAGTTGAGGTACTGCAGGGCCTCTTCTACCGAAGGGAAGATCTGGAAGACCCTTTGAAGCCGTGTCAACCGAAAGACTTCCCTTACCGCAGGGGCCATCCCCACCAGGGCTATGGCCCCTTCCCGCCCCAGGGCCTTCAGGAAGGAGACCAAGGCCCCAAGGCCACTGGAGTCCACGAACTCCACTTTTGATAGGTCCACAAGCAGTTTTTTGTGCCCTTGAGAGATCAATTCAAGGCCCCGGCGCTTAAACTCCGGGGCTACATGGGCATCGATGCGCGTCTCCATGGGATCGATGATCAGCACATCTCCTCTCTGTTCTACGTGAAGGTCCATCGAGACCTCCTCAGGGAGAGATCTAACATGCTTATCGGCATAAAGAACAAAGGGGTTGAGTCAAAATTTGACCCTTGGTGGCCTCTTCGCCTCCTTGGGGGCCTCGAAGAAAGGTGCGGGACGGAACCCGAGGGCCCGCGCGATCAACACGGTCGGAAAGCTCCGCAGCTTGGTGTTGTAGAGCCTTACCGCCTCGTTATAGCGGCGCCTTTCCACCGCAATGCGGTTTTCGGTGCCCGCCAACTCATCCTGTAGCCTGATGAAATTCTCGTTGGCGCGCAGTTCCGGATAATTCTCCACCACCATCATGAGCCTGCCCAGGGCTGCGGAAAGCTCCCCTTCCGCCTGGAGGCGCTCCTCAAAGTCCTTGGCCTCCTTCACCCGGGAGCGGGCCTCCGTCACCCTCTGAAACACCTCGCGCTCGTGGGCTGCATAGGCCTTCACCGTCTCCACATAATTGGGAATGAGGTCCATCCGTCTCTGGAGTTGATTCTCCACCTGGGCCCACGCGGCCTTGACCCCCTCTTGCAAGGCCACCAGTTGGTTGTAAGTGGACTTGAGATAGCCGAAAAATAAAACAAGTACCAGAAGGATGGCCCCTAAGACGACCCAGCCCTTCCTCATCCCTCCGCCTCCATCTGATCCACCCATCGCGCGAGACGTCGCACTTCCTCCATATAATCGGTGAAAAGGCGCATTAGCTCCTCCCGCGATGGCTTGACCCGCCCCTCCTTTACCGCCAGGGCGGCCAAAAACACCTCTTCCCTCAGGCCCGCCTCGCGGCAGAGTTCCCCGAAGACCTCCCTCCTGGAAGGGGGGATGACCCTGTCCCTCAGCCACAGGAGTCCCTCAAAGATGACGGCAAAGGCGTTAATGGAGCGAGAGATCACCAGCGAAAGCTCCTTCGGCCTTCCCCTCGTGCCCACATAGGCCTCCCTGAGGGCGAGGAGTTTCCCCTTCACTTCCCTCTCGCACTGAAGCCGCAGGTCCCCCCTGTCTATCTCCAGATCCGAAAGGGGGTCTGACTCCCCGTAGACCAGAAGGTGGTGCAACTTCATGTCGAGGAACTCGAGGGGGAAGGCGTCGAGCGACCGCTTGATGTAATCCCGGGTGAGGAAGAGGGGAATGGCTATTGCCCTCCTGCCCCACTTGGCCACAAGGGGAAAGGCCTTCTGAAGTTGCCCTATACCCTCCTCGGAGAGCAGCACCAGGAAATTGATGTCAGAGTGCCCCGGCACGTACTCCCCTCGGGCGCCACTGCCGTAAAGGCATATGGCCTCAAGTTCAGGGCCAAAGGCCGTCTTGCAATCGGAGGTAAATCCTTCGAAGACCTCCCTGGGATCTCTCGGCGCCTTTCTCATTCAGAACCCCCTGGTCGCCCCTCCCCCTCCGCTCATCCCCCCTCCAAAGCCGCCGAAGCCCCCTCCAAAGCCACCGAACCCCCCTCCCCCTATGGGCCCCATCGTCCCCCAAGGGAAGAAGATAACAGTCCCATGGCGCCTCCGCCTCCTGGCGAGGAGGCCAAAGGCGAGAGGGAAGAGGAAAAAGATGATCAATGGCAGGGCTACCCCCCCTCTGCCCCTTTCCTCTGAAGGGATGGGCCTGGGGACCTCCCCCCACTGGACCCCTTGAGCCCTGGCCACTTCCTGGGCCAAGGCCACCATCCCCATGTAGAGCCCCTTCCCGTACTCTCCCTGCCTCAGGTAAGGGACCATGTAGCGGTCCATGATGGACCCCACCTTACCGTCCGGCAACACCCCTTCGAGGCCATAGCCGACCTCCACCCGCAGACGGCGTTCCTTCATCGCAAGAAGGATCAACACCCCCTTATCCTCGCCCTTCGCACCGATCCCCCATGTCTCGTAGAGTCTATTGGCGAATTCCTCCACGGACTCCCCCTGAAGTTCGGGAAAGATGGCCACTACCAAGGCCACCCCCATCCTCTGCCAAAGGGAGCGGGAAAGGGCCTCCATCCTGTTGCTCTCCTCTTGGGAGAGGACTCCGGCGAAGTCGTTGACCGCTCCGCGAGGAGAGGGGAATTCCACGGTGGCAAGGCTCTTGCTGAAGAGGATTGGGATGGCGAAGAGAAAGGCCGAAAATATCCTCACGGGGCTTTTATACCACGTCCACCAGCCCTTTACAACGAACCCAGCGATGACTACTCCTTTTGGGATGGGAAAGATTTACCTAGTCCCCTTCGGGGAGATAGAGGAAGGGGTCTTAGAGCACCTCGTAAAGACCCTCCCCGAGGTGCTCGGGTACGAGACCGCAAAATTCCTCAGTCGTCCTTACCCAGGTAGATCTTACGATCCCTTCCGCAGGCAGTACCGGGGCGAGGCCTTTCTCGAAGCCCTTCCCCTTGGAGGGCCTGATCGCTATGTGGGTTTAGTGGAGGCGGATCTGTATGTCCCGCCCCTCAACTTCATCTTCGGTCTGGCCGACCGGGCCACAGGCCGAGCCGTGGTGGCCCTGCCGAGGCTCAGACAGGAGTTCTACGGCCTCAAACCCGACAGGGAGCGCTTCTTAGAACGGGTCGTTAAGGAAGTGCTGCACGAACTCGGCCACACGTGGGAGCTCGGTCACTGTCCCAACCCCCTCTGCGTAATGCATTTTTCCAACAGCCTGGCCGACACGGACCGCAAAGAGCCTCGTTACTGCCCCCGCTGCCTGGCCCAGATGCCCTTCAGCCTCGCCGCGAAAAAGACCGCTTAGGCCTTTCCCTTCGCGGCCTCCTCGGCTAAAATGGCCGTCCCTTCAAGGAAGTACAGATGAAGATCGCCAAGGTCCTTTGGGAAGGACGAGGGCTTTACGCCATCGTCGAAGGTGATGAGGCCGAACTCACCGAAGGGGACCCCTTTTGCGGTCTGAAGAGGACTGGAAAACGGGTACCTCTGCAGACATTGAAATTCCTGCCTCCGGTGGCCCCCTCGAAGATCGTGGCCCTCGGTCTCAACTACCGCGATCACGCTGAAGAGGTGGGGGCGCGCCTGCCGTCCGAACCCCTCCTTTTCCTCAAACCCTCCACGGCCGTGATCGGCCCAGGGGACGCCATCCGCTATCCCCCCTCCTCCCAGAGGGTTGATTACGAAGGAGAGCTGGCCGTAGTGATCGGAAGGCGGGCCAAGGACGTCTCCCCTGAAGAGGCCCCAAAGGTCATCCTCGGGTACACCTGCTTCAACGATGTCACGGCCAGAGACCTCCAGCGGAAGGATCGCCAGTGGACCAGGGCAAAGGGCTTCGACACCTTTGCCCCCCTCGGACCGTGGATAGAGACCGATCTAGATCCCTCAGACCTCAAGCTCGAAACGTACCTAAATGGAGAACTGCGCCAATCGAGCCGCACCTCCAAACTCATCTTCGGCCCCTTGGAGTTGGTCAGTTTCATCTCCCGGGTGATGACTTTGCTCCCCGGTGACGTCATCGCCACCGGTACCCCCTCAGGCATAGGCCCCATGGAGGTGGGGGATATCGTGGAAGTGCGAATAGAGGGGATCGGCAGCTTGATCAATCACGTAGAGGCCTACTCCGAAGAGGGCTGAGCTCGTCTCTCGCGCATCCTCTCCTGGTATTGTCGGGCCTGGTACATAAAGGCCTCAAGGCGCGTCATGATGTTGCTCTGCTCCTGCCCATCGTAGGCCATGTTGAGGACGGGAAAGTTGCCGTTGAGCTCCCTATACCTCTTGAGAATGGCGCTGGTGATGGTCCCCGGCATGCAGCTGAAGGGCATGACGTTCACGACGCCGCTTGCCCCTTTGAGGGCGTAGTCAATCGTCTTTCCTACGGTGAGGACGGCCTCGCCTTCAAAGGAGTCATGGAGGTAAGGCCCGGCAAGCTCCAGGATCCTCTCGGTGGGGGGCTCTTCAGGCTCCTCCACCGCCCCTGAGAAAGCAGAGGCCAGCCTCCTCTCGTCCCTTTTCTGGTAGAATTCCTTTATGAGCAATCCCAGATGGGTCTTGAAATGGCCGCGTCTCAGCGCCCTGCGCTTGGCCATCTTGTTGATGTAATGGATCCACTCGACCAAAGGGGCAAGCCTCGCCTCACCTCCCAGGGCCTCAATCTTGCGGATGACGTCCTCGTTCGAGAAGCGGTTCATCCTCACATATATCTCCCCCACCACCCCGATCTTGGGTTTCGACCCCTTGTCCTTCACCGGGATGGCATCCATCCTACGGCGGGCCCCTCTGAGGAACTCCACCACCTCTTCGATCTTAGGGTCCCGGCGCAGGAGGTCGCAGAGCCCCTGGAGACACTCACGGTAGACGCGATCCGTTTCACCAGGGTTCACCTCGTAGGGACGGGTCTCCAGCAGCTTTTTCTGCAGTAGGTCCACCGCTACGATGGCCCACCAGCCGAGCCGCGAGAACTTGGAGCCCAAGATCCCCAGGTCCTCGTAAAGGGTCTCGTCCTGGTTGGGAGAATAGATGGGGACCTGGCTGAAACCCAATTCGTCCAACACCTTGCGGTGGAAACGATGGTATTGGCCGAAACGGCAAGGTCCATTTCCCGAAGGCATAAAGAAGGCGGAACGATCAGGGTCGAAATCGGGGCTTTTCACAAGCTTCACCATGTCCCCCGTGGTGAGGATGCAGGGATAACACTCCCGACCTGAGGTGTACCTGCGGCCCCAGTAAAGGGTCTCCTGATCGGACTCGGGGAAAACTTTGGCCTTGACCCCGCAGGCCTCCAAGGCCGCCGCCACCGCATAGGCGTGGTCACACATATAGGGAATGTAGATGGTCCGGCCGGGGTCTCCTTCGATCCTACCCCTCCGCTGTACGCGCCCCTCGGAGGGACGGGCGTTCTTAAGACTGTCCAGGAAGGCCTCAAGGCGAGTGATGACGCCTGCGTCCGCGCTGTGCTCGTCTATCTCGAGGATGAGGGAGGGCTTGTCCCCCATGATCTCGCGGAAGAAGTGGCCGATGAAGGAATCAGGCCCGCAACCGAAGTTGGAGATGTAGACCGGAAAGAGCCTGCGATCCTCCTTCACCAAGTGGGCTGCTGCGAGGATCCTTTGGCCGTACCGCCAATACATCTCCCGAAGCCCTTCGCGATCCGCCATCTCCTCCAGCGGCAGAAAGTCCATGGGGATGGAAAGCACCCCGAGGTCGCGTAGCTTCCCGGGTATGTCGAGGTTCACCCCGGAGTCACAGGTGTTGTAGGGTCGGCCGACGATCACCATGGCCCGATCCCCTTCCTTGAGCCCCTCCAACACCTCGCGCCCGCGGGCTCGGCAGGCCCTGAAAAACCGCTCCTGGAAGTCAAGGGCACACCTCAAGGCCCAACGGACTTCTGAGGGGCTCCTGCCAAGGTCACGGCCGAACTCCACCAAGGCTCGTTCCAACTCCCTCATGCCCATGGCGAAGGGCACCACAGGGCTCAGCACCTCAACCTCATAGCGTTCGAAGGGGATCGCGGAGCGCACCACATAGGGGAAGGACTGTACATAAGGACAGGTCTGGGAGTGTTCGTAGTCCTCTCTGAACTTGGGCATGCTGATGACGCTGGGGATGAAGATCCTTTTCACCCCTCGCTCCAGGAGGTTCAACACATGGCCATGGCCCACCTTAACAGGGAAACAGGTCTCGGCCACTACCGCCTCGACCCCTCGTCGGATGAGTTCCCTGTTGGTGGGATCTGATAGCACCACCCTGAAACCCAACTCTGTAAAGAAGGCCTTCCAGAAGGGGAGGATCTCGTGGAAGGTGAGACACCGCGGCACCCCTACCTCCGGGGCATCTTCGGGCAAGCGCTCCTCCCCTGGATAGGGGGCGAGCAGCAACCGCTCCCTCTCAGCGAAAAGGTCTGGGATCTCCGCCCTTCTCCTTCGCCTCACCACATCGTATTTCTCGCACCTGCTACCGTAAAAGAGCGGCTTCTCCCCCTCGATGCTCACCTTACGGATCAGACACATGTTGGGGCATCCCTTACACTCGAAGGTGGTGATCTCGTAACGGCGCTTCGAAAGGTCAAATCCCTTGAAGTTCGACCTCTCCCAAGTCCTCTCCTTCATGGCCAAAAGGGCTGCCCCGATGGCCCCCGTCACATCGTGGTTCTCCGGCACCGTGATCTCACGGCCCAGGACCCGCTCGAAGGCCGCCACCACCCCCTTGTTGAAGGCGGTCCCCCCCTGGAAGAAGATCCGCTTACCGATCTTGCGATCACCCACCACGCGGTTGAGGTAGTTCAAAACTATCGAATAGCAGAGCCCCGCTACCAGATCCTCTACCTTGGCACCTCGCTGCTGATGGTGGACCAGATCGGACTCGATGAAGACGGTACACCGCTCCCCCATCTTCACCGGGGCCCGGGCCTTCAAGGCCAGCTCCTGGAAGTCGCTCTTTATGTCGAGGCCGAGCCTTTCGGCCTGTTCCTCCAGGAAGCTGCCCGTGCCCGCGGCGCACACCTTGTTCATCTCGAAGTCGACGATCACCCCTCGGTCGATGCTGATGTACTTGGAGTCCTGCCCCCCGATCTCGAAGATGGTGTCGACCTCAGGGTCGATGTGGATGGCAGCGGTGGCCTGGGCGGTGATCTCGTTTCTGACCACATCGGCTCCCACGAAGTCACCGGTGAGGTAGCGCCCGGAGCCTGTAGTCCCCACCCCCTGAATGTCCACCAGGTGGCCGATCTCTTCCCCTATCTCCTTGAGCCCCTTTCTGATGGCCTCTATGGGCCTTCCGGCGGTCATTAGGTACCGCTTGGCCAGGACCCTGCCCTTCGAGTCGATGACCACCAGGTTGGTGGAGATGGAACCCACGTCTATCCCCAGATAGGCGGGGATCTTCTCCCCCGGCTTGACCTCCGGGCGCCAGATGCGCGACTTTTCGACCCGGTGTTCCGGCCTGAGCTCTAAGGGCTCCCATGCATCGCGTTCTTCGCGCTGAGAGGCGATGAACCGCTCCAGGGGTTCGAGGCCGGGAAACCCCGCCTTGAACGCCCCCTCTTCAAGGCCCAGCAGCACCGCCCCTATGGCCCCCATGGAGGCGAAGTGTCTGGGCACGATGAGCTCCCCCTCGGAGAGCTCGAGCACGTCCTGGAAGGCCTTCCGCATCCCCACGTTGGCGGCCACCCCGCCCTGAAAGACGACCGGGCGGCGAAACTCGGCACCTCGACCGATGTTGCTTTTGAAGTTCCGGGCCAAGGCGTAACAGAGCCCGGCCACGATGTCGTAATCGGGGGTGGCTATCTGCTGCAGATGGATCATGTCCGACTTGGCGAAGACACTACATCGACCGGCTATCCTGGGCGGGTTTTTGGATTTGAGGGCGAGCTCCCCGAATTCTTCAATGCTGAGCCCTAAGCGGCTTGCCTGCTGATCGAGGAAACTGCCCGTGCCTGCAGCGCAGAGGGTGTTCATGGAGAAATCGAGGATTCTCAGATGACCACCCTCTGCCTCGAGCAGGATGAGCTTCGAGTCCTCGCCCCCTATATCCATCACCGTCCTGGCCTCCGGATGGAAGCGCTCTACAGCCTTGGTCTGGGCGATGATCTCATTGTAGAACGGGGCTTCGAAGACATCCGCCAGGACCTTCCCCCCCGTTCCCGTGAAGGCGATCCCCCCGATCCGCTCGCCTCCCACGCGGCCGAGGATCCCTCTGAGCACCTCCAGGACGGTTTTCAGGGGCTGGCCCTTTATCCTGTCGTAATGGTCTTCTAAGATTTCGCCCCTCGAGTCCATGAGCACCGTGTTGGCACTCACAGACCCCACATCTACCCCGACATAAAGCTTTTCCATCTTCAGGCCTCCCAGTTTTTCAAGGAAAAGAGATTATTGAAAAGCGGGGGCTTTTTCAAGGACATCGCGACCGATTTCCTTTATGAGGTGTCCATAATCCAAACCGAGGGAGGTGTCCACCCGAAGGACGTCTTCGCCCCTGGGCTCTTCAAAGGAGCTTATGTGTTCGTCGAGGAGCTCGAGCCTGCCGTCCGAGATATCCCCAGACCTGCTGGCGAGCCTTTCGACGATCACCTCCCGGGGGCAGACGGTCCAGAGGAACAGGTGGGGCACCCCCAACCTCGAGGCCAGCTCGCGAACCAGGAGGCGTTGGGCCTCCTTGGCAAAGGAGGCGTCAAGCACCACCGGATACCCCGCCCTGAGGACCCCTTCGGCTTCCTCGATCATCCTGCGGTAGGTGCGCTCAGTGGCCTCCGGGCTGTAGATCCCCCGGCCAAAGGGCTCGTGGCGGTGCTCCCTGGGGTCGATCCCCAGGGAATGCTTCCTTATGGCGTCCGACCTTATGAGCACGGCTCCAAGGCCCGAGGCCACCTCGCGGGCCAGGGTGCTTTTTCCGCTTCCCATCACGCCACAGGTGGCGACGACGAACCCGGGCCTACCCTCCGTGAGATAACGCCACGCGAGCTCGAAATACCGACGGGCCCTCTCGGCGGCCTCTCTGCCCTTTGCCTCGAGCTCGAAGCTCGCGATCTTTCCCCGCACATAGGCACGGTAGATCTTGTAGAATCGCAGCAACTGAATCATCCCGTAATCGCCCGAGAATTGAAGGTATCCGTTGAGAAATTGCCAGGCCTCGGTTTCGTAACCCTTTGCCTCGAAGTCCATGAGCAGGAAGGCGATATCAGATGCGGTATCTCCGAAACGGAACCGTTCGTTGAACTCGATGCAGTCGAGCACGTAGACCTCTCCCCCGCCCAAATAAATGTTCTCCGTGTGCAGGTCCCCATGTCCCTCGCGGACGAACCCCCCATCCACCCTCTTGAGGAAAAGTTCCTCACGCTCTCTGAGGAACCCGTAGGAATAATCCCTTAGGGCCTCGTAATGATCCCGGGAGATGGTCCTGTCGATGAAGGGCTCCGTTTGCTCGAAGTTTTCGCGGATGTTGACCATCACCTTCTCCGGTCGACCGAAGGAGGCTATCCTCGCATCGGTCCGCGCCTCCCGGAAGAACGCAGCGAGCTTTTCCGCTACCCCCTCAAGATCTTGCACACCGACCTCGCCGCGAGCAAGTCTCTCGTCGAGCCTCCAACGCCTGGGGAGTTCCTTCATCCATACCGCCACCTCCACCACTTTGCCTTCGCCGCCGAGGGAAAACCTCCCGTACCTCTCCTTTATCTCGAGCACGCCGAGGTAGATCTCAGGGGAGAGCCTACGGTTGAGCCTTATCTCCTCCTCTGAGAAGCGACGGCGTCGTTCAAGGGTGGTGAAGTCCAAAAAACCGAAGTCCACGGGTTTCTTCACCTTATAGGCGTATTCCCCGGTCAAGAAGACCCAGGAGATGTGGGTCTCCACCAGCTCCACCCTTTGGGGATTATGGGGATAGAAAGCGGGGCGGAGCATGGCCTCTACGAGCGGGGGATGGCCCATTTACACCCTCTCATAGGGGTCGAAGAGCTTCTTGTACTCCTGGAGGGCGTAGCGGTCCGTCATACCGGCGATGTAGTCGCAGATGACCCGCTGGGGCAGTTCCTCCTGCATCCGTCTTTGGTATTTATCCGGCAAAAGGGTCGGGTTCTCCAAGTAGGCCTTGAAGAGTTCCGTGATGAAGCGCTCGGCCTTGGCCCTCATCCTCTCCACCCGCCAATGTCGATAGAGGTGCTGATAGAGGAAATCCTTCAGGCGCTGGTTTTCGCGCTCTATCGAGGGACTGTAGCTCACCAGGTTTCGGCCGAATCGCCTCACGTCCTCTAAAGTCTCTATGCCGTGTTCACGGATGTTATTCAAGGTCTGGGAGGCGACGTCGTGGATCAGGAGGCTTATCAAGTGGCTTATGGCGGAGTATTTGAGGGTCTTGAGCCTGGCCCCCGGATACTTCCCCTTTACCAGTTCCCAGACCTCTTTCCATAAGGGCACCTCCTCCAATTCCTCCAATTCCAGGAGCCCAGACTCCAGGCCGTCATCTATGTCGTGGTTGTTGTAGGCGATCTCATCGGCGAGCTCTATAAGCTGAGCCTCCAATGTCGGGGCGAGCTCCGGCTCGTACTCGGAGAGCTCCCTGTGCAGGTGCTGGGAGTGCTTAGCCAGTCCTTCGCGGGTCTCGAAGGTGAGGTTGAGCCCTGGGAAGTTGGGATAGCGCTCCTCGAGCACCTCCACCACCCGCAAGCTCTGCAGGTTGTGCTCGAACCCACCCCACTGCTCCATAAGCCTGTTGAGGGCCGCCTCCCCCGCATGTCCGAAGGGGGTGTGTCCCAAGTCATGGGCCAAGGCGATCGCCTCGGTGAGCTCCTCGTTTAGCTTCAGCATCCGTGCAAGCCCCCTGGCGATCTGGGCCACCTCCAAAGAATGGGTCAAACGGGTCCGATAGTAATCCCCTTCATGGATGACGAAGACCTGGGTCTTGTACTCCAAGCGCCTGAAGGCCGCGGAGTGGATGATCCGGTCACGATCGCGCTCAAAGGCGGGCCGCTCGTCCTTAAACTCCTCGGGATAGCGCCTGCCCCGGGAGCGGTCGCTTCGGGCGGCATAGGGGGCGAGGTCAGGTCTCTCGTAGGACATCCTTGACCTTCCTCTCCCAAAACCAGGCGGTCTCGACGATCATCCGAAGATCGTCATAGCGCGGCCTCCAGCCGAGCTCTGCCTTGAGCCGAGAGGGATCGGCCACAAGCTCAGGGGGGTCCCCGGGACGCCTTGGGGCCTCGACCACCGCAAAGTCCACCCCCGTTACCTCCCTGACTACCTCTACCACCTCCCTCACCGAATGACCATGGCCGTAGCCGCAGTTGTAAACTCGACTCCCTCCCCCGTCCATAAGATGCTCCAAAGCTAAGAGATGGGCCTCTGCCAAGTCCTCCACATGGATGTAATCGCGGATACACGTCCCGTCAGGGGTCGGGTAATCGGTCCCGTAAATCTCCAACTGTGGGATCTCCCTCAAGGCGACTTTAAGGGCCCTAGTTATGAGGTGAGTGGGCTGCCGCGAGGCCTGCCCTATACGCCCCTCGGGGTCAGCTCCGGCCACGTTGAAATACCTCAAAGAGACATAGGGAAGACCGTAGGCCCTGGAACAATCCTCCAAGATCCGCTCCACCACCGCCTTGGTGGCTCCGTAGGGGTTTATCGGCTTAAGGGGGGCCTCCTCTCCGACCGGCACCTGGTCGGGAATTCCGTAAACGGCGGCGGAGGAGCTGAAGACAAAGGCCTTCACCCCGCACCTGATCGCCTCCTCGATCAAGGCGAGGGACCCCTGGACATTAACCCGATAATATCCTAGGGGATCCCTCACCGATTCGGGAACCACTACCTTCGCAGCGAAGTGAAGAACCCCTTCGGGCCTGAAGGCCTCGAAGGCCTCCCCGAGCCGCCCCCGGTCGAGGATATCCGCCACCACCAGTTCCCCGTGGAGGACTGCCCAGCGATGCCCCGTGCTCAAGTCGTCGTACACCAATACATCGTGCCCCCTCTCCCCCAGGGCCTTTACCACATGAGAGCCAACGTATCCAGCCCCCCCTGTGACGAAAAGCCTCATCTTTGTTCATCTTACCACACTTCCCCTTTTCGGCACTAAAAAGAGACGAAGATCGTGTCATTTCCTCGTCTCAATGGCCAGATCGTGAAAAACTTGACAAATTAAAAATTTGAGTTTTTAATGAGATCGATAAAATTATTTTACCCAAGGGGAGGTGGGCGATGAAGGTTACACGGCGGGAGTTCCTCAAGTGGTGCGGCATCTCGGGGGCAGCGGTCAGCGTCTCTCCGGCGATCCTGCCGAGGTTCGCTGAAGCCCTCGAGAAGGCCCTGAACGGCAGTCCTCCGGTGATCTGGA
>CAZGDM010000001.1:0-56365 GCA_964525275.1 uncultured Thermodesulfobacteriota bacterium | reverse complement strand
TGCGGCCCACGTTGGCCGAACAGTGCATCGAGAGCACCCCCTCAAGGGGGAGGAAATAGTTCATCATGGTGAAGATCGCCTTCTTGATCTCCCCTGCATAGGAGGTTCCCCCGATAAGGACCAGGCGTTCTTTCAGGTTGAGGATGATGAAGGTCTCGGAGTTGGTCCCGTCGATCTCAGGGATGGCGTGAAAGCGCGGCACGCAGATCACGGTGAACTCCGGGACGAAGGCCTTCAACACCTCCCGGTTCAACTCGCGGATGAACATGTTGCGGGCGAAGAGGCTCTGCCAGGCGTACTCCGTGATGACCCTGACGGCCCTCCGCCACCGGGGATGGGCTCCCGAGTAACATTCCTGGACGAAGACCTCTCTGGACTGGAGATAGGCCGTGAGGCGATTGTAGAGGAGCTGAAACTTTTCAGGCTCCATGGCCTGGTTTTCATCCCAGTTGATCCTCTCCTCGGTCTCAGGCTCCCTCACCAAGAACTTGTCCTTTGGGGAGCGACCTGTGTGGTGACCCGTCCTGACCACCAGAGGACCCAAGTGGGCCAACAGCCCCTCCCTCCTCCGTACCGCCTCCTCGTAGAGGGAGGGCGTGGGCAGATGCCAGTAAATCCTGGCTACGTTCTTTATGCCGTGGGCCTCGAGCCCCGTATATTCCGTCTTCTCCATGGAGACCTCCTTTTTTGTCATCATTATCGGCCTTTTGGACCGAAGACTAAAACGAAATTTGACCTGAGATCAAGCCTCAAGGCGTCTAAAGAGGGCGGCGAAGAAACCGTCCGTCCCATGGCGATGGGGAAGGGCGAGGAAAAACCCTTCAGAGGTAAAGAAGTCCCGGATCTCGGGGAAGAACGGCCGGGGATCCGCTAGCTCAAAGGGGTTCTCCTGGAGAAACCGCTTTACCACCTCTTCATTCTCCTCCTCGGTGAGGGTGCAGGTGCTGTAGAGGAGCGTCCCTTGCGGCCTGACCATCTTGGCTCCCTGCTCGAGGATCTCGAGCTGAAGGTGACTCAGTCGTTCCGGATCCCCCTCCCTCACCCGCCATTTGGTATCCGGGTTGCGCCTGAGGACGCCGAGACCGGTACAAGGAGCATCCACCAGTACCCGGTCAAAGCCCTTCTCTGGCAGCGGCAGCGGCCTCCGGGCGTCGTATCTCAGGGGCCTGACGATGGATATGCCGAGCCTCCGGCAGTTCTCCCTGAGCAACTTGAGCTTCCGTGGGTTGACGTCCACGGCCACGATCTCGCCCCGATCGCCCATCATCTCAGCCATGTGGGTGGTTTTACCACCGGGGGCTGCACAGAGGTCGAGGATTCTCTCCCCGGGACCAGGGGTGAGGAGCCAGCTCACCAGTTGCGCCCCTTCGTCCTGGACCTGGAAAAGTCCGGCTTCGAAGACATCAGACTCCAGTAGCCCCTCCGGCTCCTCCACGATGATCCCCCAAGGGGAATGGGGGGTGGGCCTCGGGGAAAAGCCCTCCTTTTGTAGCTTGTCCAAGAGCTCCTCCCTATTGCTCCTCAAGGGATTGACCCTGATGGTAAAAGGAGGAATGGCGTTAGAGGCCTCGAGGAGCTCCTCCGCTTCCTGCAACCCCCACCGCCCCACCCATCGTTTGACGAGCCAGAGGGGATGGGCCCACTGTAAGGCCAATCTGGAGAGCTCATCTGGGGCATCAAACCTCAGGGAGTCCTTGTCCCGTTCCAGGGCCCTGAGGACGGCGTTGACGAATCCCGCTGCGTGTGGCACCCCCCGAGCTTTCACCAATTCCACGCTCTCAGAGACCGCCGCCCATGGGGGGATCCGGTCGAGCATCAAGAGCTGATAGGCCCCGAGCCGTAGGGCGTTGCGGACCACGGGGTTCAGGCGCTTGAGGCGACGGGAGGAGAAGCGCTCTACAGCGTAATCGATCTTGCTGAGCCATCTGAGCACCCCGTACACCAGTTCACGGGCAAAGGCCTTGCTGCGCCGGTCTAGGCTGGGGTCCCCCTCCACCAGACGATGAAAAAGGGGGTCGACAGGCGACCCCCTTCGTTCCCAGCGGATGAGGACCTCGAGGGCCCTGTCCCTCGACGGATCCACCTATCTCATCCCCCGGGCCATCTCTTCGAGACGCCTGATCCGCTCCTCAATGGGTGGATGGGTGCTGAAGAGGGTGAGAATGCCGCCTCCCTTAAGGGGGTTCACGATGAACATATGGGCTGTAGCCGGATTGGCCTGGAGGGGTATGCGCCGAGAAGCCATTTCCAGCTTGGCAAGGGCTCGGGCGAGGTAAAGGGGGTTCCCTGCCAATCTTGCACCCCCCTCATCGGCGAGATACTCCCTCGCCCTGGAGATGGCCAGCTGGATCAGCATGGCGGCAAAGGCCGCAAGCGTCGTGAAGAGGATCACCCCCAGGATGTTGGCGCCTCCACCCTCGTCGTCATCGGAACCGAAGCCGCCGAAGAAGAGGCTCCAGCGGGCCATCATGGCCAGATAGCTCAGGGCACCAGCGATGGTGGCGGCTATGGTACTGATCAAGATGTCCCGATGGCGAATATGGGATAGCTCGTGGCCGATCACACCCTTCAGCTCGTCCTCGTCCAGGAGCCTGAGGATCCCCCTGGTGACGGCCACCGCAGCGTGCTCAGGGTTGCGACCTGTGGCAAAGGCATTAGGGGAGTCGGACTCGATGATGTAGACCTTCGGCATGGGCATCCCCGCCCTCTGGACCAGCTCCCTGACGATACGGTGTAGCCCAGGGGCTTCGGCCTCGGAGACCTCCCGCGCACCGTACATCCTGAGGACGATCTTGTCGCTGAACCAGTAGGCGCCGAAGTTCATAACGCCTGCCATCACCAGGGCGAAGATCGCCCCCTGTCTTCCTCCCACCACATCCCCCACCCATACAAGGAGCAGGGTCAAAAGGGCCATGAGCAAAAAGGTCTTGAACTGGTTCATCCCTCAGACCACCTCCTCATCTACCGAGTTTATCGCCCACCCGGAGGGGATGGCCTCGGAGGAACTCTTCGGCGGACATCCTCCTTCTGCCTTCGAGCTGAAGCTCCGTGATCACCAAAGAGCCCTCGCCACAGGCCACCTCTATGCCTCCTCTGAGGGAGACCACCTCCCCTGGTTCTCCTCTACTACCATCCCCCAGCCTGGCCCGAAAGACCTTGAGCAGTTTGCCTTTTAAAAAGGTATAAGCCGATGGCCACGGCTGAAGTCCTCTGACCAAATTCTTAATCTCTCCCGCCTTCCTTTTCCAGTCTATGAGGCCGTGGGAACGTTCAAGCCGTGGGGCGTAGGTCGCCTCTTCGTCCCTCTGGGGCTGGGGAACGAGTTCCCCCTTGCGCCACCTCCTTATGGTCTCCAGGAGCAACTCGCCCCCGAGGTCTGCAAGTCTCGCGAGGAGCTCCGGGGCCGTTTCGTCCTCGTGGATCTCGACCCGCCGCTGAAGCAGTACAGGGCCGGAATCCATCCCCTCGTCCATCAGAAAGGTGGTAACCCCGGTCTCCCTCTCCCCCCGGATTATAGCCCAGTTCACCGGAGCCGCTCCACGGTATTTGGGGAGGAGGGAGGGATGGACGTTTATGCAACCCAAAGGCGGGATCTTTAAAACCTCTTTGGGCAAGATCTTTCCGTAGGCGGCGACCACTACGACCTCCGGGCGGAGGTGCCTGAGCTCTTCGACCAGCTCTCCCCCGAGGTCCTCGGGTTGCAACACCGGGATCCCCCTGCCCTTGGCCCACTCCTTGACAGGCGTGGCTGAGGGCTTGAGCCCCCTGCCTCGAGGGCGATCTGGCTGGGTTACCACGGCGAGGACCTCTTCCTCCTCAACCAGGGCCTTGAGCGTGGGCAGGGAGAAGGGGGCACTCCCCATGAAGACCACCCCCATCACCCCCCCTTCAATCGCTGTTTCCTGATCTTGCGCTCGATGAGATCCCTCTTCAGGCGGCTCAAGCGGTCGATGAATAGCTTCCCCTCGAGGTGGTCTATTTCATGTTGGAGCACCACCGCCAGCAGCCCCTCCGCCTCGATCTCCCGGGGGCGCTCTTTGAGATCGTACCCCCTGACCAGCACTCGCGCCGCCCTCTCGACTTCAGCCCTCACCCCAGGCAGGCTGAGACATCCCTCCTCCATGACCAAAGCCCCTTCGGCCTCGACGATGACGGGGTTCACCAGCACGATCAGATCCGGCTTTCCTTCGGTATGGCCCACATCGGCCACAATGAGCCGCAGCGACTCCCCCACCTGAGGAGCAGCTAAGCCGATGCCCGGGGCACGGTACATGGTCTCGGCCATCTCTCCGGCGAGGCGGGCGATCTGGCCGTCAATCCTCTGGATCTCCCCCGCCCTTCTCCGGAGGACGGGATGGGGGTAGATCAGAATGGGCTTCATTTCTCTTCAGATAGGATAACATAACCACGGACAGCACAAAAAGGACCGCCATGACGACCTGGTTGTGAGAAAGCCCCCAGAAGAGCGTCGTACGGGGGTCGCCGCGCACAAACTCCACCAAGAAGCGGAAGGCGCTGTAAAGACCCAGGTAAACGAAAAAGACCTGGCCAGGAAACCCTCCCTTCCTGCGCAACCAGAGCAAAAGCGACAATATCCCGAAGAGCCCCAGGGCGCTGTAGAGCTGGGTCGGATGGAGTTTCACCCCCAAAGGGGCCAAAGAACGAGGGTCGCTGAAGACCACCCCCCAAGGGAGGTCAGTGGGTTTGCCATAGCAGCAGCCTGCTGAAAAGCACCCGAGACGGCCTATGGCATGACCGAGGGCCAGGGAGGGAGCCGCCACGTCCAGGGATTTCCACAAGGGGAGGGCCCAGCGCCGGATGAGCCAGAGCGCCACCAGCACCCCCGGGATCACCCCGCCGTAAAACACCAATCCCCCCTCCCAGAACTTGAGGGCCTTTAGAGGTGAAGAGCTGTAATCAGACCAGTGAAACAACACAAATACCAGCCTCGCCCCGACCAGCCCTGCCACTACAGACCAAAAGGCCACATCGGCGGCCCGTTGGGGCGAAATGCCCTCCTTCTCAGCCTCCCTCCTCAGAAGCCAGAAGCCAGCAGCCACCCCTAAGGCCACAAGGACCCCATAGGTATACAGGTGAAGCCCCCTCCAGGAGATGAGCACTGGAAACATCAGCGACTCCTAAGGGACCTCAGGAGCAACAGCCCGACCCCCACCGTGATAGCGGCATCGGCCACGTTGAAGGCTGGCCAGCGCCACCCCCGATAGCCGAAGTCGAGGAAGTCCACCACCGCACCGAAGCGGAGGCGGTCGATGAGGTTGCCAGCCGCCCCACCGGCTAGGAGCCCAAAGGATACAAGTCCCGTCGTCGTTTTCACCTTCGGAATGTAAAAACAGATCAACAACAGCACCAGGGCAGACACCAACGGAAACAGATGGGAAAGCCCTTGCCCCATGCCGAAGAGGGCCCCACGGTTCATGACGAAGGTTATCCTGAAAAGGCCATCGAGGACCTCCACCGGGTGGAAGGGAATCACCGCGGCCCTGACCAAGGCCTTGCTGACCTGATCCAGAGCGAAGACCGTCCCTGAGGTGAGGAAAAAGGGGAGATATCTCCTCATCGGCCCTGGGAGATCACCTCCACACACCTGGGACAGAGATCTGGATAGCCCTCGAGGTAGCCGACTTCCTCATGATAAACCCAGCAACGAGCGCATTTCTTACCCCTTGCCTTGGAGACCTCCACCTGAAGTTCACCGGGGGCCTCCCCGATCTCGAGCTGAGAGACGATGAATATCTCGCGCAACTCATCACCAAAGCTCCTGAGGAAAGCGGCGAGTTCGGAAGGGGCACGCAGCGTTAGACGGGCATCGAGGGAGTGGCCTATTTCCTTCCTCTGACGGGCCTCCTCAAGGGCCTTGGTAACGACCTCCCTCACCTCCAGCAACTGCTCCCACCGCTCAGCGAGGTCCTCGTCGAGCATCTCCTCCTCTACCTCGGGAAAGGTCGTCAAATGAACGCTATCGGGGTCCCCTTCCTCCTTGGGAAGGTATCCCCAGGCCTCCTCGGCCGTAAAGGAGAGGATGGGGGCCATTAGGCGAATCATCCCCTTAAGGATGCGATAGATGGCCGTCTGCGAGGATCTCCGCCTCGGCGATGAAGGGGCCGACACGTAGAGCCGTTCCTTCAGGATGTCCAAGTAGAGGGAGCTCAAATCCACCACACAGAAGTTGTGTACGGCGTGGTAAACGGTGTGGAAGGTGAAGGAATCATAGGCCTCCCTCACCCTGGCCACGAGCTGTTGGAAGCGATGCAGGATCCAGCGGTCTATCTCCAGGAGTTCTCCATAGGGGAGCTGTTCCTCCGGGTTGAAGTCGTAGAGATTTCCCAGCATGAAGCGCCATGTATTGCGGATCCTGCGGTAGGCCTCCACCAACCTCTCGATGATCTCCTGAGAAATCCTGATGTCGTCCCTATAGTCCTCAGCAGCGGCCCAGAGCCTCAGGAGCTCCGCCCCATAGCGTTCGGTTATCTCGAAGGGGGATATGACGTTACCGGCGGACTTGGACATCTTCCTCCCCTGGCCGTCTACCACAAAGCCATGGGTCAACACCGCCCTGTAAGGGGGAGCTCCCCGGTTGGCCACGGAGGTGATGAGGGAGGAATGGAACCACCCCCGGTGCTGATCCGAACCTTCAAGGTACAGATCCGCCGGGAAGCGGAGCTCTGCTCGCTGCTCCAGCACCGCGGCCCAGCTCACCCCGGAGTCAAACCACACGTCGAGGATGTCCTCCTCCTTCCTGAAGGACTCCCCCCCGCACTTGGGGCACTTGGTCCCGGGGGGGAGGAGCTCCGAGGCAGGTCTCTCGAACCACACGTCAGCCCCTTCGCGCTCGACGATTCCCGCTACGTACTCCACCACCTGACGATCGAGGAGGGTCTCGCCGCAGCCTTCACAGTAGAAGACCACTATGGGAACCCCCCACGCCCGCTGACGGGAAATACACCAGTCGGGCCGGGAGGCGATCATGTTGTAGATCCGATCCTTGCCCCAGGTGGGAATCCACTGGACCTTCCCGATCCAATCCAAAAGCCTCTGCCTCAGGTCCCTGTGGTCAATGGAGATGAACCACTGCTCAGTGGAGCGGAAGATCACCGGGTTCTTGCACCGCCAGCAGTGGGGATAGGAGTGCTCTACCTCCTCCTCGTGAAGCAAGGCCCCTACCTCCCTGAGCTTGGCGTTTACGGCGGGATTGGCGTCGAAGACGAATTGCCCCGCGAAGAACTCCACGTCGTCGGTGAAACGCCCTCGATCGTCAACCGGGGCATAGATCTCGAGGCCGTATTTAAGGGCGCTTTCGTAGTCCTCTTCGCCGTGCCCCGGCGCCGTGTGGACACAGCCGGTCCCAGTGTCGAGGGTAACATATTCGGCCAAGATGAGGACCGATTCGCGATCCAGGAAGGGATGGCGGCACTTAAAGCCCTCGAGGACCTTCCCGGGAAAGGTGGCCAATACCCTCCATTCGCCCTTTCCTATGAGTTCCATCACCGGCGCCACCAGTCTGTGGGCCAGGATGTAGACCTCTCCGTCGACCTTGACTGCGGCGTAGTCGTACTCGGGGTGCAGGGCGATGGCGAGATTGGCCGGGAGCGTCCAGGGGGTGGTGGTCCATATGAGGACGAAGACCTTCTCCTCCCCTTTTAGGGCGGGGACCCTCTCGGAGGGATCGGATGTCATGGGGAACTTGACGTAAATAGAAGGGGTACGGTGGGGCCCGTACTCCACCTCCGCTTCGGCAAGGGCGGTGCGACATACGGGACACCAATATACGGGCTTCTTCCCACGGTAGAGATAGCCCCCTTCCACGAAGCGGCCGAACTCCCTCATGATGGTCGCTTGATACTTGGGATCCATGGTCAAATAGGGGGAGGACCACGTCCCGAACACCCCGAGACGCATGAACTCCTGCCGTTGGATCTCGACAAAGCGCGAGGCGTAATCCCTGCAAAGCCGCCTTATCTCCACCTTCGAGAGCTTACCCTTTTCCTCTCCCAGCCCCTTCTCCACCTCATGCTCTATGGGAAGGCCGTGACAATCCCACCCTGGCACATAGGTGCTGTTGTATCCCGCCATAAACCTCGACTTGACGATGAAATCCTTGAGGATCTTGTTTAACGCGGTCCCGATGTGGATATGGCCGTTGGCGTAGGGGGGACCGTCGTGCAATATGTACGGCTCCCTATCCTTGGATTCCTCCAAAATTCGTTGGTAGAGCCCTTCCCGCTCCCACCTCTCGAGGATCTCCGGCTCCCTCTTCACCAGGTTTGCCTTCATAGGGAAGGCAGTCCGTGGGAGGTTGAGGGTGTCCTTGTAATCCATTTTTTCCTCCCTCGATTTGGGGAAAATTGAGACAAAGAAGATATCACAAAGCCCTTTGAGGCTTCAACTGCCGTTGATTTTAGCAGAGGGTGTCCAGTTTACCTTGACAACAGAGGATCGAAGGGAAATAATGCTCCTGCTGGTTAAAGGAAGACACGGGGCAGGCCGATACGTAAGACTAGATGGTTTAGACGATGACGCAGAGACGTCCTTCCGCCCGCCTGGGACATCTCCTGCTCAAGGCAGGGCTCATCACCGAAGAACAGCTCGAGCGGGCCCTTGCCGAGCAGCGGATAAGGGGAGGGAGCCTCAGCTCCATCCTGATAGACCTGGGTTACCTCAAAGAGGAAGACCTCCTGAAGTTCCTCCACACCCGTTACGGGGTTCCCTCTATTAACGTCGCCAACCTCGAGATCGATCCCAAGCTCGCCGAACTCATCGGCCCGGACTTCATGCGCAAACATCTCGTAGTCCCCGTAAGGAGGACGGGCTCGACGCTGTATGTGGCCATGGCCGACCCCTTCGACGTCTCCATCATCGACGACCTGAAGTTTCACACCGGTTACCACATCGAGGCCCTGGTAGCCCCCGAGTCGGAGATCCGCAGGGCGATAGATCGTTTCTTCGACCCTACGGCTGCCTTGGCTGATACGATCAAAGGGGCGGATGAAGAGGCGGTGGAGGTCGTCAGGGAGGAAGAGACCTTCGATCTATCGGAAGTGGAGAAGACTGCAGAAGAGGCCCCGGTGGTGAGGCTGGTCAACGCCATCCTCGCCGATGCCATCATCAAAGGGGCCAGCGACATCCACCTGGAACCCTATGAGAAGTACTTCCGGGTCAGATACCGCATCGACGGGGTGCTGTACGAGGTCATGAGGCCGCCCCTGAAGATGAAGAACGCCATCGTCTCCCGTATCAAGATCATGTCGCAACTGGACATAGCCGAGCGTCGCCTCCCTCAGGACGGTCGTTTTCTCATCCGCATGGGCAATCGTGAGATAGACTTCCGCGTCTCGGTCATGCCGTCGCAGTATGGAGAGAAGGTGGTCCTCAGGCTCCTGGACAAGGCCAAGCTGCAGCTCGATCTCACCAAGCTCGGCTTCGAAGTGGAAGACTTGAAAAAATTCCACAAAGCTATCCACAAACCGTACGGCATGATCTTGGTGACAGGACCGACGGGTTCGGGCAAAACTACCACGCTTTACTCCGTGCTTTCTGAACTCAATAAGACATCGGTCAACATCTGCACCGCCGAGGATCCCATAGAGTTCAGCATCCCCGGGATAAACCAGGTGCAGATCCACGAGGCCATAGGCCTGACCTTTGCCTCATGCCTGAGGACCTTCTTGAGGCAAGACCCGGATATCATCATGGTGGGCGAGATCCGCGATCTGGAAACGGCGGAGATCGCAGTAAGGGCAGCCCTAACGGGCCATTTGGTGTTGTCGACGCTTCACACCAATGACGCCCCCAGTACCATGACGAGGCTCCTCGATATGGGCGTGGAGCCCTTCCTGGTCTCCTCCTCGGTGATCATGGTGGTGGCCCAGAGGCTGGTGAGGACCATCTGTCCGGACTGCAAGGTCCCCGTGGAGGTACCCCCTGAGGCCCTTCTGGAACTCGGGGTCCCGGAGAGCGAAATCCACAACGGCTTCAGGGCTTGGAAGGGTAAGGGGTGTCCCAAGTGCAATAACATCGGCTACCGCGGCCGCCTGGCGCTGTTCGAGGTGATGGAAGTGGACGAGGAGATCAAGGACTTGGTCCTGCGAAGGGCCCCTGCCACGGAGATCCGCCAGGTGGCCATAAACCACGGCATGCGCACCCTGAGGGAAAGCGGCATCCTCAAGGTGAAGAAGGGCATCACCACTATAGAAGAGGTATTGAGGGTGACAGCAGAGTAGCCCGGAGGTGAGAAGATGGTCGAGTTAGAGGACCTTTTGAGGATAATGATAGAACATGGGGCTACGGACCTGCACATCACCACCGGGAGTCCCCCCCAGATCAGGGTCAACAGCAGGCTCCTTCCCCTCGACTTACCCCCTCTAACCCCTGCGGACACCCGCAGGCTCTGTTACAGCGTATTGACCGACGCCCAGAAGAAGAGGTTCGAGGAGGAGCACGAACTCGATTTCTCCTTCGGCATCAAAGGGTTGAGCCGTTTCAGGGCCAACCTGTTCGTTCAGCGGGGTTCTGTCGCCGGGGCCTTCCGGGCCATCCCCTATAGGATCAGGACCTTCCAGGAGCTGGGCCTACCCCCTATCGTGGAGGAGCTGGTGCGCAGGCCGAAAGGGCTGATCCTGGTCACCGGGCCCACGGGATCCGGGAAATCGACGACGCTGGCCGCGATGATCGACCGGATCAACGAAGAACGCTACGGCCACATCATCACCATCGAGGACCCCATCGAATACCTTCACCAGCACAAAAACTGCATCGTCAATCAGCGGGAGGTCTATTCGGATACCTTCAGTTTCAAGGAAGCCCTCAAACATATCCTCAGGCAGGACCCCGATGTGGTGCTGATCGGTGAGATGCGGGACCTGGAGACCATCGAGGCCGCCTTGACCATCGCCGAGACGGGACACCTGACCCTGGCGACTCTCCACACCAACAGCTGCGTTGAGACCATCAACCGGATCATCGACGTCTTTCCGCCCCATCAGCAACAGCAGATCAGGACCATGCTCAGCTTCGTGCTCGAGGGGGTCCTGACCCAGCAGCTGTTGCCCAGGGCAGATGGCAGGGGACTGGTCCTCGCCTTGGAGATCATGGTCCCCAACCCCGCCATAAGGAACCTCATCCGCGAGAACAAGATCCACCAGATCTACGGACAGATGCAGATGGGACAGCTCGAGTCGGGAATGCAGACCATGAACCAGTCCCTCTTCTCCCTGTATCAAAGGGGGCTCATAACGCTCAAGGACGCCATGGCGCGTTCGCCGAACCTCGAGGAGTTTAGGCAAATGGTGGCCGGCCGCTCCTCCGAGGAGCGAAGGGCACGGAGGTAAGGGATGCCTAGATTCGTCTGGGAGGGAAGGACCGTAACCGGCATCCCCCAACGGGGGGAGATGGAGGGGCCTTCTGAAGTAGCCGTAAGGGCGGCCCTGCGCGGGCGGGGGATCATCCCCACCAGGGTGGTACCCAAGTCCCGGGAGATCACCCTGCCCTTTTTGAAGAAAAAGGTGAGACGAAAGGACCTGGCGGTCTTCACCAGGCAGCTGGCCGCCATGATAGATGCAGGACTTCCGCTGGTGCAGGCCTTAGACATCCTCTCGAAGCAGACGGAAAACGAGGCATTCAGAGAGGTGATCAGCAGGGTCAAAGAAGACGTAGAGGGTGGATCAACCTTTGCTGACGCCTTGAAGCGCCACCCCAAGGTCTTCGACCCCCTCTACGTAAACCTCGTGGTGGCGGGCGAAGAGTCAGGGAATCTCGACGTGATCCTCAACCGGCTGGCGGTGCACATCGAAAAGATGGAAAGCCTCAAGCGCAAGGTCCGCTCCGCCCTCATCTACCCCTCTCTTATCATGGTGGTGGCCGTGGTGGTCACCGCCGTATTGCTCATCTTCGTCATCCCGGTGTTTGAGCGGCTTTTCTCCGGGGTGGGGATGGCCCTGCCCCTTCCTACCCAGGTGGTGATAAACATCAGCAAATTCACCAAGGCCAATGTCCCCTATGTGATCCTGGCCTTGGTGATCTTCGCTGTTTTGCTGAGAAGGTATTACAAGACTGATAAAGGCCGCCTTCAGATAGATGCGATACTACTGAAGTTGCCCATTTTCGGAGTCCTCATCCGCAAGATCGCCATCGCCCGTTTTGCCAGAACGTTGGCCACCCTCATCACCAGCGGCGTTCCGATCCTTGACGCCTTGGACATCGTCGCTGCCACGGCCGGAAACCGAGTGGTGGAGAAGGCGATCCGCGAGGGAAGGGCCCAGATAAAGGAAGGGGAGACCATATCCCAGCCTTTGGAGCGCAGTGGGGTTTTCCCCCTTATGGTCACCCATATGATCTCCGTCGGAGAGACCACTGGGGCCCTCGACGCCATGCTCACCAAGGTGGCGGACTTCTACGAAGAGGAAGTGGACGTCGCCGTGGCGAACCTCAGCTCCATGATCGAACCCATCCTCATCATCTTCCTCGGGGTGATCATCGGGGGGCTCGTCATCTCGATGTACCTACCCATATTCAAGCTCGCGGCGGCCTTCTAAGGGGATATGCCTCAAGGGCTCCGCAAGTTCCTCCTCTATCGCTTTGTCCTCCTTACCCTCTTCCTCTTGGCAGGGCTGCTCTTGCAACTTGAGGGAATGGAACCTTGGAGGGGCCCTTGGTGGTCTTACTATGCCCTGGTGGGATTCCTCTACCTCGTCACCCTCGTGGGGTTCAGGCCGAGTTACCTGACCTTTTACAGCATGGTGATCCTTGATGTGGCAGGGGTCACTGGATTGCTATGGTTGACCGGGGGAGGGAGAAGTCCCTTTTTCCCCATATACATGCTGGTGATCATCGAAGGAGGGGTCCTCCTTGAACGGAGGGGAGGCATCATCGGTGCCCTGGCCTGCGGTTTGTCCTACGGCCTGCTCCTCAATTCTGAGTACCTCACGGGGCCGGGGACCTATCAAGGACTCTACCTCCTCTACCGATACCTTTTGGCCCTGGTGAGCTTCATCTTGGCGGGATACGTGATAGGTTTCCTTTGGGAGGAGTCGGCAAGCCGCAGCCGAGAGCTTCAACGCAGCCGCGAGGATTACAGGCGTCTCGAAGCCTACAGCCGTTATGTCCTGGAGAGCATCTCCAGCGGTCTCATCACCACGGACAGGGACGATCGCATCACCTTCGTCAACAAAGCAGCTGAACGGATCCTCGGAGTCAGGGAACACGTCCTTTTGGGCAGGCCTGTTTCCCAGCTCTTTCCCAAATTCGAAGGCACTGCCAAAGAGAGATTGGAGGTCACCTATCGCCGGGGGCAGGAGGACCTCGTTTTGGGGCTCTCCATCTCCACCTTGAAGGATCACAGGGGACGGAGGGTGGGCAGGATCTTCATCTTCCAAGACCTGACCCGCTGGAAGGAGATGGAGGAGCAGATGAAACGCACGGAGAAGCTCGCCGCGGTGGGGCAGCTTGCCGCGGGACTCGCCCACGAAATCCGTAACCCCATGGCTTCTATAAGTGGCGCCATACAGCTCTTCAAGGACGAAGGCGGCTTTGACAACCCAAATACCGAAAGGTTGATGAACATTATCATCACCGAATCCAACAGGCTCAACCGCCTTATCTCGGATTTCCTCCTCTACGCCCAACCACCAAAGGCCAAGAGGGAAAGGGTCGACCTAGCAAAAGTTGTGAAGGACACCTTGGAACTGTTCTTTCATTCACCGGAGTACCGCCACGGGATAGAGTTGATAGAAAGGATAGAGGATGGTGTAATGGTGCCCTGCGATCCCCAGCAGATACAGCAGGTGCTGTGGAATCTGTTGCTCAACGCCGTAGAGGCCATGGACGGAAAGGGCACGCTCCGGGTGGAACTCTACAAGGATACCGAGACGGAAAGCGCTGTCCTTAGGGTGGAGGACACCGGCGTGGGAATGTCCCAAGAGGAGGTGGAGAGGATCTTTGAGCCCTTCTTCACCACCAAGGAACGGGGGACAGGGCTTGGCCTCTCCATTGTGCACAAGATCATAGAATTACACCACGGCTCCATCGCCGTAAGGAGCCGCAAGGGCGAGGGAAGCGTCTTTACGGTCACCCTCCCCTTGAGGACCCCTAAAGGCAGTTAACAGGAGGCGGAAATGGAAGCCAAGGTATTGGTGGTGGACGATGAAAAGAGCATGTGTGACTTCTTGGAGATCATGTTGAAAAAAGAGGGCTATGATGTAAAAACCGCCACCGACCCTAAAGAGGCCCTCGACCTCATAGAACGGGAGCCCTACCACCTGGTCCTGACCGATGTGAGGATGCCCGAGGTGGACGGATTCCAGATCTTGAAAAAGGTGAAGGACGTCCAGCCGGAGACCCTGGTGATCATGATCACCGCTTACGGCTCCCCTGAGGGGGCCGTTGAGGCCATGAAGCAAGGGGCTTATGACTACATCACCAAGCCCTTCAGGGTGGATGAGGTAAAGCTCATCATCAGGAAAGCCCTTGAACGTTACACCCTCTGGGAGGAAAACCGCAGACTGCGTCAGGAGGTGGAGGGTCGTTACCGCTTCTGGAACATCATCGGCAAGAGCCCCAAGATGCAACAGGTCTTCGACCTCATTGAGAAGGTCTCTCAGACCAAGGTCAACGTCCTCATCGTAGGGGAAAGCGGCACTGGCAAAGAGCTCGTGGCCAAGGCCATTCACTACAATGGCCCGAGGAAGAACCGGCCCTTTGTGGCCCTGAACTGTGCCGCCATACCGGAGACGTTGCTTGAAAGCGAGCTCTTCGGTTACGTCAAAGGGGCCTTCACTGGAGCGGCTACCACTAAACGGGGATTACTGGAGGTAGCGGACGGCGGCACCATATTTTTCGACGAGGTGGGGGACCTGCCGCCATTGCTCCAAGCCAAGCTCCTCAGGGTTATCCAGGAACGGGAGTTCAAGAGGCTCGGGGGGACGACGGATATCAAGGTGGATCTTAGGATCATCGCCGCCACAAACCAGAACCTGGAGGAAAAGATCAAGAAGGGGGAATTCCGCGAGGACCTCTTTTACCGGCTCAACGTCATCCAGATAAAACTACCGCCCCTCAGGGAGCGAAAGGAAGACATCCCCCTGCTCGCCCAATACTTCTTGGAGAAGTACAGCAAAGAGCTCGGAAAGGAGATGGAAGGCTTCAGCCCAGAGGCCATGGAGCTATTGCTCCAGTACCACTACCCCGGAAACGTCAGGGAACTGGAGAACATCATCGAGCGATCCATCACCCTTGAGTCCGGTCCTCTGGTGACGGACAGGTACATCCGTCCCTATCTCTCCGAGGCCCCTGTCTATCCCCATACCCCCAATTGGGAGATCGAGATACCGGACGGGGGGGTGGACCTGGAGAAGATTATAGAGGAGATGGAAAAGGCGTATCTCCGAAAGGCCTTGGAGAAAGCAGGGGGGGTGAAGAAGAGGGCCGCCGAGCTCCTCGGGATGAACTTCAGGGCCATCCGTTACAAATTGGCCAAATACGGCCTTTAAATCCCCATCTGAAGGACGAAGCCCGCCACCAGGGACACCGTTAAGTTGTCATCTATCCTCCAAGGCACGGTTTCCACCACTGTAGCAGCGAAGGCCGCCCCAACCCCCCATCCTTTGGGACCTGGATAGAAAAGGGAGACGATGGCAAGGGCGGTGAGGAAGAAGGCCAACGCTCCCTCAAGGGTCTTTTCGTCGAAGATCCTGTGTCTTCCCCATCTCGAGCCGACCTCTGAGGCAGCGATGTCGGCCAGTACCACGATGAACAACGCCGGTATGGCCGCCCCTTTGTCATAGAGCAAGATGGTGAGCACTGCGCCTATGAGAAAATAGGTGGAGCCTATCAAGTTCCTCTCCTCGCGCGGCTTGAGCAAGCGGTTGCCGATGAACCTGTAAAAAAACCTCCTGAAGCCCTTGTGGTAAAGCCTCAAAAGATCGCACCCTCCGTAGACCACGACGATGGGGATCATCCCCAACAGGACCGTCTCCTTCGGCAGGAGGCAATAGGCCACCGGGATGACGAGCCCCAGGGAATGCATGAGATCGCGCCTCAACTCCAGATTCACATCTGCAGCCACTTCTTCAACTCCTTGAGTTCCTTAGGAGTCAGGGGACGGTACATGCCTGGCCTCAACCCTTCGAGCCTCAGGGGGCCGAAGGCCACCCTCCTGAGCTTCCTCACTGGATATCCGAGGGCCTCGAAGGTCCTCCTCACGACCCTGTTCCTCCCCTCCCTTACCGTAACCTCAAGCCATGCCGAGCGCCGCGTCCTCTTCAGCAACCGCACATCCATGGGGGGACTTGGCCCATCCTCAAGGGGGACTCCCCCCACCCTGAGGCGCCTGAGGGTCCCCTCCGAGGGGATGCCCTTGACCTTCACCAAGTACTGCCTCGGGACTCCGTAACGGGGGTGGGACAGGCGCAAGGACAGCTCCCCGTCGTTGGTAAGAAGCAACAGGCCCTCGGAATCCCAATCCAACCTCCCCACGGGGAAGACCCGCTCCCTTATCCCGCGGATGAGGTCCTTGACGGTGGGGCGTCCCTGAGGGTCCTTGAGGGAGGTGATCACCCCTTGTGGTTTGTAGAGGAGGTAGTAGCGCTTTGGCTGGGGTGGGGGAAGGGGCCTTCCGTCCACTCTGATGTCGTCCCTATCCGGATCTGCCTTCATACCTATTGATGCCAACTGGCCGTTGACCGTGACGCGGCCCGCCCTGATGAGCTCTTCGGCGTGGCGCCTTGAGGCGATGCCCCGCTCTGCCAGGATCTTTTGGAGGCGCTCCAACGTCATCAACCCTCTTTTAGGGCATCGATCTCCTGGAGGGTGGGGAGGTCTTTTAGGTCCCTCAGGCCGAAGACCTCCAGGAACTTCTTCGTGGTACCGTAGAGCAGGGGCCTACCAGGGGCCTCTTTGCGTCCCACGGGTTTGATGAGACCCTTTTCCATCAGCGATCCCAGGACCCAACCGGAATCCACCCCACGGATCTCCTCCACGTCCCCCCTGCTTACAGGTTGCCTATAGGCCACTATGGCCAGCGCCTCCATCGCGGCCCGGGACAGCTTTATGGGACGGACCTTCTTCAGACGCCTTATCCACTGGGCATACTCTGGACGGCTCCTGAACTGATACCCCCCGGCTATCCGCTCCACCTTAAAGGACACCCCTCGCTCCTCGTATTCCTGGAGGAGCTCCTCGGCCGCCTTGGCCACTTCCTCCCTGCTCCATTCGGGGAGAAGCTCCGCCAACTCCCTGACGGTAAGGGGATGCCCATGGGTGAAGAGCAGGGCCTCTATGATCCTCTTCAGGTCTGGCATCAGCCGGATTGGCCCTCGGTGGGCGATATGGAGGTGATGGCGTGTTTGTAGATGAGGTGCTCCTCGTCACCAAAGCCCTTTAAGTGGATGCAATAGCTGTCAAATCCGGTGATGTTGCCGAAGAGCTTGTCTCCGGAGAGCAATCCCACGGCCACCCATCGCCTCTCCTTCCTCATGCGGTTGAGGAAGGCGTCTTGAAGCTTAATGGTCTTCCTCTGGCCTCTATCCTCCATGCGCCCCTCCTTTCCCTAAAAACCGGACGACGACATCGAAAATGCCCCTCTCCTCCTGAGGGTACCTGAACCAATATATCTCAGGGTCTCTCTTGAACCAAGTCACCTGTCTCTTGGCGAAGTGCCGTGTATCCCTCTTCATCCTCCTTTTGGCTTCCTCGAAGCTCACTTCGCCCTGGAGATATTGGACCATTTCCTTGTATCCAATGGCCTTCATGCTCTTCAACTCCGGCCCGTATCCCCGGTCGAGCAGCTCCCTCACCTCTTTTTCTAGCCCTCCTTTTATCATCTCCTCCACCCGCTGATCAATTTTGCGGTAAAGCTCTTCCCTCGGTCTCGTAAGGCCGATTTTGAGTACCTCATAAGGACGATCCCGGAATTGATGGCGGCCCCTCAAGACAGAAGGCGGCTCTCCGGTGATCTCGTATATCTCCAAGGCCCTTATGATACGATACAGGTCGTTGGGGTGGATCTTACGAGCGCTTTCCGGATCTATCTCCTTGAGACGCCTCCACAACTCCATACTGCCGACCCTCTCTGCTTCCTCGTGGAGCCTTTCCCTCAGTTTTGCGTCCCCCCTTACCCCTTCGATCAAACCCTCTGTGAGAGCTCGTATGTATAGCCCCGTCCCCCCCACCACCAAGGGCACTTTTCCCCTGGAGGAAATCTCCTCCACGGCCTGCCGGGCCCTCCGTCGGAAATCCCCCGCGCTGAAATCCTCATCGGGCCAAACCACATCGATGAGGTGATGGGGGACTTCCCGTCGCACCTCAGGGGGCGGCTTGGCAGTCCCGATGTCCATCAGACGGTAGACCTGCATGGAATCGGCGCTGATGATCTCGCCCCCCAGGGCCCTGGCCAATTTCAGGCCCAGCTCGCTCTTTCCCGCAGCGGTGGGCCCGAGGATGACCACTATCTTCGGCTTCATGGATGTCTATGGACTTTTGCGCCTCTGGAACAGATAGAGGGCCAGAAGAAAGATGAACCCTCCAACCCTGGCCAAGTCATGGGGCCAGAGCAGGCCGCCGGTTGCCCCCACGACCAGAGGCCATTCCCAGGGCCTCAGCTTCTGCAGGAAGAACCCCTCCGTCAGCACCGTAAAGGCGAAAAGTCCCAGGGTCGCACAGATAGCGGTGATGAGGACCTGGTGGACCGGTCCTTCGAACAGCAGGGGGGAGTAGGCAAAGAGGAAGGGGATGATATAGAGGCCCTTGGCCAGCTTCCAGGCCAAAAAGCCGGTCTCCATGGGTTTCGATCCCGCAATGCCGGCTGCGCTGTAAGCGGCGAGGCAGACCGGCGGGGTCACATTGGCGTCCTGGCTGTACCAGAAGATGATCATGTGGGCGGCAAGAAGCGAAATCCCCAACCCCTTAAGGGCAGGAGCGGCGAGCACCGCCAGGAAGATGTAGGAGGCGGTCACCGGAAGGCCCATCCCCAGCAGCAATGAAGCCAACATCACAAGCACTATGGCCCAGAAGAGGTGTCCACCCGAGAGGTCAATGACCATCTGGCTGAAGGTGATCCCCACCCCGGTGATACCCACCACCCCGATGATCGTACCCGCACAGATCAGGATGGCCGCTGTGGAGATGCTGTTCCTGGCACCCATCTCAAGGGCGTCCAGTATGTCCCTGAGTCCCATCCTCGTCCTTTTGGAAAACCAGCTCGTGACCACGATGGCCAAAATGCCGAGGCAGGCGGCATAGGTCGGGGTGAAACCCCTGACCAAGAGGAAGACGAGGAGTCCTACCGGGACGAGGAAGTTGGCGCCCTCTTTAATGGTCTGCCCTATAGGAGGGACTTCCTCGTCGGTCAGCGGTTTCAGGCCCATCTTCAAGGCCTCTATATGGACGAAGAAACCCACCGAGAGGAAGTACATGACCGCAGGGATGGCCGCAACGGCGATGATCTTCAGATAGGAGATCCCCGTCCACTGGGCCATGATGAAGGCCCCAGCGCCCATGATGGGGGGCATAAGCTGCCCTCCCGTGGATGCGGCGGCCTCAACGGCTGCGGCAAAGGCCGGCCGATAGCCCATGCGCTTCATCAAAGGGATGGTGAAAGAACCCGTGGCCACAGTGTTGGCTACAGCGCTCCCCGACACAGAGCCCATGAGGCCGCTGGACAGCACCGCTATCTTAGCCGGCCCTCCCACCCTCCTACCAGCTATGGCTTGGGCGAGCCTGATGATGAACTCCCCAGCGCCCGATTTCAGGAGGAAGGCCCCGAAGAGGATGAATAGATACACATAGGTGGCTGAAACACTACAGACGACCCCGAATATCCCCTCGTCGGTGAGATACATCCTGTAGAGCAACCTGCCCAAGGCCACCCCCCGGTAGTGGAAGGCCCCGGGGATCAGCTTCCCCAGAAAGAGGGCGTAGGAGAGGAAGAAAAGGGAGAGCAAGGGTATCACCCAGCCAGTGGCCCTCTGGGTACCGACCAAAAGCACTATGAGGGCGATGGCGGCGAAGATGTGATCCCTCAGGATGGGGACAGAGGCCCGTTCGAGGTGGAGTTCTTCCTCGAAGAGGAGGATGTAGACGGCGGCAGCCGCAGCCAGGCAGGCCAAGAATACGTCTATGGCAAAGCCCTTCCGGGGGGCCTTCTTCGACAGAGGGTATAGAAGGAAAGCCAAGACGAGGATGAAGCCCATATGGACGGCGTTCCGGTAGATGGCGGGCATCACCCCTATCGTGTTCACCCACAGATGGAAGAGGGAGCAAAAGACCGCTATAACGTAGACGACCCTCCTCCACGGCCCCCAAAGCTGCCTGAAGGTGACCTTTACCTCTCCCGTGTCCTCTACCTTCACGTCAGCCCCACAAAAAAGAGGGGGCCTCCTCATGGAAGCCCCCTCCTGCACGATCTACTTCACTTGGCCTCAGGAGGCACAAGGTTAGGGGGGATGCTCAATCCCTTTTCCTTGTAATACTTGTAGGCACCGGGGTGAAGGGGAGCAGGGAGACCGTTCAGGGCGTTTTCCAGTTTGATAAAGGCGCCCATCTTGTGGACGTTCTTCAGGTATTCGGGGTTCTCGAAAAGGGTCTTGGTGAGGAGATATACGACCTGCTCATCCACATCCGCCCTCACCCCGAGGAAGTTGGGCTGGGCGATGGACCGTACCGGTTTGGTCTGCCCAGGATAGGTATTGGCGGGGATAATGTAACGAAAGCCGGGATAGGCGGTCTTGGAGTTGATCTGTTTGAGTTGCTGGTCGGTGAACTCCAAGATCGCCGCCTTTATCCCAGGGGCGGCGAAGATGTCGGTCACCGCCGCCACAGGCGGCCCGGCACACAGGCTGGCTCCGTCGATCCTCTTGTCCTTCATCGCCTGGGCGGATTCGAAGTAGCCGAGATACTCCGGCTTTATGTCCTTAATGCTCAGGCCGACGCCCTGCATGATGGTGAGGGTGGAGCGCTCGGTGCCGCTGCCAGCACGTCCTACCGAAAACCGAAGGCCTTTTATGTCTGTGACGGTACCCGTTTTTACCTTGTCCTTCATGATCACGAAATGCTCCACATTGGGCCAGAGCATGGTAATGGAACGGAGCTCTTTGTAGGGCTTGTTCTTGTAAACACCGATGCCATTCCAAGCCATCTTTCCAAAGAGCCCCTGCAGGATCGCCAAGTCGACCTCTTTGCCACGCAGCATGTTTACGTTCTCCCCGGAGCCCGCGGAGGTGATGGCCTGAACTTGAATACCATATTTCTTGACGAGCTTTATGGTCCACAAGGAGGCCATCCCCACACCCATGGGATAGTAAGTACCACCGGTGGTCGCAGTGGCGATTATCAGGGATATAGTCTTCTTCTTTCCAGCGTTACCATCGGAGGTGACCCCGAGGACCAGCGCCATCCCTAACAGGATGGCCACCAGAACCCTCAATCCTCTGTCCTTCACCATTGTCCCTCCCTCCTTTGGCTGGTTTTCGGCCATGATACCCACCCCCTCTCCTTGCGTCAAGGTAAAGGCCGTGATATTTTCGGCTCGTGAAGCGTATAGGTATAGTAGCTAAGCGCAACCGCCCTGAGGCCCTCGAGGCCTTAAAGGAGTTGGCGCACTGGCTGGACTCAAGGGGCCTTGAGGTCTTTGTGGAAGAAGGGGTAGCGAGGGAAACGGGCCTTCGAGGGTTGAACCCTGAGGGCTTCCGCAAGGAGGTCGATTTAATCGTAGTCCTGGGAGGGGATGGAACGATGTTAGCGGCGGCCAGGATGGTCGCCGGAGCACCGGTGCCCATTTTAGGGGTGAACCTCGGGGGACTGGGGTTCCTCACCGTGATCCCGCGGGATGAGCTCTATCCGGCCATGGAGCGGGTACTGAGGGGGGATTTCGAGGTGGAGCGCAGGATGACCCTGAAGGCCGTGCTAAGGTCGCCTGAGCCCAAAGAGTACACCGTGCTCAACGACGTGGTGATAAACAAGGGCGCTTTGGCCAGGATGATCACCCTGAGAGCGGAGGTCGATGGACAATACCTCACCACCTTCCGCGCCGATGGCCTCATAATCTCGACGCCCACAGGGTCCACTGCCTACTGCCTCGCTGCAGGGGGGCCCATCGTCCACCCCAGTCTGCCCGCCATCATCATCGTCCCCATCTGCCCCCACACCCTTACCAACCGTCCCCTTTTGGTACCCGAGGAGTCGAAGATAGCCGTCACCCTCTCCTCTGAAGGCGAAGAGGTCTATCTGACCTTGGACGGCCAGGTGGGCCTCCGTCTCCCCCAAGAGGCGAGGGTGGAGATAACCAAGGCGCCAGGGGAAGTACTCCTGGTGAAATCCCCCTTCAGGGCCTATTTTGAACTCCTGCGGACGAAGCTGAGGTGGGGAGGGGACCTTCCCGCCCCGCGAGGGGGTGAAGGGGAGCCTTGCTCGTAAGCCTCAGGATAGAGAACCTGGCCATCATCGAGGAGGTCACCATAGATTTCCACCCGGGGTTTAACGTCCTTACCGGGGAGACCGGGGTGGGGAAGTCGATGGTGGTCAACGCCCTGGGTCTCCTCTCGGGGGGAAAGGCCTCCTCAGCCCTGCTACGCACCGGAGCCAAGGAAGGGACAGTAGAGGCTCTCTTCTGCCTGCCCGATGGCAGAGAAGTGGTACTGCGACGGGTGATAAGCTCTACAGGACGCGGTCGATCATACGTGGACGGAAAACTCGTATCCCTTGCCCAGTTGGAGGCAACAGCCCGGAAATTGATGGACATCTACGGGCAGGACCAACATTACTTTCTGAGGGATCCCCAGCATCATCTGGAGTTGCTCGACGAGTTCGGGGGATTGAGTTCCAAACGGAGGGAATACCGCCGCCTCTTCGACGAGTACAGATCCCTTGAAAGGAGGCTTCAGGAACTCCTATCGCAGAAGGCCGAAGCCCAGAGGAAGAGGGAATTCCTCCTCTTCCAGATACGGGAACTCGAGGCTGCCCACCTCGATCCCGCCGAGGAGGAGCGCCTCCTGCAAAGACGGGAACTCCTGCTGCAGAAGCACAAGGTGATGGAGGCGTTGGCAACGGTGCAGACCGCTCTATCGGGGGATGAGGGAGCCCTTCGGCGCATATCCCACGCCCTACGGGAACTCGGAAAGGTCTCTTCCTTAGACGATGCTTTTGGTCAGTGGTCCAAGGCCTTGGAGGAGGCGCGTTTGGCGATCGAGGAAGTGGCGACGGGGGCAGAGGGCTACGCTTCATCCTTAGAACACGATCCCGCGGAACTTGAGGAGGTGGAGGCGAGACTTCACCACTTGCAAAGGCTCAAGGGCAAGTACGGGGTGGCGAACGTGGCAGAGCTCCTCGAATTCCTCGAGGGACTGAAGAGGGAACTTGCAGAAACCGAAGGGATCGAGGAAGAAATTCCCACCCTGAGGGGGAAACTGGAGGAGCTTGCCGAGGAGATGAAGAAGAGGGTAGAGGAGCTCTCCGAAGGGAGGAGGAGGACCGCCGAGGCCCTATCCAGGGCGATGCGGGTCGAGCTGGAGGGACTGGGGATGCCGAAGGTGAGCTTCTCGGTGGCCTTTTTCGCTCCCAGGGGGGAGACGGTCACCGTCGGAGGGAAAACCCTCGGCCTGTGGGGGGCAGAGGAAGGGGAGTTCCTCTTCTCGGCCAACCCCGGCGAAAGGCCCAAGCCTCTTGCCGCCATTGCATCCGGGGGGGAACTCTCCCGCATGATGCTGGCCTTAAAGGGGGTCTCCAAGGGGGGCGCAGGGATGACCCTGATCTTCGACGAGATAGATGCGGGTATAGGCGGCGTGGCCGCTGAAGCGGTTGGCGAAAGACTCAAAGCCCTGGCCCAGAGGCACCAAGTGTTGTGCGTAACTCACCTTCCCCAGATAGCATCCCAGGCCCATCACCATTTGAGGGTGAGGAAAGAGGTTGTGGGATCGAGGACCGTGGTCAGGGTGGAGCCTATAGAGGGAGAGGAACGCAAAAAGGAGATCGCCCGTATGTTCGCCGGGACAAAAGTGAGCGAGGCCACCCTGAGACATGTAGAGGAAATGCTACGGAGATGAAGGGCATCGTGCGCAAAGCCAGGATCTCGGACGTCCCCCGCATCCAAGATCTCATCAACTTCTACGCCTCCCGAGGACTGTTGCTACAGCGCTCCCTGGGGGAGATCTACGACAACCTCCGGGATTTCTTCCTCTTCGAGGAGGATGGCCTTGTGGTAGGGGTGTGCGCGCTGCACATCTGCTGGGAGGACCTGGCCGAGATTAGATCCCTCGCGGTCGCCGAAGACGTACAGGGAAAGGGCGTGGGGGGGAAACTCGTGGAGGCCTGCCTTCACGAGGCTAAGGAGCTGGGGATAGCCAAGGTCTTCCTCCTCACCTATATCCCCGAGTACTTCCGCCGTTTCGGCTTCGAGGTGGTCGAAAAGGCCACCCTCCCCCACAAGATATGGGGGGATTGCCTGCGCTGTGTGAAGTTCCCCAATTGTGACGAGATCGCCATGGCCCTGGAGTTAAAGAGTTAAAGGATGGCCAAGGTGATCCGTAGTTGGGCCCTGAAAAACGGCTTGAAGCTCGAGGCCATCGACCTTAGCAAGAGCTATTACGGGGGTTACTGGAACGTGAAACTTCTGATAAGGGGGAAGGTGAGGGTGAAGCCCTCGTACCTCGAGGGGATGATCACCGATCCCTTAGGCGAAGAGGCAAGGGAGGAATTGGGAGAGGAGGTAGAGTACCGCCGTGAGCTGACCAAGATAGGGGTGCTGGAGGACGAATTGGAGAAGGTGAAGGGGGAACTGCTGTCCCACTTTGAAAGGAACGCCCTCCCTTACATGGAACATAGGGCCTTTCTAGAACGCTTCGTGAGGAGGCGTTTTGAAGAGGTGCTCAAGGACATGAGGATACGCAAGATGAGGGAGGAAATGGATGAACGTGATCTATGAAGGAGAGGAGAAGGTCTTCCCTGTAGTTATAGAGATGACTTTGGAGGAAGCCCATACCCTCCTCAGGGTAATGGAGGGCCTCCTCAAACCGGGTTCTCCAGGGGGGATCCGCGATCCCGGAGGGTTCCTCTCCGCTTTGGTGGCGAATTTAAGGGAGCTCGAGGCCATCGCCAAGGGGAACCCATCGGAAAGGAGGTGAGGAGATGGAGCTTCACCCGAGGATCTTCAGGGAATACGACATAAGGGGGGTGGAAGGAGAGGACCTGACCCCGGAGACGGTAAAGGAGCTTGGCCACGCCATCGGGACCTACTACGCCCAAAGGGGAGTAAAGAGGATCACCCTGGGCAGGGACTGCCGCTTGAGTTCCGAGCCCTTTCACGATGCGCTGCTTGAGGGGCTGCTCGGTTGCGGTATGGAGGTGACGGACCTGGGTATCTGCCCCACGCCGCTTCTTTATTTCTCCATCGTGAAGCTCAAGGTCGACGGAGGGGTGATGATCACCGGCAGCCACAACCCCCCGGAGTTCAACGGTTTCAAGGTCTGCGTCGGCAAGGACGCTATCTACGGCCCCGAGATCCAGAAGATCAGGCAGATCGCCGAAAGGGGCCAGTACGTCAGAGGGAAAGGGCAGCTTGCGCAGTACGACATCATCAAGGACTACCATCAGTACATCCTCGAACAGATCCGGGTGGACCGTAAGCTACGGGTTGTGGTTGACGCCGGAAACGGCACGGCAGGGGTGGTAGCTGTACCCATCATGAGGGATCTGGGCTGCGAGGTCGTGGAGCTCTACTGCGAGATGGACGGCCACTTCCCGCACCATCACCCGGACCCCACCGTGGAGGCCTATATGCAGGACCTGATCTCGAAGGTCCGCGAGACCGAGGCCGATGTAGGGATCGGCTACGACGGTGACGGTGACCGCATCGGGGTGGTGGACGAACGGGGCGAGATCGTCTGGGGGGACCGGCTCATGATCATCTTCGCCAGGGACATCATCGCCTCCCGCGGCGGGGGGACCTTTATAGCGGAGGTCAAGTGCTCGCAGGTGCTTTACGACGAGATAGAGCGCCTTGGGGGACGGGCCATCATGTGGAAGACGGGCCACTCCTTGATCAAGGACAAGATGAGGAAGGAAGGAGCGCTTCTTGCCGGGGAGATGTCGGGACACATGTTTTTCGCCGATCGCTATTTCGGCTACGACGACGCCATCTACGCCTCCTGTCGCCTCTTGGAGATCATGGGGAAGACCGGAAAGCGGGTATCGGAGCTCCTTGAAGGGATCCCCCAGACCTACACTACTCCCGAGATCCGCGTGGACTGCCCCGACGAGATCAAGTTCCAGGTAGTGGAACGGGTGAAGGAGAAGGTGAAGGGAAAGTACGATTTCATAGACGTGGACGGGGTGAGGGTGAAGTTCCCCGACGGCTGGGGCTTAGTGAGGGCCTCTAACACACAGCCGGTCCTGGTCCTGAGGTTCGAGGCCCAAAGCCCCGAGAGGCTCACCGAGATCCGCTCCCTCGTCGAGGGGCTCCTCAAGGAGGCCATGGAGGAGCTTCGGTGAGGAGGCTCGGTGCCCACATGTCTATTGGGGGAGGAATATGGAAGGCCCTCGAGAGGGGCAAAGAACTGGGCTGTGACACCGTTCAGATCTTCACCAAGAACGCCCGCTCCTGGCGGGCCAAGCCCTTGAGTCAAGAAGAAGTGGCCCTTTTCAAGCGCACCCAGCGATCCACAGGCATCGAGCCCGTGGTGGCCCACGATACTTACCTCATCAACCTCGCCTCCCCCAAGGACGACCTTTACGAAAAGAGCATCGAGGCCCTGCAGACGGAACTCGAGCGCGCACAAGCTCTGGGCATTCCCTACATGGTCATGCACCCGGGGGCTCACATGGGATCGGGAGAGGAGGAAGGCCTTTACAGGATATCGAGGGCCCTGAACCTCATCCATCAGCGCGCTCCCGACCTCAAGGTGATGGTGCTGCTCGAGACCACAGCTGGTCAGGAGACAAACCTCGGGTGGCGCTTCGAACATCTGGCCCGGATCATCGAGATGCTGGAGGAGGATTGGAGGATAGGGGTGTGCTTTGATACATGCCATGTGTTCGCAGCCGGGTACGACATATCCACCGATGACGGTTACAGGCGGACCTTCGAGGAGTTCGACGAAGTGATAGGCCTTGAACGACTGAAAGTCATTCACTTGAACGACTCCAAGGCCCCTTGCGGATCGAGGATAGATCGGCACGAACACATCGGCCGCGGGAAAATCGGCCTTGAGGCCTTCAGGCGCCTGCTTACCGACGGTCGCTTCGCCGAACTTCCCTTCATCATCGAGACCCCCAAGGGGCAGAGCCCCCAAGGGGAGGACTGGGACCGGGTGAACCTGCGGGTCCTTCGGTCCCTGCTGGGGTAGAGCGATGCCCGAGCGGATAAGGATCATCGCAGGGGAGGTTAACCCCCTTGAAGAGGTCATCCGTTCAGAAATTGCTTCCTCGGGGCCCATCACCTTCGCCCGCTATATGGAGCTCTGCCTCTATCACCCGCGCTACGGGTACTACATGAGGCCCCGATCCCCGAGGGGGAAAGTGGGGGATTATTTCACCAGTCCCACCGTGGGGCCGCTTTTCGGCAAGACCCTGGCGAGACAGATCGCGGAAATGGCAGATCTCATCCCGGGGGTGTTCCACCTGGTGGAGGTGGGAAGCGGAGAGGGATACCTGGCGTTGGACATCCTCAACGCCCTGAAGGAGCAAGCCCCCGAGGTCCTTCGACGCCTTCATTACCTCTCCGTAGAGATCAACCCTTTCATGGTCGAGCGGCAGAAGGAGCTCCTCAAGGCCTTCAAGGGGTTGGTCTCTTGGCCGAGGTGGAAGGAGATCGGAGGGATACGGGGCTGCATCCTGGCCAATGAGCTCCTTGACGCCCTCCCGGTTCATCGGGTAGTGCTGAAGGGCGGAAGGCTCAAGGAGATCTTCGTGGACCTTGCCGGAAGCTCCTTTTGTGAGGTGCTGAAGGAACCCACCAGAGGGGTGAGCTCCTACTTTCGGTGGCTTGAGACCTTGCCGCCTGAAGGGTGCCAGGCCGAAGCGGGGATCTCGGCCCTCGAGTGGCTCGAAGGGGCATCAGCAAGGCTCGCAGAGGGGTTCGTGCTGCTCATAGACTACGGTCACGATGCGAAAACCCTCCTCTCAGGGGCCTTCCCCCAGGGGACCCTCCTCGCTTACCGGGGACACAGGGCCCACACGGACTTTTACTCCGCCCCCGGCGCCGATGACCTCACCGCCCATGTCAACTTCACCGCGGTACTGAAAAAGGCCCGGGAGCTCGGCCTCGGAACCCTGGGGCCGAAGAACCAGGGCCGATTTCTGCTGTCTTTGGGGATCCTCGACGGGCTCGAGGGGAAGGAAAGGGAAAAGGAGCGCCTTCAAGCCAAAAGGTTGATTTTGCCTGCAGGGATGGGGGATGTCTTCAAGATGCTGGCGCTCTACAAAGCGATGGACTCCCCCCGCCTTCGGGGTTTTGAGGAGGTCTGGCCATGACGGAACCCATCCACTTCGTCCATCCCCATCTCTGGGAGCGCTTGAAGAAGGAGCTGCCGGAGGATGTCTGCCGTAGGGCGAAGGTGAAGTTCGAAGAAGGTGTCTACAAGGTGCCCTTTCTCCGGGACCTCTACGGCGTCGATCCCCAAAAAGCCACTTTCAAAGTCATCAAGGCCCCCCAGGTCCCCTCTCCGGAGTTACAGGTGGGGGTACTGGAATACCTCTTGGGGGCCAAGGACCTCCCTCTCAAAGGACGATGGGTCCTGATGAAGGACCTGAAGGGCGGAGGGGCCTTTGCAGCGAGTCATCCCCTACCCTTAGAACCGATCCTCGAACGCTACGGGCAAGATCCGGACGGCTTCGGACGGAAGGGGGTTGAACTCGGTGGGGAAAGGGCGTCCTTCGGAGATGCAAGCCTCAAGTTCTGGGCCTTACCGAGGGTACCCCTTCTGTTCGTGCTTTGGCGGGGAGATGAGGAGTTTCCTCCGCGGCTGAGTGTGCTCTTCGACCCTACGGCACCGGAGCATATGCCCCTTGATGCGCTCTACGGGCTCGCCGTGGAGATCTGTCACCGGCTCTCCTCGTAAGGGAAGGCAGAGGCCTTCTTCTTGAGCCTCTCGAACTCCTCCCTCACCCGCTGTTGGATCCGCTCCTTCACCTCGGGAGGGAGGTGGCGAAAACGCCCTTGGGGTCTTAAGTACTCCTCCACAGGCTTGAGCTCCCCCTTGGGCATGTTGATGCGGTAGCGGCCGTGAATCACCTCGTAAAGGGGGAAGACCCCCGTCTGCACCGCCAAACGCCCCATCTCGATGGAAAGATTTATGGGATATCGCCAGCCCGTGGGACAAGGCGAGAGGATGTGGATATAGGCCGGCCCCTCGACCTCCGCCCCTCGCCTGACCTTCGTCATCAGGTCATAGGGGTAGCTGGGGCAGGCCGTGGCCACATAGGGGATGCCGTGGGCTGCGGCGATCTCCGGCATGTTCTTCTTCCAGGTCATCTGACCCCAGCTCTTTTTGCCTGCAGGCGAGGTGGTGGTAACTGCACCGAAAGGGGTGGCCGAAGAGCGCTGAATGCCGGTGTTCATGTAGGCCTCGTTGTCGAAGCAGAGGTAGAGGATGTCATGTCCTCGCTCCAAGGCCCCTGAGAGGGCCTGAAGGCCGATGTCGCTGGTGCCACCGTCACCGGCCATGCCCACGCAGTAGATCTTCTTCTCGGGGAGCCTCCCCTTCCGCATCAAGGCCTTAAGCCCCGCCTCCACCCCGCTGATCACCGCGGCCGTGTTCTCGAAGGCCACGTGGACCCAGGGCACCATCCAGGCCGTCTGGGGAAAGGGGGAAGAGACGATCTCTATGCAGCCCGTGGCACACGCCACGATGGTGTCCTTTCCCAGGGCCTTCATGGCGAGCCTCACGGCGAGCATCTCGCCACAGCCCTGACAGGCCCTGTGGCCCGAGACGAAGTATTCCTCTTTGGGTACGTTCTTCCTGGTGATCTTCTCCGCGAAGACGTCCATCATTCCTTCACCCCGTAAAACATGTATCCCTCAGGCCCCTCCTCAAGAAGCCGAGGGGTCAATTCCACCATCCTCTCGTAGTCCTCCGGCGTCACGTCACGGCCACTGATGCCCACGATGAAGTCCACCACGCGAGGGCTATCCCCCTCCGAGTAAAGGGCAGAGCGTACTTCGCTGGCCACCGGTCCTCCGGGCCCCCCGCAGGACACCGAACGGTCGATCACCGCCACGGTCTTCACCCCTTTGAGGGCTTCCCTCAGCTCTCCGAAGGGAAAAGGCCTCCAAAGCCTGAGCTTCAGGAGCCCCACCGCCTTGCCTTTCGCCCTCATCTCCTCCACCGCCATGGAGGCCACCTCTCCATAGCTGCCCATGGTCAGGAGCACCACTTCCGCATCCTCCAGATACATCCCCTCCACAGGCTGATATCGGCGGCCGGTAAGCTCCCCCCATTCCCTCCAGGCCTCAAGCAGGGGACCGTAAGCGGCCTTGATGGCCTCGTCCTGAGCCTTCTTGATCTCGGCGTACTGATCCGGCATAGCAAAGGCCCCCATGGTCACCGGCTGGTCGGGATGGAGGCGGTAAAGGGGTTTATAGGGTGGCAGATACCTGTCGATCAGCTCCTGCTCTACCGGTTCCAGGGGCTCTATGGCATGGGTCAAGAAGAACCCATCCATGTGAAGCATCACCGGTAGCAGCACCCTGTGGTCCTCCCCTGTACGGTAGCCGATGAAGACGTGGTCGTAGGCCTCCTGGGCGTTATTGACGAAGATCTGGATCCAGCCCGTATCCCTCACCATCATGGCGTCCGAGTGGTCGTTCCAAATGCTCAAGGGGGCAGACAGTGTCCTGTTGGCCAGAACCATCAGCATGGGGAGCCTCATGGATGAGGCTATGTAGACGATCTCGCTCATCAGGGCCAGCCCTTGAGAGCTGGTGCAGGTGAAGGCCCTCGCCCCTGCTGCCGCTGCCCCGACACAGACGCTCATGGCGGAGTGCTCCGACTCCACGGGGACGAACTCGGCGTCGAGCTCACCGTCTGCCACCATCTCCGAGAGCCTCTCGACGATGTGGGTCTGAGGCGTAATGGGATAGGCGGCCACCACATCCACATTGGCTTGCTTTACGGCCTCGGAGATGGCATGGGACCCCTCTATGGCCATCCGCTTCGTCATCTTCACTCCTCCACCTCTGGCACCATGGTTATGGCCTCCTGGGGACACTCATGGGCACAGATGCCGCAGCCCTTACAGTAGAAAAGGTCCGCGGAGAAATAGCCCTCCGCATCCTCCTTGATCGTCCCATCAGGGCAGTAAATGTAACAGAGGCCACATTTGTTGCATTTTTCCTTGTCCCACACGGGACGATCCGTCCGCCAATCCCCCGTACGGTAGGAGCTAGCGTTACCGGGCTCGGTGATGACAAAGCCGGGCTTTATCTCCTTCCATCCCAGGATCATCCTTCCACCCTCGTCTCTTCGTAGGCCCTCTTGAGGGCCCTGATGTTTTTGTCCGCCACCTTGCCGAAGCGGTGCTCGAGAGGCTCCATCATGGCCTCCAAGGGGACCACGGACACCGCTTTAAGCAGCGCCCCGAGCATGGTTGTATTGGTTATGGGGAGACCGATCTCCTCTCGGGCGATGACCGTGGCGTTTACCCATGCCACCCGGATCCCCTTAAGGTCGAGGTCATCTGGCCTTGAAGGGCTGTTGATCACAAGGGTACCCCCTTCCTTCAAGCCGCTGGTCACATCCACGGTCTTGGTGAGCAAGGGATCCAGCACCACCACCACATCGGGCCGATAGATGCCACTTCGCAGCTTTACGGGTTTAGAGTCCACCCTCGCGTAGGCCACCACCGGGGCACCCCGCCTCTCGGGGCCAAAGCTCGGCAGCGCTATGGCGTATTTCCCCTCCTGGATGGCCGCATGGGCCAGCAGCTCTGCCGAGGTCACCGCTCCCTGTCCACCTCTTCCGTGAAAGCGGATCTCTATCATTCCCTTTCCCCCTTTGGCCTGACCTGTGACAAGGCTTCCTTATATACAGGAGCGGAAAGACCTTGTCAAACCTTCAAAGCTCCCTTCTGCCCTCCAAGGAACGGCTCAAGGTCTTCGGATCGGCGTACTCTATCTCGCTACCGGCGGGAAGCCCTTGGGCGATCCGTGTAAGCCTCACCCCCAAAGGCTTGAGGACTTTCAAAAGATAGAGCGCTGTGGCCTCCCCTTCCACATCGGGGTCAGTGGCCACGATCACCTCCCGAGGACGCTCCTTCTTGACCCTCTCGATGAGCTCCTTCACCTTGATCCCCCCTGGACCTATCCCTTCGAGGGGGGAAAGGGAACCGTGCAGCACATGGTAGAGTCCCCGGTATGCCCCAGTGGCCTCTATCGCCACCAGATCGTGGACCTCCTCCACCACACAAAGGATACCTGCGTCGCGGCGGGGGTCAGAACATATAGCGCACAATTCGCCCTCGGAAAGGTTGAAACACCTTCGGCACAGTTTGACCCGCTCTCGCAACCGTAAGACGGCCTTTCCCAGGGCCTCTACCTCCTCCCTCGGAGCCCTGAGAAGGTGGAAGGCAAAACGCGAAGCCGTCCTACGACCCACCCCGGGGAACTTGGTGAAAGCCTCGATGAGCGCTTCCAGTGCAGGGGGATAGGTGGTCATCGCCCTAGATGATACCGGGGATGGGAAGGCCTCCGGTGAGCTTCTTCAATTCTTCGGCCCACAGTTGCTGCGAGCGCCTGATCCCCTCGTTGACCGCGGCCACGATTAGGTCCTGAAGCATCTCCAGGTCCTCTGGGTCCACCACCTCCGGATCTATATGCAGGGACAGGAGCTCCTGTCTGCCGTTCATCACCACCCTTACCATACCTCCACCAGACGAGGCCTCTATGGTTTTAGAGGCCATCTCCTCCTGCAGCTCTTCCATCTTGGCCTTAATCTTCTGGGCCTGTTTCATCAAATCGACTAACCCCTTCACGCTGTCCCTCCCTTCTTTTCTCCCTGCAACATACCACGGGGTTGGCAAGGGACTCAAGGCAAGCGCCGTGACCTAAGGGGCCAAAAGGAGCTATAATTCCCTGGAGCAATGAAGGACCCATACCGGCAGGAGCTCCTCTTCAGTGCCCAGCTCCTCAAAGAGCTCCAGGACGAAGAGGTCCCCCTTTCCTTCATCCTGCGCAGGATGAGGAGGTTCGACTTCCTCCGGGACGACGAACGCCTTCAGCATCGCATCGAACGGGAGCTGGAGGGATTCCCTCGCTCCGAAGAGGGGGAGGTACGGGCCATAGGGAGGATGATAAAGCAGGCGGGGGAATGGACCCCATTCTTTGGACCGATAGAGGTCTTGGAACGCTATGCGGAACTGGCCCGAGAACAGAAACCCCTACCGCCGGTCGAACCCGGAGGGGTTGTCCTCAAGGAGGCGGACACGGAGTTGCTCGACGATCGTGAGGAGGTGGAAAGCGCCGTAAGGTACCTGAGGCGTCTGAGGCGGTATCTGCTTGAGGCCATCACCGGTCGTTACTTCGAACTCACCGAACGTTTTAGGAAGCATTTCGAGGGGATAATTTGAGGGTCATGGGGCTCGACGTAGGGGAGCGGCGGGTAGGCGTCGCCCTCAGCGACGAACTGGGGATCACGGCCCAGGGCTTTAGGGTAATAGAGAGGAAAGAGGGGCTCTTCGACGAGCTCGCCGAGATAGCCGAGAAATATCAGGTGACGGAAGTGGTGGTGGGACTTCCCAAGAGGATGGATGGAACCCTCGGCCCTCAGGCGGAAAAGGTCCTGGCCTTCGGTGAAGAGCTCAAGAGACGGCTGAGATTACCCGTGAAGTTCTGGGATGAACGCCTCTCGACCGCTGAGGCGGAGAGATTGCTCCTTCAGGCGGATCAGAGCCGCCGAAAGCGTAAGAAAGTGAGGGACAAGGTGGCAGCAGCCATCATCCTCCAGGGATACCTCGACCACAGGGGAAGGGGTCGTGGGAAGGATCTTCCTTAAAGGGCTGGTCGTCGCCTTCACCATTTTGGTGATTGCGGCCCTTCAGCTCCTCCTCTTCCTTTCCCTACCGGCTTCCAAGGAAAGCCCAGAGCGGGAAATCTCCATCCCCCGTGGAGCCAACTTCAGGGAGGTGGTAGAGATCCTCACCTCCCGCGGCCTCTTACGGCATCCCCTTGTCTTCTCCCTTTACGGGGAGGTGACGGGCAAAGACCAGAAGGTGAAGGCGGGCAGATACAAGCTCACCCCTTCCCTACCCCCTTTGGAGATAATGGACCGCCTCGTTCGCGGAGAGGTGATGCTGAAAAAGGTCACGATCCCTGAAGGCCTTACCTTTACGGAGATCGCCCGTATCCTCAAGCATCAGGGCGTCATCGCCTCCGTCGGAGATTTCACCACCCTGTGTCAGGATCATGCCTTCATCCAGAGCCTCGGCATCGAGGCACCGAGCCTTGAAGGGTACCTCTTCCCCGACACCTATTTTTTCTCCGAAGGGCTCAAGCCCCAGGAGGTAATCCAGGCCATGGTGGATAACTTCCGCAGGGTGTGGAAGCCCACCTTTTCGCAGAGGGCCAGGGAACTGGGCCTCGACGACTACCAGGTCCTGATCTTGGCCTCCATCGTCGAGAAGGAGACGGCTGTCCATGAAGAACGCCCTTTGATAGCCGCGGTCTTTTACAACCGCTTGAAGCGGGGCATGCCCCTATGCAGCGACCCGACGGTGATCTACGGCCTGAAAGACTTCAATGGCAACCTCACCAAGGAGGACTTACGCCGTCCAACCTCTTACAACACCTATCTATTTCGCGGTCTCCCTCCGACCCCCATATGCAATCCGGGGCGGGAGTCGATCCTGGCTGCCCTTTACCCGGCTCAGGTTGATTACCTCTATTTCGTCTCCCGCAACGACGGTACCCACCACTTCTCCCGGACCATCTCCGAGCACAATTGGGCCGTATGGCGTTATCAGAAGCGCAGATTGAAATGAGTCCATGGAAGCCTTATCCTTAGGCCATGAGGCGAGAGCTCTCTTTTGAGATAGGTCCCATCAGGCCCCCCAGCGAGGCCTATAGCCTCCTTTTACGGGTTACGAGGAACTGCCCTTGGAACAAATGCCTCTTCTGTCACATCTACAAGGGACGCCGTTTTGAGCGCCGTCCCGTTGAGGAGGTCAAGGCCGACATCTCCGCGGCCTACGAGATCGCCCAGGAGCTGAAGGCCCTCTCCTGGCGTTTGGGATCAGGGGGAGACATATCGAGGGAGGTGCTGCAGCACGTCTTCAGCCACCCCTACAACGAGTGCTTCCGCATGGTGGCTCTGTGGCTTCACCTGGGCGGAAGGAACGTGTTCCTTCAGGATGCCAACTCCCTGGTGCTTCGGACGGAAGAGCTCTCTTCCATCCTTAGGTTCCTCAAGGAGAAATTCCCCCAGGTGGAGCGTATAACCAGCTACGCCCGAAGCCGCACCATCGCCCGCACCAAGACCGTCGAGGACCTCAAAGAACTCCGCTCCGCAGGCCTCACCAGACTCCATCTCGGGCTTGAGTCGGGTTGGGACTTTCTCCTCGATTACATGAAGAAGGGGGTAACGGCCTCCCAGCACATCGAGGCCGGACAGAAGATCATGGCCTCGGGGATCGAGCTCTCGGAGTACGTGATCCTGGGCCTCGGAGGCAGGCGCTGGTGGAAGGAGCACGCCAGAGAAACCGCCAAGGTCTTGAACCAGATAAACCCCCATTTCATCCGCATCCGCACCCTCATGGTACTGCCCCAGATGCCCCTGTGGGAGAAGATCGAGAAGGGGGAGTTTGAGCTTCAGAGCGAGGAGGAGATGATCGTAGAGGAGCGGCTCCTGATAGAGGAACTTGAGGCCAAAAGTTATTTCGTGAGCGACCACATCCTGAATCTATTGGGGGAACTGGAGGGGAAGCTCCCTGAGGAGAAGCCGAAATTGCTCGGCATCATAGACCGGTTCCTATCCATGAGCAAGGAGGAAAAGCTCAACTTCTGCCTCGGCCGCCGTGCAGGCATCTACGAGCGTCTGGACGACATGAAGGACCCCGCCCTCTGGGGTCAGGTGGAGGCATTGAAGCACCGGATAGAGCAGGAGTACCCCGAAGGCGTTGAGAAGGCCATCTTCAAGATGAAGGAGGCCTTCCTCTGATGGCCATAGGGAGGTTAAGGCTCAAGACCCGCGGTTACGATTTCCCCCCTTACCGCCCGCCAAGCGAAGCGTGGAGCCTCCTGTTAAGGGTTACACGGGGATGTCCTTGGAACAAGTGTACTTTCTGCGAGATGTACAAGGCCCTGCGCTTTGAAGTCCGGCCGCTCGAGGAGATCCTCGCAGATATCGAATCCGCAAGGGAGTGGTACGGCTCTGAGGTCCGCTGGGTCTTCATCGGGGATTCGGACAGCCTGGTGGTGAAGCCGGATTTGATGCTGAAGGTGCTCGAAGCCCTCTATGAGGCCTTCCCCCGCCTCGAACGGGTCACCACCTATGCCAGGGCCAAGACCTTAAGGAGGCGAAGCCTCGATGACTTGCGGGCCCTCCGCTCTGCGGGCCTCACCAGGCTCCACGTAGGCCTGGAGTCGGGGGATCCCGTGGTGCTGGAAAGGGTCAGAAAGGGCGTGAGGCCGGAGGAGGTGGTAGAGGCAGGGTTTAAGGCGAAGGAGGCGGGGTTTGAGCTGTCGCTATACGTGATCCTCGGCCTCGGGGGCAGGGACCGCTCAAAACAACACGCAAAAAAAACCGCCGAGGTCCTCAACCGGATAGACCCCCATTTCATCCGCATCCGCACCCTCTCCCCCCGGCGGGGAACCCCCCTCTATGAGCAGTGGCAGCGAGGGGACTTCAAGCTTCCCGAGCCCCAGGAGATCCTCGAGGAAGAGTTTGAGTTGATTGAGGGATTGGAGGTCTCCTCGCTCTTTCTGAGCGACCACATCTCCAACTATCTGTCCATAGAGGGCCAGCTCCCCGAAGAAAAAGACCGTATGTTGGAAGAGATAAAGGATGTAATGGATGCCTTGAAGAAGGACCCTTCCCTCGCGGAAAAGTACAGACGGAAGGCCTTTTTGGCTTCCCTTTAGGCCTTGGTACAACCAGCGCAACTCGTGGCGGTACAGCCGCTACAACTCCCCGAGCCGGTGGAGCGAAACCCCTCGTCCGTGGAGGAGGCACAAACGGACATCAGCCTCTTCACCTTCTCCCCTCGACACTGGGGACAGCGAACTTCCTCCTTCGAGGAGAGCACGAGGGTCTCAAACTCTTCGCCACAGTCCTCACATCTGAATTCGTAGATGGGCATTTGTCCGATCCCTTCACAGGCAGAGGAGCCTACACTCCTCGGCGAGCTTCAAAGCCCTTGATGCTTGTCTGCGCCGTCCCTCTTCTTGCAACTCCCTCCCCATACGAGAGACGGCCTCAGCTATCCTCTCCAAGTAGCCCTTCACCCCGTCCTTGATGCCACGGGCTATCTCCACGGCGCGGCCGAAGGCCCTCAAACTCGCCCCAAATCTGTTGCGAAGATAAGCATCGAAACCTCGGCAATAAAGGCGGAGGAAGTGAACTTCTAAGTCCTCGGGACGGTGGCGAAGGTAACGACTGAAGAGCCTCTCCGCCTCGGAGAAGTGCTCCCCCCTCATAAAGCTCATGGCCCCTTCCTTGAGGGCGGCCGGAAGCCCCTCGGGGAAGGCCTCCGCCACCAAGGCTTCAAAGCCGCCCCGCCCATAGGCGCGACGTAATAGATCCTCGTTCCTCAGGATGAAGCGGACCAGTAGTGGATTGTCTCGCCAGCACCTCACGAGGAAGGCCCTGATCTGCTCTAAAGTGTCCTTGAAGAGCCTCCTCGTCTCCAACAACCCCTCTCTCAATCCCCTCTCGGCCCGGCGCCCTATCTTGCTGAACTCCGCATGCAGCCTCTGCTCATAGGCAGAGGAGGCCTTCCGCCTCCGCAGCTCCTGGTAGTAGGGTCGATATACCTGTAGCTGATAGAGGTTCTCCCTCGCCTTCATCGCCTCGTGAAAGATCGATCCCACGGCCAGATCGAACAGCCGCCCCTCTCCCGGATGGTCCCCCTCAGAGTGCCTGAAGAGCTTATGGGAGATCTCCTTCAGGCGAAACAGCGGCAGGTGGGGGTCCTTGTCGTCGATGAAGGATGCCATCTCCTCGAAGGTCAGCACCCCTCGTCGATATTTCCGGTAGATCTCCTGGAAGTGGAGCCAAACCTGGAGAAAATCCCTCAGCAGCTCCACGACAAGCCACTGACTCCTGTCCCTCGCAAGGGCCTCCATCAACCCTTTTGTGCCTTGGCGAAGGCCCGCTCAGCCTCGGCCTTCTTGCCCAGATATTGATAACAAAGGCCGAGCTGATGGTAAGCCTCGCGGTATTTTTCCTTGGGAAGGCCTTTGCGCTCGATGGCCTTCTTGAGGAAGTCCACCCCTTTAGTATAATCCCCCATCTCGCGATGGCAGATCCCCAGCATCAGATAGGCATCGAACTCCAAATCCGGATCCGCAGAAGCTTTTAGAAACAGCTCCACGGCCTTCTCCAACAACCCCATCTCTTTGAAGGCCAAACCCAGTTGATATTGGGTTTCGTGGTCGTCCTCTGAGACCTGGAGTTCAAGTTGACTCTCGAGTTCCTGCATGACCTCCTGCCAGAAGCGGTCCTCCTCGGCCTCTTCTCCCTTCTTCGCCCGGAGCTTCTCCTCCGCTTCGATCTCCTCCAGTTTCCGCTCAACCCTTTCGTCCTCCGGATAGAACTCCTCGAGCTTTTTCAGGTGCTTTTTCGCCTCCCCAAAGAGGCCCCTTTTTGCATAAAGATCGGCGAGGGCGAAATGGGCGTGGTATACCCGCGGATCAAGGGTGAGGACCCGCTTGTAAAGGGCCACCGCCTTCGGGTACAGTTCGTCGGCCTCGTAGAACTCGGCTACCGTGAGGTACTCTTCGATGGCCCGCTCCTTTTCCCCCATGCGGACCAGAAGATCGGCCATCCTGAGTCTGGTCTTGGTGTCCTCCGGGTCCTGCTCGAGGGCCTTCTCGTATTTGCGAAGGGTCCTCTGAAGGGCGCGCTTGCGGATCTTCTCCAGGAATTTGAACATCAACTCCCCCGGGGTGATGGTATTTTCACGGGAAAACAGGGCCTTGTCAAGGGAGATCCATCGAAGAGCAGAAAAGGCCCCAGGGGATATCGAAAAAAACTCAACCCTCCGTCTTGAGCCGCCCCTTGAAGAGCTTGAAGGTGATGAAGGCCACGGTCAGGGCCGTCAACACCAGGAACCCCAGGGATATGGGCCTGGAAACGAATATCGCCGGATGCCCCTCGGACATGATCAGGGCTTGCCTCAAGGAGTTCTCGAGCATCGGCCCGAGGACGAAGGCGATCAGCAGCGGCGCTAAAGGGTAGTCGAACTTCCTCATAACGTAGCCGAGCACCCCGAAGAAAAACATGGCCTGCACATCGAAGAGGCTGTTGTCGATGGCGTAGGTTCCGACGAAGCACAGCAGCAGGATCGCCGGGTAAAGGACCCGCTGAGGGATCTTGAGCACTCCACGGGCCGCCCTCACGGAGAGGCTGCCGATGAGGAGGTTCCCGAGGTTGCATACCATTAGACCCACAAACAGCGCATAAACAACCCTCCCGTGCTCCTGGAACATGGTGGGCCCGGGGGCTATGCCCTGGATCATGAAGGCCCCGAGCAACACCGCCGTCACGATATCCCCGGGAATACCCAGACTCAGAAGCGGGATGAGGGTGGCCCCGCAGACAGCGCTGTTGCCCGACTCGGCAGCGGCCACCCCCTCGAGTTCCCCCTTGCCGAAGCGCTCGGGGTGCTTAGAGGCCCGTTGCGCCATGCCGTAGTTGAGAAAGGCGGTGATGGTGGAACCGATCCCCGGTATAGCCCCGAGGAAGGTCCCCAAAGCCGTTCCCCTCAAGATGGTACGCAGACACCGCCTGAACTCCGCCCACGAGACCCTCCTGTCCTCGGGGCGGTCCGAGTCCTTAAAGAGCAATTTGCCCAAAGTCTCCTTTACCGGTATCTCCACCCGGATGAGTATCTCGGAGACGGCGAAGAGCCCTATGAGCATGGGCAGAAGTCCTATCCCCTTCAACATCTCTACATAGCCAAAGGTGAACCGTGAGGTCCCTGCGACGGGATCCATCCCCACCGTGGCGAAGAGCACCCCCAAAGTAGCCGCCACCAACCCCTTGAGTAGCGACCGCCCTGATACCGCCGCGATGATGGTCAGGGAAAAAAGCACCAACGAGAAGATCTCGGGAGGGCCGAATTTCAATGCCAGCCTTGCCAGGGGTGGGGCCACAAGGATAAGGACCACGTCGCTCAGGGTGTCAGCGGTCACCGAGGCGTAAAGGGCCATCTTAAGGGCTTTGAGCGCCTGGCCCTTCTGGGTCATGGGGAAGCCATCGAGCACGGTGGCAGAGGCCGCCGGAGTCCCCGGGGCGTTTATCAAGATGGCGGAGATGGAACCGCCGAACATCCCGCCTTTATATACCCCCAGCAGCATGGCGATGGCCGGGATGGGGTCCATCTGGAAGGTGAGGGGAACCATGAGGGCGGTGGCCATGGTGACGGTGAGCCCTGGAATGGAACCGACGAAGATCCCCACCGCCACCCCCAGCAGCGCGAACATCACATTGTGCCAAGTGAGCATGAGCTTGAGACCTATCAGGAACTGCTCCATCGCCTCCTCACTGAAAGAGCGATCCCCTGGGCAGGACCACCAGCATGACCTTCGCAAAGAAGAGGTACAGGATGAGGGGAAAAGCCACGGAGAGGACGGCCACCGTCACCGGCTTCCTGACTCCGAAGTGAAGAAGATAGACCGCCATGACCAGCACCGACGCGGGCAAATATCCGATGAGGGGAGTGAGGACTATGTAAAGCACGAAGAGGGCCATGGTGACCAATGCCCTCCGTGGGAAGAGCTTGACCTTTTCCTCGGCGGGCTTGGCCACGAAAAACAGCAGAGCGCTGAGAAACGCCAAGGTGATGGTGATCCAGCGGGGCATGAAGTCGGGGCTGAGACCCGCACCCCCTTCCCCTGCGCCCTCTATCCCCCAAGGGATGATGAAGAAATAAAGGGCCACGCTGAAGAGGAAAAGGATCGCCGCTATCGTCCTGTCGTAATTGCGCATCGCCGAACACATGAGGGAGGGGGGATACCCCCTCCCTCTCTGATGGTCAGTACTTCTTCAGCCCGATGGCCTCAAGCACCTTCCCGTAGAACTGCCTCTGCTGCTCCAAGACCTTCAGGAACTCTTCGCCGCTCATGTAGGCTATGGGCTCACCGAGCTTCTTGAAGAGCGCCTTGAAGGACTTGTCCTCCAAGGTCCGCTTGAAGCCGTCATGGAGGATCTGCTTCACCTCCGCCGGCACCCCCTTGGGGAGGAAAAGCGCCCGGGTGGAGCTATCCGAGAAGTTGATACCCTTCTCGATCAGAGTGGGCACATTGGGCAACTCGGGCAGCCGCTCCTTGGAAAAGACCGCCAGGGGCCTCATCTGGCCTGCCTTTATATACTGGTAACACTCGGACGGAATGGCCCCGAACATGGCCACATGGCCTCCGAGCACCGCCGCTATGGCCTTGGCACATCCCTTAAAGGGGACATGGGTCAGCTTGATGCCAGCGGCGTAGGCAAAGCCTTCCATGGCGATGTGGGTAGTAGTGCCCGGACCAGCGCTCCCGTACTTCACCGCCCCGGGGTGCTTCTTCGCATAATCTATCAACTCCTCCAAAGTCTTCCAGGGCTGTTGGGCCCCTACCACAAGGATCCTCGGAGAGTCGCTGACCCGCATAAGAGGCTCCAGGTCCTCGAACTTGTAGGGCGTCTTTACCATGTAAGGCTTGATCACGATCACCGCTGGGACGGCGAAGAGCAACGTGTAGCCGTCGGGCTTGGACTGGGCCACATAGGCCGTTCCCACCGCACCTCCACCGCCGGGCTTGCAGACCACCACCACCGGTTGGCCGAAATATTTGTCGGCCACCGACGCCAGGGCCCGGGCCTGAAGATCGGTCCCTCCCCCGGCCGAATAGGGGACCACAATGGTAATGGGTTTGGTGGGAAACTTGACCGGTGACGCTTGGGCGTTCACCACCAGCGCCCCCACCAGGGCCAGCAATAGACTGACAAAGATCGCCTTCTTCATCTCACCCCTCCTTTCCTCAAAGTTTGTCCCGCCCTAAGGCGGGTCATAACTCCTCCTCCAGCTCCATCCTTATCGCCCCCTTGGGGCAAACGGCGGCGCAGATCCCGCAGCCCTTACAGTAATCGAGGTCTATCACTATTCGGCCCGTGCGTAGATCGCGCGTTATGGCCAGGTCAGGGCAGAGGAGCCGGCAGAGGTCACAGGCCTCGCAGCTCCAGGACCCCAGGCACCGCGACGCCTCGTAGCGCGCCTCCTGCGCCTTGAGGGGACGGTCGTGACGACGGAAATCAAGCTGTAGCCTCTCCTCTTGCCTCTTCCGTGGAAGGGTCTCACGACGGCAGTAGAGGTTCATCTCCTGAGCCATCCCATTACTTCCTTCGCCACCTTTCGCCCTGAGGCCAGGGCCTCCACCACCGTGGAGGGTCCCGTGACCAAGTCCCCCGCGGCGAAGACCCCCTCGTATCCGCGCACCTGTCCCCTTTCGTCGAGTTCAAGCCGCCCTCCGTCCCCACCGAAGAACCTCAGGTCTGCCTCCTGACCTATGGCTACGATGAGCGTGCTCCCTTCCTCCACGAACTCCGTCCCCCCGAGGGCCACCGGTCGAGGCCTTCCCGAGGCATCCGGCTCCCCGAGGGAGGTCCTCTGTAGCTCGAGGCCCTTCACCTTTCCCCCTTCCACCAGCACTCCCTTGGGGATCACCAGGGGCATGACCTTCACGCCCTCCCTTTGGGCCGCCTCCACCTCTTCAGGGTCAGCGGGCATATCTTCGGCCCTTCTGCGGTAGAGGATCACCACCTCTCCGGCCCCGAGCCTCAGGGCCGTCCGGGCGGAATCCACCGCCGCATTTCCACCCCCCACCACGAACACCCTGCCCTCGAGCCTCCGAATCCGTCCTTCCCTCACCCCCTGGAGGAACTCCAGACACCCGAAGCACCCCTCGGCATCTTCCCCGGGGATCCCTAAGCGCCGATCCCTCCAGGCCCCGAGGGCGAGGACCACCGCATCGGATTCCTTTTGCAAGTCGTCCAAGCTGACCTCCTCCCCCAGACGCATCCCTCCCCGAAACTCCATCCCGAGCTCAAGCAGAAGCTCCACATCCCGATCCACCACCTCCTCGGGCAACCTGAAGGTGGGGATCCCCACCCGCAACATCCCCCCGGGCTGGGAGAGGGCATCGTAGACCGTGACTTTGCAGCCCGCCACGAGCAGCTCATAGGCACAACCGAGCCCCGCCGGGCCTGCTCCCACTATGGCCACCTTCCATCCGTTGGAAGAGGCCTTCCGTCCCTTGAGGGCCTCGACCACCTCCCCTCGGTGCTCGGCTCCGTAGGCGGCGAGGTAGCGCTTGAGTTCCCGGATCCCCACGGGTTCATCCCAACTCCCCCTGAGGCACGCCTTCTCACATGGACGGTGGCAGACATGGCCCAGCACCCCGGGTAGGGGGTTGTCCTCAAGCACGATGAGGAGGGCCTCCATGAGCCGCCCCTTCTGGATGAGCCCAACGTAATCCCTCACCCGCTGCCCTAAGGGACAGGCAGCACTACAGGGAGGAAGCTCTTCGAGGCGGCCGAGATCCGTCCTGCTGTAGACGTAACCCCTGACCGTACCCTCGTCGCGCCTGAAGTCGGTGGAGAACTCCCCGGGACAGTGGCGGAGGCAGACTCCGCAGCTCTGGCACAGCTCGTGATTCACCACCGGCCTATGGGTCCTGCCAAGGACCGTCATCTCCCCTCCCCAAGTCGAAAGCCGAGCTCCACCCCCCGAAGGTTCACCTCCCTGAAGCGCCCGCTTCTCGAGGCCACAGCTTCAAGGAGAGCCTCTCGCGAAACCAGGCCGCTCACCCCCACCAGCGCCCCCAGCATCACCATGTTGGCCGCCTGCCGCGCCTCAAGCTCCCTTATCGCCACGGCGGTGGCCGGGACCCCAAGCTGCCTCACCCCCTCGATCTCCCGGGGGTTCACAAGCCCTTCGTCGTAGAGCACGAGGGCCTCGGGGGCGAGCTCCTCGGTGTACCGGTCGTAGGCGCTCTGGGACATGGCCACGAGGCAATCCGCTTCCAGCACCCGGGGGTAAACGATGGGCCTATCGGCGATCACCACATCGGAGCGTGCGTACCCCCCTCGGGCCTGGGCTCCGTAGGAGCTCGAGCCGGCGACCCACCGGCCGTCCCTGATCGCCGCCTCCCCGAGGATCACCCCCGCCAGCACCACCCCCTGGCCGCCGAAGCCACATATCCGCACCTGCCTAAGCATCGACGAAGACCCCCGTGACGATCTTCCCCTCGAGCTCTTTGGCCCCCAGTCCCTCGGCCTCCTCCTTCGTCACGCAGATCTCCCTCAACCGTTCGATCATCTCCGCAGGAGAGGCCATCTGGTTCCGTCTCCCGAACTGGGTGGGACAGGGAGAGAGCACCTCGACGAAGGCGAAATGGGGCTTTTGGATCGCCCGCTTTATTGCCTCGATGACCGAAAGGGGCTGGGTCACGGAGAAGCGTGCCACAAAGGACGCCCCCGCAGCCTCCATGAGCCGGCAGAGGTCAAAGGGCCTCCAGGGGTTTCCCCGCGGGGAGGTAGAGGTGCGGGCCCCAAGGGGAGAGGTGGAGGCGAGCTGTCCCCCGGTCATCCCGTAGATCATGTTGTTGGCGCAAATGACCGTCAGGTCGATGTCCCTTCGGGCGGCGTGGATCAGGTGATTCCCTCCGATGGATGCAAGGTCCCCGTCGCCGCTTATCACGATGGTCGTGAGCTCCGGCCTGAAGAGCTTCGCCCCCGTGGCAAAGGCCACTGCGCGACCGTGAAGCGTATGCAGCGTGTCTGCGGCAAAGTGAGGGCTCGGGACCCAAGCCGCACAGCCGATCCCCGAGACGAAGAGCACCTGATCCATGTCAAGGTCGAGGCCCTTTATGGCCCTGAGCACGAGCCCCATCAGGATCCCGTGGCCGCAGCCTGGACAAAAGGGAGTGGTTTTAACTTCCTGACGCAGGTATTCCTCGAGGTCCCGCGGCATCAGAGGATCTCCTCCAGCTCCCTGAGGATGGTCCTCGGGTCGATCACCTCGCCGTTGGCCTGGTTGTAACTGATGACCTCCCTGAGGGCGCTCTTTCTGACCTCCCCTGCCACCTGCCCGAGGTTCATCTCGGGGACGAAGACCCTTTTGGCCCTCTGGCATGCCTCCCTCACCTCCTCGGAGGGAAAGGGCCAGAGCGTCTTGAGCCTCAGAAGGCCCACCTTCTTCCCCCGCTCCCTCAGCCGCTCGACGGCAAAGAGAGCTGCCCGGGCCGTAAAGCCGTAGCTTATGACCAGAACCTCTAAATCCCCATCGAGGTAATGGGCCTCCAAGTCTACGATCTCTGACCGATGATCGAGGATCTTGCGATTGATCCTCTCCACAAGCCGCCTGTGGGCCTCCGGGTCGTCGGTGCGGCGGAATCCGCGGGGGTCGTGGGTTGACCCGGTCACAAGCAGCTTCTCCCCTTCCCCGAAGGAGGGCATGGGGGGCACCCCATCGGGGGCCTCGGTGCCGAAGGGAGGAAGGCCAGGGGCCTTGTCGCGGTCGTAGACCTCGATCCTTTCCGGCACCGTGATCCGCTCTCTCAGGTGTCCCACTGCCTCCTCGGCCAGGAGGATGCTCGGCACCCGGAAGCGCTCCGCCAGGTTGAAGGCCTTCACAGTCAGGTCGTACATCTCCTGGACCGACCAGGGAGAAAGGGCGATGACCTGGTAGTCTCCGTGGGAGCCCCACTTGGCCTGCATGATGTCGCCACTTGCGGGCCGGGTGGCCTGCCCGGTGGCGGGACCTGCCCGCTGCACATCAACGATCACCACAGGCGTCTCGGTGAAGGCGGCGTAGCCTATGGCCTCCTGCATCAGGCTGAAGCCCGGGCCGGAGGTGGCGGTCATCGCCTTGGCCCCGGCCCAGGCGGCCCCGAGGGCCGAGCAGATGGAGCCTATCTCGTCCTCCATCTGGATGAAGACGCCCCCGAGCTCCTCGAGGCGCTCGGCCATCCGCTCCATGATCTCGCTGGAAGGGGTGATGGGATAGCCCGCGTAGAAGCGACAACCTGCAGCTATGGCCCCCTCTGCCGCTGCCTCGTTACCCGACAGATAGTAGATCCCGGGCTCGAGGGGGCTATCTGCGGTTTTCCACGGCATCCCCCTCCCCTTTCAAGTAGCGCATCAGGGCCTCCAAGGTCCGCTCGTCCTGCTGGATCACCAATTCCTCCGCCCGGCGGGCGTCACCCGCCTCAAGGGCCTGTAGGATCTCACGATGTTCCCTGTTGGACTCTTTGGCCCTCTCGGGCACCAAGGCGAAGATCCCACGGACCCTTCCCGTCTTTTGCCATAGGTCCTCTATGAGCTTCACCAGGTGTTTGTTTCCAGAGGCCCGATAAATGGCCATGTGAAATTCGTAGTTAAGAACCCCCATCTCCGGGAAACGTCCCTCTTCGATGACGCGGTCCATCTTCCGTATCAGCCTATCCAACAACCTGAAATCCCTTTCCCCCAGCCGGGAACAGGCGAGGCGCGCCGCCAGCCCCTCGAGGACCCCACGGATGGGGTAAAGGTCCTTCAGGTCCTCTAAGTCTATCTCCGTTACGTAAGCCCCGGTATGGGGAACGATGGTCACCAACCCCTCGGCCCTTAAACGGTTCAAGGCCTCCCTAACAGGGATAATTGATACCCCATAGGCCTCGGCGATCCTCGAGGCCACAAGCTTCTCCCCTGGCTTGAGACGACCGTTGAGGATGTCACGCTTGAGTAAGCGGTAAACAGCGGTGGACTTCGTGTCGACGAGAGACCCGATCGCCGCTTCCATGGTAAAAGATCTTATAAAATATAAAATTTTGCTGTCAAGGTCCGAAAATATATTGAAAATCAGGACTTGATTTCCCAATTTTCAAGGAGTATGTTTGGGCCATGTTCGTGCCTCGCCCCGAATTGGAGAAACGAATAGTGAAGGCATTGGAACACAATCCGGGGGTAGTCCTGATCGGCCCGAGGCAGTGTGGGAAGACTACCCTCGCAAGGAAGATTTCCACGGAGATCCTGCCTTCTGAGTTCTTCGACTTAGAGGATCCCAGGGATCTCGCCAGGTTGGACAATCCCATGCTCGCCCTTGAGGACCTGAAGGGATTGGTGGTTTTGGACGAAATCCAGAGAAAACCCGAACTCCTCGAAGTGCTCAGGGTACTTATGGACAGGCCGAACAACCCTGCTTCCTTCCTCCTTTTGGGAAGCGCTTCCCCCAGACTTGTGCGGGGTGTGTCGGAGACCCTTGCCGGCCGAGTGGCCTTCGTCCCCATGTCTGGCTTCAACCTCATGGAGGTAGGGCCTCATAACTACAAAAGGCTTTGGTTGAGAGGGGGATTCCCCCGTTCTTACCTGGCACCTGATGATGAGGTGAGCATCAACTGGAGGGCAAATTTCGTCCAGACCTTTTTAGAAAGGGACATCCCCCAGCTTGGGATACACATCCCCTCATCTGCTCTACGCCGTTTCTGGACGATGTTGGCCCATTATCACGGACAAATATGGAACGCTTCGACCTTTGCCGAATCCATGGGGACCTCCCCAAAAACGGCAAGGAGATATTTGGATCTGCTGACCGATGTATTCGTGATAAGGCAATTGCAACCATGGTATGAAAACATCAAAAAGCGCCAGGTTAAGGCCCCAAAAATATTCGTGCGGGACAGCGGACTGTTACACTATCTGTTGGGGATTGCCGATCTGAAGGGGCTTCAGGCTCATCCAAAACTCGGGGCTTCTTGGGAGGGGTTCGTTATAGAGCAAATAACCTCCTTAGTACAGCTTGCCGATTTTTATTTCTGGGGCACACATGCAGGGGCGGAGATAGACCTCTTCATCATGAAAGCGGGACAGCGCATCGGAGTGGAAGCGAAATACACCGACGCGCCTAAGATCACCAAATCCATAAGAATCGCCATCGAAGACCTCGGCCTTCACCGGGTATTTATCGTCTATCCCGGCCCCAAATCCTTCCCCCTCGAAGATAGAATCTACGCCTTATCCATCCTCGACATAGATAAGATGGTGAAAGACAAGGGGCATTTTTAAAGATCGGCCTTGGCCTTGTGGTCAATCTCGAGTAAGTTAACTCCCATTCAGGGAAAATGGCGCTTTGTGTGCTAAAACCGGGCAAGGATTTGCCCCTGCGACGGGGGCATCCCTGGGTCTACTCGGGAGCTGTCGAGAAGCTTGATGCAGCTCCTGGGGACATAGTCGATGTGCTCGACCACCGCGGCCGTTTCATCGCCCGGGGGTACTGTAATCCCAATTCCAACATCGCCGTAAGGGTTCTCACATGGAAGAGGGAGGAAATAGACCGCTCCTTCCTCAGGAGACGGCTTCTTGGCGCCATCGCCCTCAGACGTCATCTCCAAGGGAGGACCAATGCCGTGCGCCTCGTCCACTCGGAAGGCGATCTCCTGCCGGGGCTGATCGTCGACCGTTACGGCGATTATCTATCCGTCCAGGTCCACACCGCGGGGATGGAAAGGATGAGGGGCGAAGTGATGGACCTCCTCGTTGAGCTCCTGGCCCCAAAGGGCATCTACGACAGAAGCGATCCTCAGGCAAGGCAAAAAGAGGGCCTTCCTTCCTCGGAGGGCCTGCTCCTCGGAGAGGTGCCCGAGGTGGTGATGATAGAGGAGGAGGGGCTCCGATTCCTCGTGAATATCCCTGAGGGACAGAAGACGGGCTTTTACCTCGACCAAAGGGAGAACCGCCTCCTGGTGCGTCGTCTGGCTGAGGGGAAGAAGGTCCTCGACTGCTTCAGCTACTCCGGGGGCTTTTCGGTGGCGGCCGCCTCCGGAGGGGCAAGGGAGGTGGTGGCGGTGGACAGCTCAGCCATGGCCCTGAAGATGGCCGAAAGGAACTTTCACCTCAACGACCTGCAGGCGAGTTTTCAAGCCATCAGGGATGACGCCTTCGACTTTTTGAGCCGCACGGCGGGGCGATACGATCTCATCATCCTCGACCCCCCTCCTTTTGCCCGATCGAGGGAGGACATCCCTCAGGCCCTGAAGGGCTACACCACCATCAACGCCCTGGCCCTCAAAAGGCTGAGAAAGGGAGGAATGCTGTTGACCTGCTGTTGCACCCAGAGGGTGGACCTCGAGGCCTTCAAAGAAGCCGTCTTTTTAGCGGGGAAAAAGGCGGGGAAAACCCTCCAGCTCCTATGCGTCAACCGCGCCCCCCTCGATCACCCCGTCCTCTCAACCCATCCTGAAGGGGAGTATTTCAAGAGCCTTCTGATAAGGGTAGCTTAAGTCTCCTCTACCTTGTAAACGAGGGTTATCCATGCCTTTTCGTTGGGGTTTTTATTGGATATGGCCAAAGAATGAATGGTGTAAAGAAAGACGTCTTTTCCGCCTACCTGATAATGTTTGGTATCCACTATCTTCATGTATAGATCATAATCCCCAAACGATGACCGGCTTATATCGTAACAATTTATTATATCTGCCATGTCTGAGGAGGTTACATTACATGTGGGATTACAACCCCAATTTTGGGTTTCTTTTTCGAGCTTATTCCCTAAACAAGTCTGGTCCCTTACCGTAAGCCAACCAACACCGGCGTAATCACCAACATCAACCCCCCCTCTACGCAAAAGCCTACATATAAGATCCGCCCCCCCTTTTGCCGCCTCAACGGCACTGGTATAAGTCCTTTCGATGCCTGACAGACGAGCTCCGCTACCTATCATCATCAAAACGCCGGCGAGGAAGACCACGCTTATCAGGCCCAAGACCAAGGCCAGAAGAAGGGCGACTCCCTTTTCATCTTTGACCCTTTTCATGCCTTACTCCCCAAGGTTCATAGGACGGACGGCAAGCTTGAGGATCTTCCAACGATAACACTTCTCGTTTCGGTCAACGCAATTGCCAGGGAATCCCCCATCCGAAGGGGTAAAAGTAGCCAGCGTCCCCGTAGCGTTGTCCCCGAGGGTCAAAGTGGCCGTACTCGCCTCATGATCCAGCAGTTGCCCCTCCTGGTAGAGGATGAACACCCTAACTTCCTTTACCTGCCTTCTGACATCGGTTGCGTTTGCAGTAACGGGCAATGCAGAAGTCCAACTGTCTATCTGGGTGTCGTTATCGGTGTCCAAACCGAGGGCAACTTGGAAATTGCGCACACAATCGAGGATAGGTTGAGAATTTCTGTGACCATTGTCGTGGTTTATAGTGGCCCTTTTCAACTCATAGGTCGTAGGACAACACCTCGCAGGACGCCCTGTGTCGTCCAGATAATAATCCACTCGGTTAAAGGGCATCCGAGGGGTGACATTGTCGCTTTCAAACAGGCCGTAGACCAAGAAAAGGGTATCGGTCGGTATACTTGCGCTGTATCCCTGTCCTGTCCAAGACCAATTGCCACTGTCCACAAATAGGGCACGTTCATTCGGCGGAACTGCCCTTAGGAAAATGGTGTGATCATTTGCCCCAAAGGCCCCTCCTTCCCCCTCAAAGTCCCAGGTCGCTGAAGTGCCATTGTAGGTGAAATAGGCCCACTTCCTGGATGCGGTGTTTTCTGCAGCCTTGACCGATTTGATCACAAGATAATCAGCTCCATTTTTGGCATTGTCTCCCAACACGAAGGCCTGAGGAATATCATTGGGGGCATCATTATAGGAAGCCGCCTCGGCTGCAACGGCCTCATTGTACGTTATACCCCCTATGTCCCAAGGTAAGCCGTACCCTGCATGCACGATGTCTTTACGTAGGAGCTCCAAGGCCATGAATTTGCTCATCTGTGTTTCAGCCGTTTTGGTCTCGCTTTTGTATATCCTCATGTTGGACAGATAGATCGCAAAAGCGCCGCTTATCACCAAGGCCAAGATGAACATGGCCACCACAACCTCTAACAGGCTCATTCCACGCTTGCTACTGCACATAGCTCACCATCGTCACATTATGAGAATTTCCTTGAGGATCATTCCAAGTAACCTGCACCGATAACTCCGTGATCACATTGGCCAGGCCTCCAATGGAGTGGGGCGTAGGGGTGCAGTCTACCACATAGTTCACGGTAAAATTACGCACCTGTCTTTGCACCGTTACGTCACATGACGCTTCGCTCTTGGTGTCTCTATATCTGTCTGCGTATTCTTGAGCAACCCGTATGGCTTCATCCCTAAGGATGTTTTCGACGTTTTTCCTGTAAGAAATACTGAGGGCGGCCATATTACCTAAAAGGATTATGGCCAAAATGGTAAGGGCTATTAGAACTTCGAGTAAGGTGAAACCTTTGTTACCTAAGTTGACACGTGCTTCCATCCCATTTCCCCATTTTTATACGTGTCAGGCTCACCCTGACACAACTGTACTCTGCATCTACACTGGTATCAGTGTAACGGAAAGTGCCTTGATCGGATGGGCTGAAGGCAAATCCCTTGTAGTTGAATCTGCAATAATTATTAGCCAAATTCTCGCTAAGGGTCACTTTGAGATCTTTGGACCATATCTCTTCAGTGCCATTGTCCGCATCATCTGTTATCTGGCCATCACCGTCGGTGTCGCATTTGAGTGAAATGGACGAAAAGGAGGATCCACTCCAGACCAACCCACATACCCTCTTTTCGTCAAAAGCCCTCAGTCGGGCCTCGTTAAGGGCGGTGTAGAGCAGCTTTATCGTGTGCTCCACATCGTATTTCCGCTTCCATTCCCCAAGGGCAGGGATCACGAAAGAGGCCAAAATTACCAAGATGGCCAAAACAACCATAAGCTCCAATAGGGTTACGCCCCTGTCGCGACCGCTCATAGGCCCCTTACCTCTCTATCCACTGCAAAATCGTGCCCCTCCATGCCGTGCCCACAGTACCCACGATAGTGGCAGACTGTTCTCCAGGAACTCCGGTGTAAGGCCCTGATTTCCTTCCCCCTGCCTGAGTAAAGATGTCAGCATCCCGGGCCTCGAGGATCTGCCCAGTGGAGAGCTGAACCATGAGAACCCCTGGCATGCCTTCGGCCACCTCTCCCCCTGTGGTAGCCTCAACCCTCCAGATGTAGGACCGCCCGCCGAACTCACAGGGATGGGTGTTGGGCTGCATGGTAACGAAATAGACCTCGCCTGAGGTTGCGTTGCGCTTGTAAACTGTGGGATCTGTGATAAGCCGCTCAGCCCCCCAATCCCCGCTCTGTTCGTCAAGTTTAATGTACCAACCATACGCAGTGGGGGAACCCGTAACCTCTGTAAGGTCGCCAAGGTCATCTCTGGTGCAGTGCCCCTTCCCCTCGCACAACGAAGGCTTCACTCCGTAAAGATACCTTACCGCGTCGGCATCGTCATCTTTCACGAAGTACCTTCCGCCACCGAAGAAAAGCCACTCATCTGTACCGAAGGTCTCTTCCTTGACGGATACGGTGACAGGACCGATATCAGCGACCACCATCGAGACGGACCAATTGGCAGGATCAGAACCTGAGGTATCAAGTTTCAAGACCCCTCCATGCCATGTACCTTCCTGGACATAACCGAAGTAAATAGGACCGCCTTCTGTGTACGTAAAGAGCCTTCCGCCAAAGGCGTTGGTCAAAGTGGTGAGGGAGCCGTTCACCTCAACCTGGTCGAGTTCGGCCACCTTCTGGCCTGTTTTGAGATTGAGGACGAAGACCTTCAACGGCTGGGCCACATCGCCCTCGTAATCCGTGGGGCCGGAGAGGAAGACTACATAATATTTGCTCCCTTTTCTCACAATAGCAGGTCCCGAGTAAGAGAAGCCGAGATCAGGATCTTTGAACTCCCACAATAACTGCGGATTCTCGGGATCGGAGATGTCCAACGCAAAGTAGGACGAAAGCCCAATGCAAGAGGTGCTGTTTGCATCGGAGCAGGTATCCTCAGGCGGAGTGATGCACTCTGTACCGTTACATCCCACCGCACCACCTAAGCGCATGCCTCCGATCAAGACCTTCTCGGTAGTATCGTCGCCATCGTAATCTGCATCGATCACAAAAGGCGAAAGATCTATGTAGTAAAGGTGCGGATATTCCGTGTCAGCATAGTATCTGAGGTATGGAAGGGCATTCTGCGGGATGAAAGCCCACAGTTCCTCGCCGAGCTTATCGTATCCGGTATCGCCCTTGCTGTTCTGGAGACGAGCCACGGCGTTGGTGATCGTCGTGTCAAGATACCCCAGCCTGAAGGCATGAAGCATCCCGTCGTTCGCCCCTACATAGACAACCGAATAATCGCTGTAGGTGACGATGCGGGGGGTGGAGTAGATGATGTCACCCAGCTTCCAGACGCTGCTGCCGATGGAACGGCTCCTGAAGCCGTAGACATCTTCTCCCCGGATGTAGGCGATCAATTTTTGAGTATCTGCCTGATCATCGGTTCCATCTGTATATTCGCTTCCTAAGTAATCATTTATCAAATCCCAGTTAGTTTCAGTGAAGGGAGTCAATCCCCCAATATTAGTGTAGATATTTCTCAACTCAGGGCACTTATCTTTCAATTTCTGACCTGCTTCCCACACGGGATGGGCTTCATCCAGGCTATTGTAAGTAACCGTGGGGGTAGAATTGTCATCCGGCAATCCATCCCCGTCTGCGTCCTCGTAGGCTTTAAGCAACAATTGATTCGTGCTATTATCGAATACAAACCTGAGGACATAATCCTCACAAAGTCTCAATTTTTTGTCTGTGATTGTATCCTCTCTGATATTTATTTTAGTGAGCGCAAGACCGCGGTAGATCCACCAGTTATAGAGATGGCCGATCCAGTTGAGGGTGTAGACATTGCCTTCTTCCTCAATGGTCTCTTCAGGAAAGAAAACAGCCTGCAGAAGGCTTGCTCCGTGTTCAGCTTTCTCCGAAAGTACTGATACTGCAGTCCCCGAGGAAGTGCGTTTAAGGATGTCAGTTATAGCTTTTGTTAAAGACTCTTCAAGTTCATATCCGCTGTATGCTGCAAAATAATTGTCAGGAACTCCATCTCCATCCTCATCCCATTCTTTGCAATAAGGATCTGGATGTGGTGTTCCACATGTGTCACTGGAATCTGGAAAAGGCTTTCCGTCTCCATCTAAATCTTTGAATCCCCCGTTTATGGCAGCATATTGTAGAAGCTTTGATCCTGCTCCGAATGCAAATACGGTATAGATTGTGAGAGTTTGATCATGGTCCAAATCGCCCCTTAAATCAGAGAGATGTGCATATAAAGCCACGTCTTCAATTCCAGGGACATAACCACCGGAGCAAGAAGGAATATAACAGGGGTTATTAGGATCATTTGACCTACTATTACAGTTAAAGTCTGACCTTCCATTTGCATAATTCGCTACGGAAGATGGTAGATATCCATCTTGGCATGGTTCACCATCCGTGATTAATATCACGAAGCTTTTTGCACACCACGCCATTAAAGGTTCACTTGCTGTTCCCAAATTATAGGGATCAACCCCGGTGTTTATTTGATAATCTCCTGAGTTGTATCTTGGACCAGGGCCTCCTTCCATCGAACTCTGTTGAGCATAATACCCCACTACCGTCCATAAAGTTTCAGCTAAGGGTGTATTGGAATCTGGCCTTTTAGAATTAATATCGTTTATCAAAGTATTCAGCGAAGAAGGTATATGTTGGCTTATATATCCTCCTTGAGGAGTATAAGCGTTTTCGTGATAATAAGCCAAACCCCAGCGCACTTTATCACCTAATTTTTGAATAATTCCGGTGGGAGGAGAACTTCCAATATTTACTCGCCCAATGTAAGTGTGCCCCGATACAGTAAATGTACTATACCCTGATCCTGATCCGTCACACCATCCTCCGTATGTATGGACTGTAAATGATTTAGTACCCGAAAAGGGAGTGTAAAATTGAGCATTATTAATTTTTTTGTATCTTCCTCTTGCATCACAGTCTGCTATTTCTGTTTCTAGTATGTAATTGCTTCCGCTTTGCGAATATTTCCCTCCCGTAAGTACCTTCCTTATAATATCAACTCTTCTCATAAGAAGCCAATTGAGAAAGTTGCCATCCCATTCATCCGAAGCCTTGTCTCTGTTTGATTTAGAAGCTGTTGGATAAAACCAGCCTTCTGAGTCATTATATTTATACCAATAATCTGGTTCAAAATATCCATAGTACTTGTAATTAGGATTGAAATCCGTACAATAGGAGCTATTGCACCAATTGTCATCAGCGGCTTCTGGTGTGTTCCATCCATCAAAATAAGCGAATCTAAACATACTCCCGGAATTGTCTACAATAAGCACCACATTTGGAGCTAAAGAACGGCCTATAAAGGGTGGAATAACACAATAATCTGCCACTTCAGTAAACCCTGCTTTGGATCCCAATGCTAAAAAGATAAACATTGCTATTACTAGTAATTTTTGCATAAATTTCCAATATTTCATTTCTTTACTCCAAAGAATTGTTTTGAATCAAAATGTGTTTTACGGTACCTTTGTGTTTTTCTATGCTAAGAATTACAAAATCTCCTTTTTTTACATCAGAAAGACTTGCGCTTCGCTTACACAAGAAAATACTTGTCTTCTTTGATAAAAGGTAAATTTCGCCATCTACGACTATTTGCAACTCTTTTAGATTTATTCCCTCCACATACCCACATCTGGTTACAATTTCATTTGCAAATCCAATATCTAGAAACAAAAAACACATAACGAAAAACACCGTCAATTTTTTGACGAGATTTCTCCTTTTTGTCTTCAATTTATTGCCTCCTTTTCATAATTTCATAAGTTCACAGTTCATCTTAAACTGCTTTTGTAAAAAAATCGTTAAAAAACAATGTCGCCCACCTTCATCTCCTTCGTCTTCAAAAACTCCGGAAGGCGCCTGAAGGCCTCGTTCTCCAAGGCATAGGCCACGCTCCTTGCAAGCCCTCCCACCTCCTGTCGGAGCCTGCGCCGCCCCTGGGCAAGTTTCCATATCTCCTCCTCCGTCCTCCTCTGCGCCTCGGCGAGCTCATTGCCTCTAATAGGAACCCAAGGCACACAGTCCCTCATAGGCGAATTAGCTGACGAAACCTTCCTCTGTTATCAGAGACCCCTATTTCAGCCCTGATCCTTTCTGCCAGTCTCCTGGCCAGCTCTATGCCAAGGCCGCTGCCGCGGGGAGTGTTGGAGCGATGTCCTTCACGAGCAGGTGGCGATCATTCCGAGACACTGCGATCAAACTACCGATCTATCCCTGACCTAGGCTTTTTGAGGACGTCCTGCCTCT